>CAXUFS010000007.1:0-27523 GCA_964250315.1 uncultured Kineosporia sp. | reverse complement strand
CTTGCCAGGTGTCGGGTTCCAGCTTGGCGGGGAGGGCGACGGCGGTCAGCAGCGGCGCGGCCAGATCCTCGGCTCGGCGCAGCTGCGACCGGCTCACCCCCGCTCGCTCAGCGCGGCTGAACAGCCAGCCGGGCCGGGCCGACGCGGCCGCCACGGTTCGCAGTCCGGTGATCACCCCTTCGGCGCGCTCCTGCGCTGAGAGCAGATCGACGTCGCCGCGGTGACTCGGCGCCGGACCGGCCGCTCGTAGCAGTTCGTCGATGGAGATGTCCGGCTCCGCCTCAGGCTGAGCAGCCAGCTCATCCGGGCTTGCCCTCAAGGCCGGTAACGCGGTGATCAGCAGGTTCTCGCCCTGCGGCCCGGTGAGCAGGTCTCGAACAAGCCGCTGCGCGGCTGCTGGCGCCAGCCACCCTCGGCCCGGAACCCGGTTGCGGTGCACCGGCCATTCCCAGGTGCCAGACGCCTGAGCCAGCAACCGGATCGGCGCCACGTCCGCGATCGTCGCCGCCAGCAGAACGGATTCGAGACTGGCTCGCAGCCGGCCGCGCATCGCTTCCTCGACGTCCTCGGCCAATGCAGGCGGCAGCGTCATCCGGAGCCGGCCGAGCAGTACCCGCCAGGACAACGAACCCGGCTGGGCGGCGGTGCTGTTCGCCGATCGGCCGGGCGAGTTCTCGGCCGGACCCTCCGCTGAGCCGCTAGGTGGGCCGTCCGTCGTTCTGTCGGCTCTGCGCCCGGCTCGCTCATCGGGCGCTGGCATACCGGCGCCATCGGTCAGAGGCGGGATCAGCAGTTGAGCGGCATTGATGGCTTCGCGGGCGCCGCCGCCCCGGCCCACCTGGCTGGCCAGCCGGATCAGCTCCTCGTGGACGCAGTGCTCGCATTGGACCAGCGCGACCTTGGGAATCCGTTCGAAGAAGGCGCTCAGCACCGGCTCGTCCGCGTTCAAGAACTGATCGATCCGGGCCTGAACGCAGTCATGCATCGGCCCGAATCGCGCGGCCCGGCCGATCAGGGCAGGAGCCACCGGACTCCGCCCGGCCGCCGGATCGAGCCGCCAGTTTGCCGTGATCACCGTGGCTCGATCGAGCCAGCGCCGGGCCCGGCGTGAACCGGGGGACTGAGGATCGGGCGTGGCGACTGGCCCTCGGCGACTGAGTGACCACCGGATCACGATCACCGGGCGTTCGGCAGGCAGACCAGGGATGCCAGCAACCTGAGCGCTCACCGGTGCGCCGAACCTGAACGTCACCGTGGCGTGCCCGTGGTCGTAGGCTCGCCGCTGCACCTCATCCGGCGCCAGCATCCCGTCGAGCAGGTCACAGGCCCAGCCGTCCAGAGCGGCCAGCCGGTCGTCGTGGGTGAGCAGCCAGTCAGCACCTGGATCCGCGCCCTCACTGGGCCGCGCCCACAGCGCCAGCTCGGGCAACCCGTGCCGGGACAAGCCCTCGGTATAGGCGCCGTCAGCACCGGCTCCTTCTGGATCGGCGATGGAGATCACCATCCACTCGCCCTCGGCGTCGCCGGCGAACGGGTGCGGCCGGGTGGAGATGTGGTCGTCGAAGGTCATACGGGGAGCGTGAGCGCAGCCCTGGGCTGGCGGGGATCTGGATTCGAATCTGTGGAAAACCTGGCGGTCGTACGGGCTGTGGACGACTCGAACGGTGAATCGGATGCGGACTGCCGCAATCAGGTCTGGGCGTCCCTCCGCCATCCCCAGTGGGCTCGCGACCGCGGCCTCTCGGGCTGAGCTGGGGCCTGCAGCTGCTGGCTGGCCAGCCAGTCGTTCACCCGGGCCAGCTGGTGACCGGTCCGCGCCGCCAGCTCATCGGTCTGCACCGGGCTGAGCCGGTCACAGATCCACTCCCAGTGCAGGGACACCTGATCACCGCGCTGCAGATCCTGGACGAACCCACGGCCGTCCCGGCTCCAGCGCCGCGTCTCGACCCGCTCGGAGCCCAGCCCGAGCATCCTGCCGTCCCAGCTCAGGGGCGACGACGACACCCCGGCCTGATCGCCGTCCACCCACTCGACCGTTCCCCACCGCACCTGGCACTGATCCAGGATCGACCGGGCCACATCACCGCCACGGTGCAGTAGTCCGATCCAGGGATAGACCACGAAAACGTGAAAAGCATGACTGGGCCCCGGATCCAGCAACGCGGGGACCTCCTGGAGGCGGTCCAGCACTCCAGGCTGGCCGCCGAAAGAAGTCTTCACGGTCTCGGCGAAATCCGCTGACGGAACCCTGTTCAGCAGGCTGCCGCCGAGCCAGTACGCCGAAACCACGGCGGGCGCCAGTGGATCGTCGATGCCCAGGCTGCGGGCGATCAGTTCCAGATACGGCCAGGCACCCTCGAAATGCTCGGCCCGGGAGCGCAGTTCATCGGCCGAAGCCCCCTCCAGCAGCACCTCCGCGCCTGGCGGCCCGCAGTGGCCCAGCTCGTTCGGCGGGAAGGCATAGCGGGAGAAGGTCACCCCGCCGGGCTCGGTCACTCAGCAGATCCGGGGAAGCTGCTCGCCCAGCGGAAGATCGACCACCCGGGTGCCGCCCAGCCCAGTACGGCTCACCACCATACCGGGGTGTTCGGCAGCACAGTGGCCGATCGCCGCTGCGCCACAACCGAATTCGTGTCCGCGCATGGCAGCCAGTACCGCGTCGGCGGAATCCGCAGCCACGAAGGCCACCAACTTACCCTCGTTCGCCACGTACAGCGGGTCCAGCCCGAGCAGCCCACAGGCATCCCGCACCGCAGCCGGGATGGGCAGATCGCGCTCGACCAGCTCGACTCCGACCTCACCCTCTCGGGCCAGCTCGTTCAGGGACGCCGCCAGACCGCCACGAGTGGGGTCGCGCAGGGTGTGAACGCCGTCCCCTCCCGCCTCGATCATGGCTGCCACCAGTCCGTGCAGGGCCGCGCTGTCCGACTCGACCGCAGTGCCGAACTCCAGTCCTTCCCGGCAGCTCATCACCGCCACCCCGTGCGACCCGATATCACCGCTGACGATCACCACGTCGCCGGGCCGGGCTCGTTTCGGCGAGATTGAAACTCCTTCCGGCACAACACCGATGCCTGCGGTGTTGATGAACACCGCGTCCCCGTGCCCGGCGTCCACGACCTTGGTGTCGCCGGTCACCAGCCGGACCCCGGCCGCCACGGCCGCGCGCCCCATCGCCTGCGCCACCCGGCCGATGTCGGTCAGGTCGGTGCCCTCCTCGATGATGAAGGCGGTGGACAACGCAAGAGGCTGGGCACCGGACATGGCCAGGTCGTTGACCGTGCCGTTCACGGCCAGATCACCGATCGACCCGCCCGGAAAGAACATCGGCCGCACCACATAGGAGTCGGTCGAGAACGCCAGCCGTGCTCCGCCGATGTCCAGGACGGCACTGTCACCCAGCCCGTTCCCGGCCGAAGCGCCGAATGCGGGCAGGAACAGGTGCTCGATCAACTCGGCCGACATCGCCCCGCCACCGCCATGACCCATCACGATCCGGGGTGAATCACGCAGGGGCATCGGGCAGGCCCAGCTGTCCAGATCGATGACCGGCCTGCTCATGCGGGCACCGGGAGGGTGGACGGTGTGGGAAGCGGCGCCAGCCGCCGATACAGGTAGTACGCCGCGCAGGCCCCCTCGGACGACACCATGGTGGCCCCCAGCGGATTCCGGGGCGTGCACTCCCGTCCGAACGCCGAGCACTCGTGCGGCTTGATCAGTCCTTGCAGCACCTCCCCGGATCGGCAGATCGGTGACTCGTCGGTGTGGATGTCACCCACCTCGAACCTGGCCTCGGCGTCCCACTCCCGGTATGCGTCCGACAGTCGCCAGCCGCTGCCCGGGATCATCCCGATACCGCGCCAGGCTCGGTCGGTGACCTCGAACACGTCCTCCAGCATCTTGCGGGCGGTCGGGTTGCCATCGGCGGGCACGGCCCGCGGGTAGGCGTTCTCGAGCTCGTGCTTTCCGGATTCCAGTTGCAGCACGGTTTTCCGGATGCCCTCCAGGATGTCCAGGGGCTCGAACCCGGTGACCACGATCGGCACGCCGTACCTCTGTGCCAGCGGTGGATACTCCTGGGTACCCATCACGCTGCAGACGTGCCCAGCAGCCAGGAACGCCTGGACCCGGCAGGTCGGCGACTCCATGATCGCGGCAATGGCGGGCGGCACCAGAACGTGCGACACCAGAAGGGAGAAGTTTCGCAGGCCAAGTCTTTTGGCCTGAAACACGGTCATCGCGTTGGCCGGCGCGGTGGTCTCGAACCCGATCCCGAAGAACACCACCTGCCGACCCGGGTTGGCCCGGGCCAGGTTGAGCGCGTCGAGCGGCGAGTAGACCACCCGGACGTCGCCGCCCTCACTCTTGATCCGGAACAGATCCTGCGAGCTGCCCGGCACCCGCAGCATGTCCCCAAACGAACAGAAGATCACATCCGGCCGGGCCGCGATGGCCAGCGCCTTGTCGATGACCTCGAGCGGAGTGACACACACCGGGCAGCCCGGGCCGTGGATCATCTCGATACCGTCGGGCAGCAACTGGTCGATGCCGTGCCGAATGATCGAATGAGTCTGCCCGCCACAGACTTCCATGATGGCCCACTCGTGGTGGGTGGCCTGGTGGATCTGATCCAGCAGCCGCTTCGCCAGGTCGGGATTGCTGAATTCGTCCAGATACTTCATCGCGGGCCTCCTGTTTCTCCGTTGGCCTGCTGTTGGGCCAGAGCCAGCTGATCGCCGAACTCCTCCTCCAGAATGCCCAGTGATTCGAAGTCAGCCAGAGTCGCCCTCGCCGATTCCTCGTCCAGCCGCTGGATCGCGAATCCGACGTGCACGATCACGTAGTCGCCGACCCGGACGCCGGGAACGTACTGGCAGCAGACATCCTTACGGACACCACCGAAGTCGACCTCGGCCATCAGGGTGTCGTCCCGCTCGGCCAGGGTGTCCACCCGGCCCGGCACTGCCAAGCACATCAGCTTCTCCTCGGTTCCTTCCGTGCACCAGCAATCATCAACTGTCCCAGCGCGATGCCGCCGTCGTTGGCCGGCACCTTCTGTGCGGTCAGCACCTCGAAATCGCGACTCTCCAACCGGCTCCGGGCCAGCGACAGCAGAAGCGCGTTGCCGAACACCCCGCCACCGAGAACGACGACGCCCAGCCCGGTGGCGGTTCTCTGCCGGCAGGCCAGCTCAACGATGAGTTCGGCGACGCCGGAATGGAAGCGCGCTGCCAGCAGTGATTGTGGAACTTTCGTCCGGAGGTCCCGGACGACGGATCTGATCACCGGCGCTGCGTCCGCCAGCACCGTGCCGCCGTCTTCTTTCAGCTCGAAGCGGTAGCGCTCGTCGGCATCGACGTCGCAGGCCAGCCCCTCCAGCTCGATGGCCGCCTGGGCCTCATAGCGCGCGACGTGACGAACTCCCGCCAGCGAGGCCACCGCGTCGAAGAGCCGGCCCATGCTGGAGGTCGGTGCCGTCCCGAAACCGCTCTGGAGCTGGTACCGGATGACGCCCAATTCCGCCACTGGGCAGGCAATGACCGGCGCCAGGTCGTCAGCCCAGTCTTCGCCCGCTGCGAACAGGTGGGCCAGTGCCATCCGGTACGGCCGTTCGACGGCCAGGTCACCGCCGGACAGTGGCACGTAGGCCAGATGCGCGGCCCGGCGGAAACCCTGGTAATCCGCGACCAGCAGCTCCCCACCCCAAACCGCAGCGTCGGTACCGTAACCTGTTCCATCGAAAGCAAATCCGAGTACCGGGCGACTGCCGTCCAGGCCGTGCTCGGCCATCACCGAGGCGACGTGGGCATGGTGGTGCTGGACCGTCCGGACGGGCAATCCCACCTTGCGGGCGTGGCGGGCCGCCCATGCGCTGGACCGGTAGCCCGGATGCCCATCGGCCGCGACCGTCGCGGGAACCACCCCGGCCAACTGTTCCAGTTCCTGCTCGGATACGGTGAGGGCGTCGAGGGTGGCGAGGTCGTCCACGTCGCCGATGTGCTGGCTCAGCCAGGCATGGCGGCCGCCGCCGACCGCGCAGGTGTTCTTCAGATCGGCACCCACCGCCAGCCCCGGCTCGATGTCGATGGGCAGGGAAATCGGCAGCGGCGCATACCCGCGAGAACGACGGACCGGCGCTTCCCGGCCATCGACCACCCGCGTCACTGAGTCGTCCACCGGCACCTGGATCGGCCGGTCATGGATCAGCCACGCGTCGGCCAGGTTCGCCAACCGCTCCCGAGCATCGGCATCCGCGAACGCGATCGGTTCGCCACCCAGGTTGCCCGACGTCATCACCAGAGTCAGGGCCGACCTTCCGTCCGGCGGAGAGAGCAGCAGGTGGTGCAGAGGCGTGTAGGGGAGGATCAGGCCGATGTCCGGGCTACCCGGAGCCACACTCGCTGCGAGTACGGCCGAGCCACCTGATCGGGACCGGCGGCGCAGCAACATCACTGGGCGCTGCGGGCCGGTCAGCAGCGCGGCCTCCTCGTCCTGGATGCGGGCCAGTTCCCGGGCAGCGGCCAGGTCAGGCACCATCACCGCAAAAGGCTTGTCGCCTCGTTGCTTTCGTTGCCGCAAGGTGGCAACCGCCGCCTCGTTGAACGCATCGCAGGCCAGGTGGTACCCGCCGATGCCCTTGACCGCGACGATCGCTCCATCGGCCAGTGACCGGCGGGCCAGGGCCAGTGCGTCGTCGTCCAGTGCCGTATCTGAAGTGATGAACTCAAGCCGCGGGCCGCAGTCGTGACAGGCGATCGTCTGTGCATGAAAGCGCCGGTCGGCCGGATCGCGGTACTCGCCGGCACAGGCGGCGCACATCAGAAAACCGGCCATGGTGGTGGACGGCCGGTCGTACGGGACGCCGGTGATGATACTGAACCGCGGGCCGCAGTTGGTGCAGGAGATGAAGGGGTGCCCGAACCGCCGATCGGCCGGGTCGCGCAGTTCGGTCAGACAGTCGGCGCAGGTGGCGATGTCCGGGCCGACCAGAGTGCGAGCGCCGCCGCCGGTGGCATCCGACGTCGCGATGGTGAAGCCCGCTCCTCCGCGCAATGGCAGCTCCATGGTGGTCACGCCTTCCACCACGGCCAGGGGCGGCGGCCTGCTACAGAGCCGAAAGCCGAGTTCGTCCACGGCCTTTCGCGATCCTTCGGCCTCTATCACCACACCGCGCACATCATTGGCGACGCTGCCGGACAGGCCCAGGCTGGTCGCCTGCTGATACACGAACGGCCGGAACCCGACTCCCTGCACGACGCCGCTCACCTGGAACCGGCGCCGGACCCGGCCCATCATGGGTCGCCGACCGGTTCGGTCAGGTCGCTCAGAGGCCCGAACAGTGATTCGGCCGCGTCGCGCTGATCAGCGTCGCCGGCTTCGTTCCGGGAACGGCCCATCAACTCCAGCCCGCTCATGGCGTGCTCAGCGCCATCGGCATCCGTGGTCTCGACCGCGAAACCCATGTGGATCAGTACCCATTGGCCGGGTGAGGGAGGCTGATCGAGCAGCCCGATGTTCACCTTGCGGGCGGCCCCCTCCACGGCGACCAGTGCGAGCTGGTCGCCGTAGCCCTCGACCATGGACACGACCTGACCCGGGATTCCCAGGCACATCTCACACCACCTCACTCAGGCCGGCCTGCCGGCCCTGGCCATCGAGCACGCGCTGGACGATGTCGGCGGCCTGATCGACCGATGCCGCCACGGCAAGGGTCAGACCTATTCCTTCACCGACGTCGCTCACCTGGCATCCCACCAGCAAGGTCGTCGGGGGCAGCTGGCCGCCCAGGGAGACCAGATTGCTCAACAGGGTGGCCGGGTCCATGCCGTGGGCATCGAGCTGACCGCCGTCCACCGCGCCGGCGGGCAGATGCTCCGGCTCGATCCGCAGCACCGAAATCTGGCCCGGCGCACCTCGATCGGGGACGGCGTCGATCAGGATCAGCACATCCGGCGGGTCCAAGAGGTCGTAGGCCAGGTGCATGCCGCGGATGCCGTAGTCGACGATGCGCAGCTCACTGCCGGTCGTGGCCGGCCCAGCCCGCTCACGCAGCCGCGCCACGACGGCTGGACCGAACCCATCATCGGTGCAGAAGATGTTTCCGATCCCAGCCACCAGCACCCGTTCGGTCATCCGCTCACCTGATCTCAGGCGTCCTCGGCCCGGGTGGTTCCCGAGTAGTGAGCCGGCCCGGTCCCTTCATCGGCGGGTTCTTCGTCGCCAGCCTCGCTGGCCGGTTCTTCGACGGCAGGCGAGGCGTGCCGTCCACGCTCGGTGTCCTGCGGATCCGGGGCCTTCATCTCATCGCTCTCCACCGGACCGGTGGCTCCGGCCACGTTGGCGCCCTCCTTGCGCATCTCCTCCTCGCCGGAGACGTCGGCGCTGGTGCGGCGCCCTTCATAGGGCGGGATGGCGCGGGTGCCGTCGTCGGGGTCGACGGGCCCCGGATCGCCTGGGCTGATGGTCATGAGCACTCCTGGTTCAGATGCGGATGGTGGTCACTGGGTGGGCAACTGCGGCGCATCCGGATCGGCGCCCTGCGGGTCGATGGCGGTGTCCGTATCCTCGTCCGCCGTTCCGGCGGGCCGGTCGGCCGGACCGCCTCCGGGGCCGTCCGATCCGGTGTCCCGGGAACCAGGCGCCCCCCGCACCTCCTGGGGTTCTTCCTCCAGGTGGGCGCCGGGCTGGGTGCTGCTGTCGCCGGTACTGTCGGTCATGGTTCCTCCTTGACGGGGTTGACTGCGCCGAGCTACATCCGCCGCATCTCGAGATAGCGCTTGATGTCCGGGACCGAGCTGGCGGTCAGCACCAGCACGGCCGCCACCACCCCTGCTCCCACGGCCGTCGCGACCCATCCGACAACCTTCACGATGACTCCTCTCGTTGGTGATGATCGGCCAGCTGTTGATCGGCGAGCGGCTCGAGCTCCTCCGGGGCGAAATACAGGTAGCGGCCGTACCAGTCGTGGAACTCTGCGGCCGGGTCGTCGATCAGGGTGACGGCCACGTGGGTGGTGCCGTCGAGGTCGACGTGGACGGCGCTGATCCGCGCCTCCTGCCCGGCGTAGAAGATGTCCTGGGCGTCGGCCCGGCGGCTGGGGCGCAGACGCACCCGGCTGTCCTTGCCCAGTTCCATCCCGGCCACCCAGACCGTGTCCAGCTCGGGAGTCACCTCGGCCGCTGCCTCGGCCGCCCACCAGTCGTCGCCGGTCAGCATGGACGTGCCCGCACGGGGATCGCGCAGGACGCCGTGCAGGCGCTGCATGTCGGCCGGGGCCAACTGCTCGCAGCGATCGATGATCGCGGCGGCCCGCGGATCGGTGGCTCTGGCCTGCGCCTTCTCCTCATCGGTCATGGTGAGCACGCGCAGGGTGAGGATCTCGTCGATCTCAGTGGCGTCGAACAGGTCGCCGGGGCTCTGCGCAGCCAGCTCGGGATAGTCGTACAGGATGATCGGTGACACCAGCAGCAGATGGTCACAGCCCGGCAGCCCGGTCAGCACCGGCCAGCAGCGGTGCTGAGCGCTCCGGTTGGCCGCCGCCTCCGCGCCGGGCGGTGGGTCGGTCATCGAGAGGAAGCTCGCGTCCTGTGCATCCAGGAGCAGGTGCGCGCCGATCAGGGATCGGCTCAGGGCGTCCTGAGCCGACGATGCCCCGGCGCCGGTGTTCCCGATCCGGACGGTGAGCCGCACCCACTCGCCGTCCGGCTCGATCGAGATCGCCACCTGAGCGGTCAATGCCTCTCGCCGGCGAATCACCCGGCCTGCGATCTCGCCACTACTGTCCGGCAGCAGTTCGATCTGTTCATTGGCGTCCACGTCGACGTCCAGCAGGCGATCGAGTGTCTGATCGGGCCCCAGCTCGAAGGGGCCCAGCTCGACGTCGCACGCCACCGCCTCGTCCCAGCCGATCCAGGTCGTGCCGCCAACATCGAGCCGCTCGATCGCCGTGAAAGAATCATCGGCACACCGTTTTTCGATACCGCGATGCTGCAGATGCAGGAAGCGCAGATGAATCTGGATCGAGGCGGACGGGCCGGCTCGGAGCAGGCACTGGGTCTGCAGGTCCGGCTCCTCGCCGAACCCAGCCGCGGCGGCATCGGGCGGGCCGAGCACACCGAACTGCCAGCGCAGCTGATTCTTGCTGGACGTCGACCGATAGGGGTAGAGCAGGTAGCCCTCGTAGAGGACGGCGTCGGCGACAGCGCGGGCCACCTCGAGATCGGTGTTCACGACGCCACCCGCTCCGCCCGCTCGAGCAGCTTGGTCAGGGTTTCGTCCCACGAGGTGAGACCGTGCTCCGACCGGTAGGCGGCCAGGGCTTCAAGGGTGTCCCGGCGCGCTCGCAGCCAGCTGTCGCCGGGAAAGTGCTGATCCATCAGCTGGCGCCAGACCGCGACCGGCAGATCGAAGCGCGCTTCGCGGTCCCAGGGGATCTGGGTCACCGAGAACCCGGTCTGACCGCGGGTGAAAACTGTTCCGGAGAAAAGAAATTCGAGTCCGATCGTGCCCTCGCGCAAGGACTGCAGGTACTTCGCTCCGCTCACCTCGAAGTCATAGGAGCAGGGCAGTGGCAGATCGACCTCGGATGCGCCGGTGAAACCCTGAACCATCGCCGAGGTCTGCATCCACAGGAACGGCTTCAGCGTCTGGGACCAGCGCTGGCGCGGGCCGAACAGGTCACGCAGACCGTCGGCCTCGGCATCGGTGTAGTGCCGCTGGTGGGCGTTGATGCGTACCTGGGCGCGCAGCGCGATCGCGTGCACTTGCTCGCCACCGGTCTCGGCCACCCGCAGCTTCGCGATCAGCTGCGGTGTCACCGCGAACTGTTCGGGGACGACGTCCAGGACGTCGAACACCAGCGATGTCATCGCGCCGGCCTGCTTCGGCGAGCCACCTCGGCGAAGAAGCGCTCGATTTCCTCCCGGGCCTCCCGGCCTCCGTCGAAGCCCTGCCAGAACTTCCGCAGCGTGCCGGCGAGCTGGTAGCAGGCATCGATGGGAACCAGGTAGCAGTCAGGTTCGACGCCCTCGCTGGGGGCGCGGATCAGCACGGCTTCGACGTCGGGCCGGGCGACGCCGAGCTGCGGGTGCGCGGCGATCAGTTGCTCCCAGCCACGCAGGGGAAGTTCGGACTCCGCGGCCCCGGCTGGGCCCGGGTAGAAGGCGACCACCCGGTCCTGATCGGAGTTGCGGAAGAAGAAGGCCAGGCCGACCGGGATCTCCAGCGCGTCCCATTCGAGCTGGGTGATCGCGACGTCCGGGAACGAGAGGTAGCGATCAGGAACCGCCCGATGACGCAACTGCGCCTGCTGATCGGTGAACAGCAGATAGCAGCCGCGGCAGGTGCACATCAGGGAACGGGTGTGCAGATCCACTACGTGCTGATGTGCCTCAGCGATCGGCTCGGCGCACATCTCGCATCGCTCGCCCGGTGGAGGCGGGCGCCGGTTCGCCCGGATCCGGGCCAGCACATCCAGTGCCGTGCCCGGCCCAGCTACTGGCAACGCCTCAGTCACGTGCGCGCCATGTCGGCCGCGGGGCAGTCGGCGCCGGCGTACTGATGGCTGGCCGGCTCCAGCCGCGACCGCAGCGCAGATACCGGAATCACTCCGGGCGTGGCCGCTTTCGTGCTCACCGACGCGTCGTCCACCTCGATGCCGGTGACCTCGGGCGCAGCGGTCAGCACCGCCGTTTCCACCGCGAGTTTCAACGTGACGGACGAGGACGGGCAGCCGTCGCAACTGCCCAGCAACCGCAGCTGGACGACGCCCTCGTCATTCACCCCGAGCAGCTCGACGTCCCCACCGTGCGACCCGAGGAACGGCCGGACGCTGTCCAGCGCGGTGGCCACCCGCTGGGTCACAGCGTGGGGGTGCAATCCGTGCACGAGCAACAGTCCGGCCACCAGTTCGTCGCCCGCCAGCGCGTTGAGCGCGACGTCGTCCAGCCGGCCGGCCTCGAACAGGACGTCCATCATCCGCTCCAGTCCCGCTCCGTACAGGTCGGCCACCAGGCGCACCAGCTCTTCGGAACGCTCGCGCGCCTGGTAACCATGCGCGGAACTGGCGTCGATCAGCGCCTCGATCCGGGCACCGGTCGCGCCCAGGTCGAGGCTGGCGGGGGCCTCTTCCACCTCGGCTTCACTCTCCGGTGACGGACTGGGTCGGTGAGTGGACCAGGTCGAGCTGCTTGCCGTCGCCGAGGTACATGTGCACGCCACAGGGCAGGCAGGGATCGAAACTGCGCACGGTGCGCATGATGTCGATGCCCTTGAAGTGCTCGCGGTCGTTCTCCTCGAAGATCGGCTGGCCCTGGACGGCGTCCTCGTACGGTCCCGGGGTGCCGAAGCTGTCGCGGGGGTTGGCGTTCCACGGTGTCGGTGGGTAGGGGTGGTAGTTCGCGATCTTGCCGTCCCGGATCACCATGTGGTGGGACAGGACGCCGCGGACAGCCTCGGTGAAGCCGCAGCCGATGGCCTCGTCGGGCACCTCGAACGACTCCCAGGTCTTGGTGCGCCCGGCCCGGATCTCGACCAGCGCCTGCTCCGCGAAGTGCAGCGCGCAGGCCGCCGCATAGGCCTGGAAGTAGGTGCGGGCCCGGTTGCGCTCCAGGGTGTTGGAGCCGTGCTCGGGCACCTTCCACTCCAGGCTGACCGGACCCTTGAGCGCGGTCTTGGGCAGGTTGATCTGCACGCTGTTGCCGGTGGACTTGACGTAGCCGATGTCGACCAGCCCGGCCAGCGCCGTCGTCCAGAGCCGGGCCAGCGGACCGCCGCCGGTGTCCAGCGCCAGGTGGTCCTTACCGTCGAACCAGCGCGGCGACATCACCCAGCTGTACTTGTCGTCGAAGTCGCGCTTCTGCGGCTGGGGATTGGTGTGCTGGTTCCAGGGATGCCGCCGATCCACCGGATTGCCCAGCGGGTCGCGGGAGACGAACGTCTCCTGGTCGGTCCAGTCCTCGTAGTAGGAACTTCCGAGCAGGATCCGGATGCCGAGGTTGATGTCGACCAGGTCGGTGGTGACCAGCTTCCCGTCCACCACCACACCCGGGGTGACGAACATCTTCCGGCCCCACTCGGTCATGTCCTTGTACTCGAAGTTGCAGTACTCCGGGTCTTGGAACGAGCCCCAGCAGCCCAGCAGAGTCCTTCTCAGGCCGACCTTCTCGTAACCGGGCAGAGCCTCGTAGAAGAAGTCGAAGAGGTCGTCGTGCATCGGCACGACCTTCTTCATGAACTCGATGTAGCGCATCAGCCGGGTGATGTAGTCGGTCATCAATTGGATCGTCGCGACCGTTCCGACGCCGCCGGGGTACAGCGTCGAGGGGTGGACGTGCCGGCCCTCCATCAGGCAGAACATCTCCCGGGTCCAGCGGCTGACCACCAGGGCCTCGCGGTAGAACTCACCGGTGAACGGGTTGAGCGCCCGCATGATGTCGCCGATGGTGGCGAAGCCGTGCTCACCCTTGTGCGGCGCCTGCGTCTGGTTGGCCCGTTCCAGGACACCGGGATTGGTCTCCCCGACCATCTTCTCGCAGTAGTCGACCCCGACCAGGTTCTCCTGAAAGATGTTGTGGTCGAACATGTATTCGGCGGCCTCACCGAGATTGACGATCCACTCTCCCAGGTGCGGCGGCTTCACGCCGTAGGCCATGTTCTGCGCGTAGCAGGAGCAGGTGGCGTGGTTGTCGCCGCAGATGCCGCAGATCCGGCTGGTGATGAAGTGGGCGTCGCGCGGGTCCTTGCCCTTCATGAAGATGGAGTAGCCGCGGAAGATCGACGACGTGCTGTGGCACTCGGCGACCTCACGCTGCTTGAAGTCGATCTTCGTGTAGATGCCGAGGCTGCCCACGATCCGGGTGATCGGGTCCCAGGCCATCTCCACCAGGTCCTCACGGGTGCTGCTGCTGCGCCGCTTGCCGCTGGTCGTCGTCATGCCCGGCTCCTCACCAGGTTCGGGTTGCGCCGGTGGTGAGCCGGTCGCCGGGACTGCGCCACTTGGGTTCCTTGTCGACCGTGCGCGTGGTGACCGCGCGCAGGCGCCTGATCGCCGAACCGTAGAGCTGGGAGCCGGCGGTGGAGAGCCGCCCGCCGGGGGGTTCGTCCATGAACGGCATGAACTTGTCCGGGAAGCCGGGCATCGTGCAGCCGATGCAGATGCCGCCGACGTTCGGGCAGCCGCCAACGCCGTTGATCCACCCGCGTTTGGGCACGTTGCACTTCACCACCGGGCCCCAGCAGCCGAGCTTGACGATGCACTTGGGGGAGCCGTACTCGGTCGCGAAATCGCCCTGCTCGTAGTACCCGGCCCGGTCACAGCCCTCGTGCACGGTCGCGCCGAACAGCCAGGTCGGCCTCAGGGCGTCGTCCAGGGGGATCATCGGGGCCTGGCCGGTGGCCATGTACAGCAGGTAGGTGATCGTCTCGGAGAAGTTGTCCGGCTGAACCGGGCAACCGGGCACATTCACGATCGGGATGCCTGCCTTGGACTTCCAGTCCCAGCCGAGGTAGTCGGCCACGCCCATGGCGCCGGTCGGGTTGCCCGCCATGGCGTGGATACCGCCGTAGGTCGCGCAGGTTCCGGCCGCGATGATCGCGGTGGCCTTGGGCGCGAGCCGGTCCAGCCACTCACTGGTGGTCATCGGCTGACCGGTGTCCGGGTTGTTGCCGAAGCCGCACCAGTAGCCCTCGTCGTGCAGCTTCTCGTTCGGGATCGAGCCCTCCACCACGAGCACGAACGGCTCGAGCTCACCGCGGTCGGCCTTGAAGAACCACTCCAGGAAGTCGTCGGCGCCGCCGTTCGGGCCGCACTCGAAATCGATCAGCGGCCAGTGCACCGCGACCTGGGGCAGACCCGGGAGTGCTCCCAGGGCGATCTCCTCGACGCTGGGCTGGGTTGCCGCGGTGAGAGCGACCGAGTCTCCGTCGCAACTGAGGCCGGCGTTGATCCACAACACGTGGATGAGGGCGGATTCCGCCGCGGTCTGCGCCTCGCGGATGCTGTTACCCGTAGCTGATGGCATCTTCGCCACGCTTCCCGGGATCGCTGGCCCGACGCGGGTCTCGAACCCTGTGCCTGGGGCCTCGGTGGCCCGGTTTACGGCTTATTCTGTGATTACGCTCACATGGATTCGATGTCAAGGAAGGATGTCCTTACCGGATTGGCGTCTGTGCTGGTCAGCCAGCTGTGCCACGCCTGCATGCCGTCTCCGGTGGTGGCCGAGAGAGGCAGGATCTGCACGCCCGGACGGACTGCGCGGCAGTTACCGGCCAGGCTCTCAAGGTCCACATCCAGGTAGGGCAGAAGATCGACCTTGTTGATCACTACCAGGTCGGCCGCCGCGAACATCTGCGGATATTTGAGCGGCTTGTCCTCACCTTCGGTGACCGAAACGATAACCACCCGGGCTGCCTCGCCGAGATCGAACAGGGCCGGGCAGACCAGATTCCCGACGTTCTCAACGAACACCAGCGAATCCTGGGCTGGCTGCAGCGCAGTCAGGCCCCGGGCGAGCATGTCCGCGTCCAGGTGACAGCCGGACCCGGTGTTGATCTGGACGACGGGTGCGCCGGTAGCGCGGATCCGCTCGGCGTCCAGCCGGGTCTCCTGGTCCCCCTCGATCACCGCGGCCGCCCGGACGCCGCTGAGTTCGCTCAGAGTCCGCACCAGCAGAGTGGTCTTGCCCGAGCCGGGTGAACTCATCAGGTTAAGGGCGAGGATGCCGCGCTCCGCGAGCCACTCCCGATTGTGCTGAGCCAGATGGTCGTTCTTGGCCAGCACCGCTGTCTCGAGATCGATGACGGACGGCTGGTGGGCCTGCACGGGTGAATGTGCGTGCTGGTGAGCGTGATCATGAAGGTGCTGCTGAGGGAACTCAGCGCCGTCCACCCGGATATCAGCCTCTCCGCACCCGCAGGTGGCGCACATCCAAGCCCGCCTCTCCGCGCCCGCTCAGGCGCCGATCTCGTCCGCGACGTCCTCGGGCACGGGCTGCAGCGTCACCGAGGCGATGGTGAGTTCCTGGCCCGAGGTCACCCGAACGTCCGCGCTGCCGCAGGGGCAGAGCAGGATCAGGTCATCGAGCGGGAAGTCCTGGCCGCAGTGCTGGCAATGAGCGCGCCCGGCCGGGCGTTCGATCTCCAGTTCGGCACCGGCCAGTGGCGTTCCAGCCGTGGCCAGTTCGAAGCAGAACCGCATCGCGTCCGGGACGAAACCAGACAGCCGCCCGACCCGAAGGCGCACGCAGGCGACCGGGTTGAGACCGGTGCGTTCCAGCACGGCCTCGATCACGCTCTGGGTGATCGCAAGCTCGTGCATCGGCGTCCCATCGTCGGGTCCGGCCAGCCAGAGCCACGGTACGCCTGGCCCCTCCGATCGGCTATGGGTTGAGCCGGGCGGCGCCGGGACCGGAGTGGGCGTAGCCGGCCAGAGCGCCCGGCTGGGCCAGCAGGCCGTGCAGCACGAACTCGGCCGCCTGCTGGGCGGCGGCCAGGGGCGCGTTCCGGACCAGCGACGGGCGCTCCCGCATCAGCCCGATCTGCAGTCCAGCGATCATGGTCTGCACCAGTTCGGCGTCCACCGGGCGAAACTCGCCGCCCTCCACCCCTTGTTCGAGCATCGTCCGCAGGGCCGCGTCCAGTTCGCCCAGCCGAGCCGCCGGGACGGCGAACTCCGGATCGCGCAGCACTTCGTCGGAGTACACCCCGCCGAGGTTCCATGGCGAGGTGAGCACGGAGGTGAAGTCCTCCAGCAGATAGCGGTAGAGCCGGGGACCGGCCGGCCCTGAACCCCGGGCACAGCGCTGGGCCAGCGGCACGGCGTCGTCCAGGCTCCGGTCCAGCAGCTCGAGCAGGATCGCGCCCTTGGACCCGAAGTGATGGAACAGGGACGGCTGCCTGATCCCGACCGCCGCGGAGATGTCCCGGGTGGACGTCGCGCCGTAACCGCGAACGGCGAACAGGTCGGCCGCCTCGGCGAGGATCCGTTCGCGGGTTCTGACTGGCCGGGCGGTCGCCACGATCGTCATCATGCAGCCTCTGGGGCCAGGCCGGCGATCGCCGCTGGATTGATCGGCGCCACGTCCGAGACCGCGGCAACACTCACCGCCTCGGGGAAGAGCCGGAGCAGGGTCAGGTACACCAATGCGGAGACCGCGGCCGAGCCAGCGAAGCTGACGTCCACCCCACCGGCCAGCCCGGCCAGCGGCCCGGAGTAGAGCGAGCAGTCGATGGCCAGGCAGCCCAGCACCGCACCGGCCGCCCAGGCGATCGCCGCGCGAAGGTTGAACCCTCCGGTGAACCAGTAGGCGCCCCCGGTGCGACCGGCGTTGAAGACCTGCAGATCGTCCAGCCGGTACTGGCCGCGCGCCCGCAGGAACCCGATCGTGGTTACCGCGGCCCACGGGGTGGCCAGCACCACCAGGATCAGCGAGATCGCGGTGATCGAGTCCTGGGCATCCCAGATGAAGGCACCGGCGAACACCAGCAGCACCGAGCCCGCGCAGACCACGGCGGTCGCCCCGGCGCGGGACAGGAAGGGCAGGATCGCGTCCAGATCCAGCCCGCAGCTGTACATGGAGGTCGCGCCGAAGCCCGCGGTGCCCAACGTCAGGAACGGCACCAGTGCGATCGCCAGCCAGAGCGGGGACTGCTGCACCAGGCCCGAGCCGAAGTCAGTGAACGGGTCGGGGAAAGCGGACGCGACCAGGACGCCGGCGGCGGCCGGACCGGCGATGGAGACGAACAGGCCCAGCGAGGCGACCGGCAGCATCTTGCGGGCCGGGAAGCGCACCGGGGAGATGTAGCGGGACCAGTCGCCGAGCAGGGTGATCATAGACATCGGGCCGGAGATGCCGACCACGACGGCGGACAGGATCCAGGTGGTGGCCCGGGAGCCAAGCACGTAGTCGCCTCCGGTGTATCCCAAGTCGGCCCGGCCGCTGAACGCGGCCAGGATCAGCAGGAACGAGACGCCGCCGAGCGCGACCATCCAGCGCTCGACTCGGGCCAGCAGGTGATATCCCGCCACCGCGATCACACCGACCCCGGCGATCAGCACGAGATAGGCGACGGCGTGGGCGATGCCGGACTGCGGTGTGCCGGCGATCCGGTGCAGCACCGAGACGGTCGCGTCACCACCGGACCAGACCGCGATGGCGGTGTAGGTGAGGCTGATCGCCAGGCCCACGATCGAGCCGATCAGCCGGCCGCGGACGCCGAAGTGGGCGCCGCTGGCGGTGGAATTGTTGGTCGCGGTCCTGGAGCCGATCAGGACCAGGGCCCAGACCATCGGGATGCCCAGGAGCACGCCGGTCGCGATCGAGGTCAGTGCGTCGACGGTGCCCAGGCCGAGGGTGACTGAGATCCAGCCGAACACCATCACACCAAGGGCCAGGTTTCCCCCGACCAGGATGCTGAAGAAGGTCCATGGGGTGCTGGTCTGGTCGGCGGCCGGGATCCGGCTGACCCCGATCTGCTCAAAGCCGGTGTTCATGGCGCCCTCCTGGCTCGCCCTCCCTATCACTCGATAGACTATCGAGTGATAGGGAAAATCGGCAAGACATGCTTCGAACAATCTGACCGCACCTGCTTGGTGTTGCTTGGTAAAGTTCGCACCTGAGCGCCGAGAGATCTGGGAGGCACAGTGAACGGTCCCCGAACAGCGATCGTGACCGGCTCGGCCCGTGGGATCGGAGCAGCGACCGCCAAGCGGCTGGCCGCTGACGGCTTCGCGGTAGCGGTGCTGGACCTGGATGAGACCGCCTGCGCCGAGACCGTGAAGGCGATCCAGGACGACGGCGGGACGGCGATGGCGGCCGGGGTGGACGTCAGTGTCAAAGCTCAGGTCGAGGTCGCTGTCGGCCGGGTGGCCGAGGCGCTCGGGCCGCCGTCGGTGCTGGTCAACAACGCCGGCATCACCCGGGACAACCTGCTCTTCAAGATGACCGAGGCCGACTGGGACGCAGTGCTCGGCGTGCACCTGCGGGGCTCGTTCCTGATGACCCAGGCCGCGCAGGTGTACATGACCCAGTCCCGCTACGGCCGAATCGTGAATCTGTCGAGCACGTCTGCGCTGGGCAACCGCGGCCAGGCCAACTACGCGGCGGCCAAGGCCGGGCTGCAGGGCTTCACCAAGACGGTGGCGATCGAGCTGGGCCGGTTCGGCATCACCTGTAACGCGGTGGCTCCAGGATTCATCGAGACCGAGATGACCATCGCCACCGCCGCCCGGATGGGAATCAGCTTCGAAGAGTTCCGGGCGCACAATGCCGCCGAAGTCCCAGTCGGGCGTATCGGTCAGCCGGAGGACATCGCGCACACCGTGTCGTTCCTGGTCAGCGAGGGGGCCGGCTTCGTCTCCGGCCAGGTGATCTACGTGGCTGGCGGTCCCAAGACGTGAGCCCTCTACCTTGAACTGGTGCTTGAACTGGTGAAGGTGCAGGTGTGGTTCGCGCACGTCCCCGCGGGGCGGCTGGACGACGTCGTCCGGATCCGGCTGGCCGCTGATCTGGACGATGCCACGCTGACCCGGCTGGACCGGTTCCGCCGGCCCGAGGACCGTGACCGGGGCCTGGCTGCGCACTCCATGCTGCGCCGCCTGCTCGCTCCGATCGCCGGCCTATCGCCCCCCGAAATCCGCCTGGCGACGCGTTGCTCCGCTTGCGGCAGCACCGAGCACGGCAAGCCTGAGCTGGCCGGCTACGGCTGCGATCCACCGGCCCGGTTCAACCTGTCGCACGCCGGGGAACTGGTGGCGGTGGTGATCACTGGGCCCGACCTGGACGCCGGCATCGACGTTGAGTCCCGTGCCCGGCGGGTGGACTGGGCGCAGCTGCGCCGGTCGATCTTCACCGATGCAGAGTGGGACGCCACGGTCGCCGCGCGTGACCCGGCCCGGGCCCGGATGGACGCCTGGTCACGCAAGGAGGCGGCGGTCAAGGCCACGGGGCACGGCCTGTCCGCAGCCATGCGCTCGGTGGCAATCGACCAGGCCGGATCGGACCTGCCGCGATGGCAGACCAGCATCGGCGGGCCGGACGGGGAGTGGGCGGTCCGCGGCTGGGACATCGCTCGGCCCAGCGGGGTGGACCGCGAGTACGCCGCTGCCGTCGCGGCCAGTCCCCGCAGGCGCCCCGGCCGATGGCCGCTCGATCCTGAGATCAACGACTTCCGGCTGTGACCCGATAGAGAAAGGCGATCCAGCTCCGGAAGGGCCTCCAGCCGTCGGCGATGCTCTCCAACTCGGTCAGAGCGTCCTTGGACACCCCGTAGACGCGGGCCATCTCCCGGTGCAGCCGGCCTTCGCTGGCCGGGAACCGATCCGGGTGCCCGGCCCCGCGGATCAGGACCAACTCGGCCGAGAACGGGCCGATCCCGTCGATCGTGCGAAGCAGGGCGATGGCGTCGTCCGGGTCCATCGCTCGCAGTCGCTCACCGTCCAGCACGCCGTCCAATGCGGCCCGGCCCACCGCCTGCAGCCGCTGCACCTTCAGCTCCGGCACGAAACCGAGCCCAGCGGCGTCCACCAGCACCTCAGGTCCAGGAAAGGCGAGCACCGGCTGGCCCGCCACCGTCTGCCGGGTGCCGAGCTGTTCGGCGATCCGCAGCCGCATCCGGCTGGCCTGGACCCTCTGCACCCGCTGGCTGAGCACGGCCCAGGCTGCCGCCTCGTAGGCGGAGTTGAAGCAGACCGGGCGCAGGCCGGGCAGCCGGTCCGCCAGATCCAGGGCGTGCTGGTCAGTGCTCACCGCGGCCCGCAGTCCGGTCGCATCGACGTCCAGGGACAGGATCCGGGCGATCTGGGCGCGTAGCGGGTCGTGATCGAGCTGGCCCTCGGTGCCGCCGGAGACGTCGTCCACGGTGGCGGTCACCACCCCAGTCGGCCCCTGCCGGACGGCGACGCCGGCACTGGCCGGCTGCCGCTCGACCGGAAAGGCCAGCCGCATCACCGGATCTGCGCCGTCATCGTGGCCGGCACCGTTGTCCCGATAGCCGGCTGGAGTGAAGCCGGTCAGGAAGCCGATCGCGGCCGGCAGCGAGAAGTCGCCCTGCGGCACGATCCGGAAACTGGTCATCACCGATCCAGACTGTCAGGCCGGGGGACGGCGGCGACGGCCGATGATGTCATCAGCGTCCAGTTCGGCCGCCACCTGCGGCAACGGCGCCGCCCCGCCCAAGTACTGCGGCAGCCACCAGCGATCGGCATCGTCCTGCGGCTGCTGCGGATGGCCGCGCTGCAGGCGTTCGAGCAGGGCGCCGATCCGGCGCTCCAGTTCCTGGGTGCTGGCGACCGGGTCAGCGTCCGGTCCGGGGCTGAACGGCTCGCCGACCGCGATGGTGACGGCCCGGCCCCGGGAGACGTCCAGGCGGCGGTCCTTGGTCCAGATCCGCTGGCCACCCCAGGTCGCCATCGGAATCAGCGGCACCCCGGCGCTCGAGGCCAGCCGGGCGGCGCCAGTCTTGAAATCCTTCAGCACGAATGAGCGGCTGATGGTGGCCTCCGGGAAGATGCCGACCAGTTCGCCGCGCCGGAGGGCGTCGATCGCCTGGTCGAAGGCGCCGGTTCCGGCTGACCGGTCCACTGGGATGTGGTGCATGCCGCGCATCAGCGGTCCGGCGAGCCGGTGCTGGAACACCTGGTCCTTGGCCATGAAGCGGACCAGTCGTTTGCTGGGCCGCGCGGCCAGGCCGCAGAAGGTGAAGTCGAGAAAGCTGACGTGGTTGCTGGCCAGAAGGGCGCCGCCGGTGCGCGGGATGTACCCGGTGCCGGACAGCTGGAATCTGATCCCCAGCGCCAGGAAGGCGCTGCGGGCCAGCAACAGGATCGGGGGGTAGACCAGATCAGCCACGCCCGGAGGTTAGTTGAGCTGGTTCAGCAGAGACCGGCCAGCACGCCCGCTTCGGCGGCCCACCAAGGACGTTTCGGCGCGTCCCGGGCGGGAAACGTTGTAGGCACAGGTTGTCTGCGTAGCTTTGGCGTGACTGTCCCGTTCGATGAAGAATGCGGCCCGCCCGGACAGCCGCCGATGCGCCCACGTAAGCTCACTACGAACGTCGCAAATAGACCGAACTCCTGCCCAACCCTATTCAACCGAAACATCGCGTGGCACTGTCATTACACATCGTGTCGTGAGTTCGGCCCGGCGCCAGGGGGTGGAGGTGCGCGTGCCGCGGAGGTAGAGATGTCCGTGTACAGCGCGGCGAGTTGGCTGGCCGCTGATTCGGGCCCTCAGGTCAACAGCAACGCGGTCGTGACCTGGGGTGTCAAGAATCTGATCCCGCTGGTTCTGCTGATCATCGGTCTCGGCATCATCGCGTCAGCGCGCAAGGGCAAGATCAGCGATAACGCCAACACCTTGACCAATGTGGTGCTCGGCATGGGCGTGATCGCCGGCGCCTCTGTTCTATACGTTTTCGCGGGCCAGCTCACAGATCTGGTGTTCGGGACCGGGAACTGACCGATGCGGGTCACCCCCGATGACGACGTCTACCGCGTCAACACCGTCTGGCTGGGGCCCACCGGCCTGACCTTCCCCTGGACCGCGCGGTATCTGGCCTATGCCACCTGGCTGGTCGTCTTCCTCGTGGTCCTCTTCGTCGAGGCGGTCACCCCGCTGACGGTGCATCTGCCGCCGGTGTGGGAGGTGTGTATCACCACCTTGGCGACCTACGGCCTGATGGGCTTCATAGATCATGAACGCCCACCCTCCGCGGTCTGGCGCACCTTCGTCGCCGACCTGAAGGCTCCACGGCCATCGCCGAGGGTCAACCGCTATCGCACCCAGACCGTGGTGACGGTACGGGACCGCCGCACGACTGCTCGCGGGCGCAGGGCCGCATGATGGGACGCCGCGCAGGCGATCGCGAGCGTGCGGCGGATCGGCCGCTGGCCCTGCGTCATATCGAAGGCAATCTGGCCTTCACCGACACCGCCGCCTGGGCCTGGTTCGCGCTGCCCACCCAGCGCTGGGCGTTCCGGGCGGACGGCGAACGGGTCAACCTGATCGTCGACACCGCAACCCGGCTGGCTGCGATGGCCGGGCGCAAGCTGCACCTGCGGGTCACCTCCCGCCCGTACCCGGCGGCGGCCTGGGCCCGGTCGCTGGACCGCCGAACCCCGGATCCGCTGCCTGGCATGGACGGCGACACCTGGGCCGACCATCTGATCTCGGCTCAGCAGCACGTACGGGCCTCGACCATGGCCGAGAAGGAGGTGTATCTCGGCGTCCAGCTGGCCGACCGGTCCGGGGTGTCGACCACGGCCCAGCGGTTGCTGCGCCGCCCGGCCCGGGGGGAAGTGCAGCGGGTCGACCGGGACGCCTCCCTGGTCGCCGAGGCGGTGACCGGCCCAGGACTGGACGGCCGGACGGTCACCGCTCGCGAACTGGAATGGCTGCTGCGCCGTTCGCTGGCGCTGGGGCTGCCCGCGCCCAGCGCGCTGTCGCCGGTGGACGACGACCGATGGGATCACGAGGACCTGGCTGAGTTCACCGAGAGCATCGTCTACGAGGCCGAGCCGTTCGCCTCCACCGTCCGGTTGCGCCGGCGCGATCCGCTGTCGAACGGGACCCAGCGGCACGTCAGCGTGCTGAGCGTCGGGCGGGTGGACGAGATCGAGATCCCCGATCCGGCGCACGAGCCATGGCTGGTGCACGCCGACCGGCTGCCGTTCGCGGTCGAGTGGTCGATCCGGCTGGACGTGCTGGACGGCGAACAGGCCCTGGACGCCGTCCAGCGCAAGCTGCTGATCGTGCGGGACATGCAGAAGCACTACCGCGACCACGACCTGGACGAACCGCTGGCGCTGGAGCGGCAGGCCCGGCAGGCCCGGGTGATCGAGGACCAGATGACCACCGGCGGCGACACGGCCGGCACCCGGGTGCACGGCTGGTTCCGGATCGCGGTCTCCGGGCACACCCAGGAGCAGTGCCTGGAACGGGCCCGCCAGGTGATCGACACCTACCGCAAGCGCCAGATCACCATCGCACACCCGAAGGGTCAGTACGGGTTGTTGCGGGAATTCGTTCCTGGAGAACCGCTTTCGTCGACGGCTTACCGGCGGCGGCTGCCCGCGCTGTACTTCGCCGCCGGAGTGCCGGCCGCGTCGTCCGGGCTGGGTGACCGGCGCGGTCCCTACCTCGGGCACACCTGCGCCTCGGCCCGGCGGGCGGTCATGTTCGACACGCATTTCGCCACCGAGGTCCGGGAGACCTCCGGGCTGGTCCCGATCGTCGGCGCCCTGGGGTCGGGCAAGTCGGTGCTGGCCGGGCTGATCACCTACGAGGCGGTCCGGCGGGGGATCACGTCAGTGATGCTGGACCCATCCGGCCCGCTGGCCCGGCTGACCGAGTTGCCCGAGCTGGCCGGCTTCGCCCGGCACATCGATCTGACCTCGGCCCCGGCCGGGACGCTGAACCCGTATTCGGTGGTGGTGCAGCCCCGGCCGGAGGATTACGCCACCATCGATGCGCTGGAGGAGGCCCGCACCCTGGCCTCCCAGGACCGCAAGCTGCTGGCCCTCGACGTCGCCACCATGTTGCTACCGCCCACGCTGGCCTCGGCGCCGCGGACCCGGCTGCTGCTGACCGAGGCGATCCGGCTGACCAAGGGCGCGCCGGGAACGTCGCTCTGGTCGGTGGTCGAGCATCTGGAACAGCGCGATGACGATCACGCCCGCGACATCGCCGCCTATCTGCGCGACATGGCTGAGATGCCGCTGGCCCGGCTGTTCTTCCCGCGCGGCCCGCAGACCGAGACGATCCGGGATCAGGCCACTCTGACCGTGCTGACCATGCCTGGCCTGCTGCTGCCGCCGCCCTCGGTGCCGCGTGAGCACTGGTCGACCAGTGAGCAGATGGCGGTGCCGCTGCTGCACCTGGCGTCCTGGTACGCGACCCGGACCATCTACGGCCGGCCAAGGGCCGAGCGCAAGTTGGTGGCCCTGGACGAGACTCACTTCCTGGGCGAGTGGGGGGCCGGGCGGGCGTTGTTCACCCGGCTCGGGCGGGACAGCCGCAAGTGGAACACGTGCGTCCTGGCCGCTTCTCAGAACCCGGCCGACGTGCTGGGGATGGAGGTCTCGAACTTCATTTCAGCGGCGTTCGTGGGTCGGATCGAGGACGACCAGGTGGCCTCCGATGCGCTGCGGATGCTGCGGGTGCCGCCGGGAGTGGGGTACGAGGGGGTGCTGGCCCGGCTGTCGCCGCGGGCGGCCGAGAACGCCCGGTCCGGGTTGCGCGAGTTCGTGATGCGGGACGTCGACGGCAACGTGGATCGGATGCGGGTCGATCTGGACCACTTACCGCACGTGCTGGCCGCGCTGGACACCACCGCCGCGCCGGCCGAGCGCCGGGTGCCGATGCTGACGGCCGATCTGCGGCCCGAGGTCAGTTACCTCGATACCCAGCAGATCGATCTGACCGCGCTGCATGAGCACGTCCCGGGTCTGGCCGAACCGCTGCCGTTGATCGATCTGACCGGCTCTGAGCCGCTGGACCGGCCCGAGCCAGTCGAGGCGAGGGCAGGCGCCGGTGACAGCACCCAGCCGGATTCTGAGCTGGAGCGGGGCCTGGAGCCGGATTCGGGTGTAACCGGCCCGGAGCCGGTCGGTGCAGGTACCGGCTGGCCGGCCCGAGCCGGTCAATCGACTCGGGCCACCCGGCCGGACGCAACGGCGCAGTCCGCCGAGCTGGCCCAGGCAGCCCGGCGCACCCTTCAGCGCAAGCGCGGGCCGACATGAGCCCGGCGGGGCGGGCCGTCACCGCCGTCCTGACCCTGTTCACCGCCTGTCTGGTTTCGCTGGTGCTGGCCTCCCCGGCCTCAGCGCTCCAGCCGCGGGCGGCGCCCCGAGCCGCCGTCCGGTCGGCACCCGATGTGCTCGGCTGCAAAGCCGCTCCTACCCCGGAGATGCCTGGCCGGGGCATGGTCGGCTTCTTCGAATCCAAACCGGATGAACTCCCGCCCGCCGGTAATCCGTTTGCCGCCGGGCAGAAGACCACCACGATCTATCAACAATACGGCTACGCCGGATTGCGCTGGAACACCTATGACTTGGGCTGCGGACCCGACTTGGCCCGGGCTCCAGATGCGTCCGTCGGCACTGCGGTGGCGAACTGGATTTTCAACCTTCCGAAGACCGCTATTGCCGCTACCGGTGCGATTGTGGGCCAGGCATTCGCTCCTGATTTTCTGTCGTTCTTCGATCCTTTGATCGGCAAGGTCGTGGATGGACTGCGGCATGCGGTCTTTGAGCAGTGGTTCCCCCTGGTTCTGGCCGCGCTCGGCCTTCTCCTGGTGTGGAAGGCTCGGCAGGCATCGCTAGCTTCGTCAGCCAGCGCAATTGCCTGGGCCGTGATGGTCATGGTTTTGGTCACCATGGTCTTCCGCTGGCCTTTGGTGGCCGGGCATGCGGCGGATGAGACGGTGACCGGCACTTTGGCCACTGTCAACAACGGACTCAATGGGAATGACGCCGTCAAGGACGATGCGGGCGCGGCGGCCATTGCGGGAATGCAGGAAGCCCTTCTCTATCGCGCTTGGCTTGGAGGCACGTTCGGGGACGCCGATTCGCAGGTGGCCAAGTCTTATGGTCCGGTGATCTTCGACTCGCAGGCACTGACTTGGCGTGAAGCCGAGATTGTTCAGACGGATCCGGAGCAGGGCCAGAAGATCATCCAGGCCAAGGAGGCGAAATTCGCCGAGGTGGCCGCCAAGGTTCAAGCCCAGGATCCGGATGCGTACGAATACCTGACGGGCCGGCGATCGGACAGTCGGGTGGGCTATTCGCTGCTTGCGGGAATCGCTGCGCTCTGTGCCGTCCCCTTTTTGCTGATCGCCGGTCTGCTCGTACTTGGAGCTTTGGTCATTGTCCGGTTTGGCGTGATGTTGTTTCCTGCGTTCGCCACTCTGGGCCTGTTCCCGACGATGCGAGGGCTGGTCACTGGAATCGGCAGCACAGTTGCCGCTGCTCTGATCAACGCCATCATCTTCGGTATTGGTGCTGCTATCACCGTGATGGGGATGGGCGTGCTGCTAGGGCCAGGCGTTCATCCGGCCTGGCTTCAGATCGTGCTGATGCTGCTTCTCACTGTGGTGATGTGGGTGGCGCTGAGCCCGTTCCGGCGGCTCACGCAGATGATTGCCGGCCGGACCCAGTTCGCGGTGGCCGCGGGCTCGGTCGGAGCAGGCGGCCGGGGCGCCGCCCGGGCCAGTGGCCGGGTGCTGTCCGGTGCGATCGGCACCTTCCTGGGCATGTCAGCTGCCCAGCGGGCCGCCGAGCGAGATCGCGAAGAGCCACAGACCACAGGCGTGCCGCAGCGAGCCGAGGCGATCACCAGCTATCAGCCGATCGCCACGCAGGACTACACAGTTCCGGAGGGCTCCGGGCCGTCGCTGCCGGAGGGACAGCCCGCCGCCCTCAGTGCCGCCCGTCCAGTGAGGATCGATTCGCCGTCCGTCACCGTCGTCCGTGGCGCTGGGACCAGGGACCGGTACACCGGCGACCCGGACGAGATCTACACTCCGGCTG
>CAXUFS010000006.1:0-29385 GCA_964250315.1 uncultured Kineosporia sp. | reverse complement strand
GGCGGTGACGCACTCACCTCGCCGATGCAGGGCACCATCGTGAAGGTCGCGGTTGACGAGGGTCAGCACGTGGACGCCGGTGAACTCGTTGTCGTGCTCGAGGCGATGAAGATGGAGCAGCCGCTGACCGCGCACAAGGCCGGTACCGTCACCGCGCTGAGCGCCGAGGTCGGCCAGACCGTCACGTCCGGCGCCACCATCTGCGAACTGAAGGACTAGGGCTGGCCCCGGATGAAACCGCCTGGCCTCCCGATCGCTTCCTGATCACCGGTTCAGCCCTCGAAAGTGCGCTCAGGAGAACATATTTGAGGGCCGAGACGAAAATCTTGGGAACAGCAGATCATGCACCGTGGTGCAACCGCCGGGCCGCTTCGGCGATGGAGCCGCTCAGCGATGGGTACACGGTGAACGCCGAGCTGACGTCGTCCACGGTCAGGCGCTTCGAAACCGCCAGTGTGATCGGGTGGATCAGCTCCGACGCCCGCGGCGCCACCACCACTCCGCCGAGCACGCGCCCAGACTCCGGAGCGGCGAACAGCTTCACGAACCCGTCGTGGATGCCCTGCATCTTGGCCCGTGGATTACCGGCCAGCGGCAGCTTCACCGAAACCGCCTGGCTCTCACCGGCTTCCACCTGCGCCTGGGTTGTGCCCACGGTAGCGATCTCCGGGGCGGTGAACACGTTGGACGACACCAGGCCCAGCTTGAGCGGGGCCACCGCATCGCCGAGCGAGTGCCACATCGCGATCCGGCCCTGCATGGCCGCCACCGAGGCCAGCGCCAGCACGCCGGTGCAGTCTCCGGCCGCGTAGACGCCACGGGCCGAGGTGCGCGAAACCCGATCCACCACAATATGTCCTGACTCGCTGAGCTCCACCCCGGCGGTCTCCAGGCCGAGCCCGCTGGTGTTCGGGACCGAGCCCACCGCCATCAGGCAGTGACTTCCCTCCACCGTCTGGCCGTCGGTCAGAGTCACCACCACCCCGTCCCCGGTCCGCTTCACCGCCTGCGCCCGGGACCGGGCCAGCACCTCCATCCCCCGGCGCCGAAAAACGTTCTGCAGCACCGCAGCGGCGTCTGGATCCTCGCCGGGCAACACCCGGTCCCGGCTCGACACCAGCACCACCGAGGCACCCAACGCGTCGTAGGCGCTGGCGAACTCGGCCCCGGTGACACCCGAACCGACCACGATCAGCCGCGGGGGCAGTTCGCCGAGGTCGTAGAGCTGGGTCCAGGTCAGGATCCGCTCGCCGTCCGGCTGGGCATCGGGCAGCTCGCGCGGGCGGGCCCCGACCGCCAGCAGCAGGACGTCGGCGGGGAACACCTGGCCGCCGGCGATCACCCGGTCCGGCCCCTCCAGCTCGCCGCGGGCCTGGACGATCCGCACACCCTCGCTCTCCACCCGGGCCCGGATGTCGCTGGACTGGGCCTGGGCCAGCAGCTTCACCCGGCGGTTCACCGAACCCAGGTCGGCCTGAGCGTGGCCCAGCCCGCTGATGCCCAGCTCGTGCGCGCCGCTCACCGTGGTCAGCACTTCGGCGGTCGCGATCAGCGTCTTGCTCGGCACCACGTCGGTGAGGACGGCGGCACCGCCCAGCCCGGCGTCGTCCACGACGGTGACGTCGGCCCGCAGCTGAGCCGCCACCAGCGCCGCCTCGTATCCTCCTGGCCCTCCGCCGACGATGACCACCCGGACCGGCCCTCTGGTTCCGCTCACGGTTCCATTGTCGGTCACCTCCGGGCCGGCCCGCGCCTGCCCCGCCCATCAGTGCGGGCAGTTCGGCTCCGGCACGCTGGGCGTGTCGCATCACAACTGCCCGCGGCGGGAGAAGCCAGCGATCGCGCGGATCTTCTACCCTGTGCCCATGGCCTTGTACGCCGCGTATGGCAGCAACCTCGACCCTGAGCGGATGTCGTTGCGGGCACCGCACTCGCCGTTGCGCAGCTCGGGCTGGCTCAACGGCTGGCGGCTGACCTTCGGCGGTGAGGAGAACACCTGGGAAGGGGCGCTGGCCACTCTGGTCGAGGATCCGGCCGACCAGGTCTTCGTCAATCTCTATGACGTGACCGAGCTGGACGAGCAGCAGCTCGATGAATGGGAGGGCCTGTCCACCGGCGTCTCGCAGAAGATCCACGTCCGGGTGCAGACCCTGGACGGCGACGTGCTGGCCTGGGTGCACGTGCTCAAGGCCTACGAGGGCGGCCTGCCCTCGGCCAAGTATCTCGGCATGCTGGCCGACTCGGCCGAAGCCGGCGGTGCTCCGGACGACTACGTGCACGCCCTGCGCCAGCGGCCCTGCACCTTCGTCGAGGGCCAGGTGCCGCCGGCGTGACCGGCGAAACGTCTTGCGATCCGGATGAACTGGCCGCTCAGGCGGCAGCGGTGATCGCCGAGCGGACGGGCGGGGTCAAGCACGACATCGCGCTGGTGCCCGGATCCGGCTGGGCCCAAGCGGCGGATCTGGCCGGAACGACGGTGACGGAGATTCCTGCCACGGAGATTCCCGGCTTCCACGTCTCCGGCATGGCCGGTCATGTGGGCACGATCCGGTCGGTCCGGGTGGACGCCGCCAGGCGCCAGCCCGCCCGCCATCTGCTGGTGCTCGGCTCTCGCACGCATCTGTTCGAAGGCCATGGCGTGCGGGCGGTGGCGCACGGCATGCGCACCGCGGCGGCCGCGGGCTGCCGGACCGTGGTGCTGACCAACGGCGCCGGTTCACTGAATCCGCGATGGCCGCCGGGCACAGCCGTGCTGATCAATGACCATCTGAATCTCAGCGGGTCGACCCCACTGGAGGGCGCCACCTTCATCGACCTGACCGACCTCTATTCGGCCCGGCTGCGGGCCGTCTGCCGGACCGTGGACCCGGCCCTGCCCGAGGGGGTCTACGTGCAGTTGCGCGGGCCCCAGTACGAGACTCCGGCCGAGATCCGGATGCTGGGCGTTCTGGGCGGTGATCTGGTCGGCATGTCCACCGCAGTGGAGGCGATCGCCGCCCGCCAGGCCGGGCTGGAGATCCTGGGGATCACCCTGGTGACCAACCTGGCCGCGGGCATCTCGGAGCGACCGCTCGATCACGCCGACGTGGTCGCGGCCGGGCGGGAAGCGGCGACCCGGGTGGGCACCCTGCTGGCCGAGGTGATCCGCCGGATCGGGTGAGCTGGTTCGCGCGGGTCCCGCTTCAGCCAGCTCGATCGGTAGATTTCCGGTGTGGACAACGCTGGCCTCTCCGATCTGATCGGGCGAGCGATGGCCTGGCGCGACGCCGACCCCGATCCGCGCACCCGGCGCGAACTCGACCTGCTGATAGAGCGCTGCACCAGCGGCGGCCCGTCGAACCGCGGCAGTGAGATGGACCTGCGGAAGCGCTTCTCCGGCTCACTCCGGTTCGGGACCGCTGGGCTGCGCGGACCGCTGGGAGCCGGGCCCAACCGGATGAACCGGGCGGTAGTGATCCGGGCGGCGGCCGGGCTGGCCGCGTTCCTGGCCGGCCGGATCGAGGCACGGCCCGATCAGCCAGGTGATCAGCTGGCGCCGAGGGTGATGGTGGGCTACGACGCCCGCCGCGACTCCGACGTCTTCGCCCGCGACACCTGCGCGGTACTGGTCGCGGCCGGTGCTGCGCCGGCCCTGTTACCAGCCCCGTTGCCCACTCCGGTGCTGGCCTTCGCCGTCCGCCGGTTCGGTGCCGATGCGGGCGTGATGGTCACGGCCAGCCACAACCCGGCCAGCGACAACGGTTACAAGGTCTACCTGGGCGGCCGGGTCGGCCGCGGCGAAGGCCAGGGAGCGCAGATCGTCCCGCCGCAGGATCTCGAGATCGCGGAGCAGATCGAGGCGGCACCCTCCGCCATCGACGTACCGATGGCGATCCAGGGCTGGCACCGGCTCACGCCCAGCGTGCTGAACGATTACCTGTCCGCGATCATGACCGTGCTCGATCCAGCCGGTCCGCGCGACATCGATGTCGTGATCACTCCGCTGCACGGCGTCGGCGGCGACACCGCACTGAAAGCCTTCAGCCTGGCCGGTTTTCCGGTACCGCACATCGTGCCGGAGCAGGCCCGGCCCGATCCGGCTTTCCCCACCGTGAGCTTTCCGAACCCTGAAGAGGCCGGGGCGATGGACCTGGCCATCGCCTCCGCCCGGGCTCGCGGGGCGGATCTGGTGATCGCCAACGACCCGGACGCCGACCGCTGCGCGGTGGCCGTGCCGGTCAACGGTGCTGGTGGCTGGCGGAGACTCAGCGGCGACGAGGTGGGCGCCCTGCTGGGCGAATATCTGCTCGAGCGAACGGATTCCAGTGATCGGGCGGCAGGACCGCGCACGGTGGCCAGCTCGCTGGTCTCATCCCAGTTGCTGAGCCGGATCGCGGCCGCCCATGGCGTGCGCCATGTACAGACTCTGACCGGGTTCAAGTGGCTGACCCGGGTTCCGGACCTGACCTACGCCTACGAGGAGGCGCTGGGCTATTGCGTGGCTCCGGACGTGGTCCGGGACAAGGATGGGATCAGCGCCGCACTGCTGGTGACTGAGCTGGCCGCCCGGCTGAAAGCCGAAGGCCGCACCCTGCTGGATGCGCTGGATGATCTGGCCCGCGTCCACGGCCTGCACGCCACCGGCCAATTCTCCGTACGGGTCGATGACCTGGCCGAGGCCGGCCCCCTGCTGAACCGGCTCGCAGCCGAACCGCCGCTGAGACTGGGCGCACATCAAGTGATTTCGGCTCAGAACCTATCGGACGGCGTGGACCAGCTGCCGGCCACCCCGGGCCTGTGCTACCGGACCGCAGGCCACGGCCGGGTGATCGTGCGGCCCAGCGGGACCGAACCGAAGCTCAAGGTCTACCTGGAGGTGGTGGTCGCGGTTCCACCCGGCCCCCGCGGCCTCACCCGTGCCCACGAGCTGGCCACCGGATCTCTGGCTGGTCTGCGAGCAGGCATCATTGCGGCGCTGGGCGTTCCCCCGGATTCCGTCAGTTAGCCGGATGCCGCCACTCGGCGGGGCTCACATGCGAGCCGTGCCGGTTCGGGCGAGTGGGATCAGCCGGGCGCAACCCCGCTCGTTCGGCCACACTTTCGACCAGGTCGTCATCGGGAGCACTGGCCCGGGCCTGGATCAGCAGCTTTTCGGCGTCCTCCATCCGGTTCTCCTCCAGCCGGACCTCAGCCAGCGACGCCAGCGCGCGGGCGGCGTCTGGGAACCGGACCAGGTAGGTCTCCAGATCCAGTGCGGCCAGCTGCAGGTCGCCCAGAGCCAGGTAGATCTCGCCCCGCAGGTACGGCAGGTGATCCCCGTCCAAGTCGATCTCCGCCGTGCGCAGGGCCGTGGTCAGCCCGGCGTTGCCGGTACTGACCTCGTCGATCGCGACCGCCAGGGCCAGCACCGTCGGCCGGTGGGAGGGATCTCGTTCCATCGCCCGGCGCATGAACAGGATCGATCGCTCGTGCATCCCCCGGCTATGGAACAAGCGACCGAAACGTGCTGCCGCGCTGTCGATCTCGGGATATTCATCGACGAATCTCAGGGCCCGCTCCACCGCCAGTTCGCGATGCCCCTGATCCAGCCCGATCTCCACCAGCGCCTCGACGGCTAGCTCGTCATCGGGATGCAGTTCCAGGTAGGTCTGCAGATCCAGCCGGGCTTCGGTGATCTGGCCGAGCACCTGATGGCACTTGCCTCGCACGTACCACATCCGGTCATCGGTCGGATTGAGCTGCAGTGAGCGCCCGGCGTGGGGCAGGGCCTCCTGCTCCCGGTCCAGCATCCACAACGACCGGCCGAGCTGGCCGTGCAGCACCCCGTCCTCGGGCCGTACCGCCAGGGCCTGCCGCAAGTACGGCACCGCTTCCTGATACCGCTTGCGGGTGAACAACCACTGCCCCATCAGACCGGCGATCCCGGCCCGCTCCGAGGCCGGCAGCGTCACCGCCGCGATGGTGCAGTCTCGCCAGGCTTGTTCGAAGGCCCGGTCATCGTGCTCGTGCAACTGGAGCAGGATAGAGGCTCGTTGCAGCAGGGCCTGCGGATGGTTCATCACCAGCGTAGGGTCTGGCTGCGGGCCAAGGGTTTCGTTCAGCAGGTCGAGCGCCTCGCGCATGGACTCCCGGTCCCCGGCGATGTGCTGGCCGCGGTAGATCGCGTCGGCCAGGCGCAGGGCGGTCTCGGCCCGGGGAGCACCGCGCTGGCGGGCCGCCCGTAAGTGACCAGCGGCCACCGAGTACCGCCCAGCCGCGACCGCGGAGTCGATCTCCCGCTCCAGCCAGCGCAGTTCGCGCATGGCGTCGAGATTGGTCCGTCCCGACCGGTAGTCAGCGGACAAGGCCGAACGACCCGCGGCCAGGGTGGCCCGCAGCCGGTCGAAGGAGAACCGGCCTCCCTCCGCGTCCGGGTCGCGCACCGAGTCGGCCAGCACCACGGCGGGAGGAACATCACCGAGCGCTTCCCGGACACCGCCGCCCTCGGCCAGCCCGATCCGGGTCCGCCCGGTGTCCAGCACCGGTGCCGCCAGCCGGCCACCGATCAGCATCGGAAACTGATCGGAGATCAGCAGCCGCGCGGCCACGCCGCCATCGAGCCGGGCGCCTCCCTGCGGACCGGCCCCGGCGATCACCTCCTCGACCTGAACGCTGCCCCGGACCACCAGCTCCAGCCCGCTGACCGCGATGTTGGCCGCCCGCAGCCCACCCAGCACGTACAACGACAGCCCCATCGGCGAGCGGCTGTGATGCACCGAGCCGTTCACGGTCAGGTTGCCGGCCACGATCAGGCCGTGCACGTCCGGCTCCGCGCGGGCCAGGGCACCCGGATTCGGCTCGGCCGGCGCCCGCGGGTCGAGATCGAGAGACTCCAGTTCGACGTCTCCGTGCAGGAGCAGCAACGACAAGGCCGGCTGCTCGCCCAGCATCCGGGCCATCAGGGTCCGCCGCAGGTCGTAGCGCCCGACGGCATCCTGGGCCAGGATCCGGCGCGCACCAGGGAACCGCGCCTGGCGGTAGGCCACGGTTACCCCTCCTCACCGGGCTGATGCATTGCGTCCTCAGGGAATCCCTAACCCGGCATAGCCTGGTTTCACAACTCTCTCGATCAGAGCCAGCCGCTCGTCGAATGGGATGAACGCACTTTTCAGGGCATTGATCGTGACCCATCGTAAGTCCGGCAATGTCCACCCGGCGTGTTCGCAGAGCAGGCTGAATTCGCGCGTCATCGAGGTGGCGGACATCAGCCGGTTGTCCGTGTTCACGGTCACCCGGAACCTGAGGTCCTTCAGCAGAGTGACCGGATGCTCACCGATAGTGGCCGCCGCCCCGGTCTGCAGGTTGCTGCTGGGGCACATCTCCAGCGGAATCCGCTGGTCCCGGACCCAGGCCGCGAGCCGCCCGAGCCGGGCGGGTGGCGATGTCGATGACCCGGCGTCCAGCACGGTGATGTCATCCATGATCCGGACACCGTGGCCGAGCCGGTCGGTGCCGCAGACCTGGATCGCTTCCCAGATGCTCGGCAGCCCGAACGCCTCACCCGCATGGATGGTGATGTGCATGCTCTGGCGATGCAGGTAGTCGAAGGCATCGAGATGGCGGGACGGCGGATAGCCCGCCTCAGGCCCGGCGATATCGAAACCGGCCACGCCGGCGTCGCGATGCCGGACGGCCAGCTGGGCGATCTCCAGGCTGCGGGCGTGCTGGCGCAGGGCGTCGAGCAGGGTGACCACCCGGATCGCCCGGCCCAGTGCGGCGGCCTGCGCCATCCCGCTGGCCAGGCCCTCCTGTACGGCCAGCACCACCTGGTCCAGGCTCAGTCCCTGTTCCAGGAACAGCTCCGGTGCGTAGCGGACCTCCGCGTAGACGACGCCGTCGGCGGCCAGGTCCTCGACGCACTCGCGGGCTATCCGGATCAGGTCGTCGCGGCGCTGCATCACCGCGACGGTGTGCTCGAATGTTCCCAGATACCGCTCCAGAGAACCGGAATCGGCCGCGTCAGCGAACCACCGGCCCAGCTCATCCGGGTCGTCCACGGGCAGCGGATGCCCGATCCGGGCCGCGATCTCGCAGATGGTCCTCGGCCGCAGGCCGCCATCGAGGTGATCATGGAGGAGTGCCTTGGGTGCGGCGCTCAGAACCTCCAGACCGGTGCTCGGCACCGCCCGAGCCTACTGGTCTCTCACCCAGGAGGGGCCTTGGGCGCCCATCGTCCGCCATCCACGGTTCGCCAGCGTTCAGGGTTGGCATAGAGCCCCTCCGGCTCGATGCCCTCGGTGTCCTCCCGGGACTTGCTGGGCTGCACCCGTTTCGGCTCGCCGGGCATCTTCGGGAAGTCCGGCGGGAACGGCAGTTCGGGCAATCCGCGGTCGACGTCGGCGTTCCACAGTTCCAGCGCCTGGCTCAGATCTCCCGCGGTGTCGTCGATCCCGGCCCACGGATCACCCCGCTCGGCCATCAGCCGCGGCACCGTGCGCACGGTCAGCTCGGCCGGGTCGGCCTCATCCAGCTCCTCCCAGGACAGCGGCGTGGAGACCGGTGCATGCGGCAGCGGGCGCGGGCTGTAGGCGGCGGCGATGGTCCGGTCCCGGTTGGACTGGTTGAAGTCCAGGAACACCCGGCGCCCGCGCTCCTCCTTCCACCAGGACATGGTGACCAGATCGGGGTCGCGGCGCTCCAGCTCGCGGCCGATCCCGATCACCGCGTGCCGCACGTCGAGGAACTCGTGCTCGGGCGCCACCCGGCAGAACACGTGCACGCCGCGGTTGCCGGAGGTCTTGGCCCAGCCGGTCAGGCCCAGCTCGGCCAGCAGGGCCCGCAGCTGATGGGCGGCCGTGACGGCGTCCCGGAAATCCCGCCCGGGCTGCGGGTCCAGGTCGATCCGCAGTTCGTCCGGGTCGTTGGTGTCGGCGGTCCGCACCGGCCAGGAGTGGAACACGATGGTGTTCATCTGCACCGCCCAGACCGCGGTGGCCAGTTCGTCCACCACCAGCTGCGGGTGGGTCCGGCCGCTGGGGTACATCACGTCCACCGTGCGGGAGTACGCCGGGACGCCGCGGGGCGGGTTCTTGGAGTAGAACGACTCGCCGTCCACCCCGTCCGGGTAGCGCTCCAGGGTGACCGGCCGATCGCCCAGCGCCCGCAGCACGCCGTCGCCCGCGGCCACGATGTAACGGGCCAAATCCAGCTTGGTGATGCCGGGCCCAGGCCACAGCACCCGGCTCGGGCTGGAGATCCGCACCTCGCGGACGCCGTCCGGGCCGGGAACCTCCAGGATCTCCGGCGCTTCCTTGGCCATCACCCGAATCTAGCGTCCCGGCCCGCGATCGATCAGGGCTGAGGGCAGGATGGGGGCATGGACCTGCCTGTGATGCCGCCGATCGCGCCGATGCTGGCCAAGTCGGTCAAGGAGATCCCCGACGTCGGGCACGTCGAGCCCAAGTGGGACGGCTTCCGCACGATCGTTTTCCGGGACGGGGACGAGGTGGAGCTGGGCAGCCGCAACGAGCGGCCGATGACCCGCTACTTCCCCGACGTGGTCGAGGCGATCAAGGCCAACACCCCGGACCGGTGCGTGCTGGACGGCGAGATCGTGCTGATCCGGGGCGACCGGCTGGACTTCGACGCCCTGCAGCAACGGATCCATCCGGCGGTCAGCCGGGTGAACCTGCTGGCCGGGCAGACTCCGGCCTCGTTCATCGCCTTCGACATCCTGGCCCTGGGCTCGGACAACCTGATGGAGCAACCCTTTTCGCATCGGCGGGCGGTGCTGGAGAAAGCCCTGGCGGCGGCCAGGAAGCCGGTCTTCGTCACCCCGGCTACAGCCGATCTCGGTCTGGCCGCAGACTGGTTCGAACAGTTCGAGGGGGCCGGGCTGGACGGGGTGGTGGCCAAGCCGGTGGACGGCGCCTACCAGCCGGACAAGCGGGTGATGTTCAAGATCAAGCATGAGCGGACGGCGGACTGCGTGGTGGCCGGGTTCCGCTGGCACAAGACCGGCGACGTCGTCGGCTCGCTGCTGCTGGGCCTGTACAACGACGAGGGCAGGCTCCAGCACGTCGGGGTGACGGCGTCCTTCCCGATGGCCCGGCGCAAGACCCTGCTGGACGACCTCGCCCCCTACCGGGACCTCGAACCGGGGACCCATCCATGGGGCGAGTGGGCCGACGCGCAGGCGCACGAGCACAACCGGATGCCGGGCAACGTCAGCCGCTGGAACGCCAAGAAGGATCTGTCGTTCGTGCCCATCCGGGCCGAGCTGGTGGTCGAGGTGGCCTACGAGCACATGGAGGGCGACCGGTTCCGGCACACGGCGCAGTTCCGGCGCTGGCGCCCGGATCGCACGCCGGAGAGCTGCACCTACGAGCAGCTGGACGAGCCGGTCACGTTCGACATCGCCACGATCCTGAAGAGCTGATCAGCCGGACAGTGCCCCGGTGCGGAAACCGGCCCGGCCCGGGATGGCGACCACTGGCTGATCCGGTCCACCAGCCTGCTGGGCCCGGTGCAGGCGGTGCACGGCGCCGAACAGCAGAGCCAGGCTGATCGCGGCCAGCACCACGTAGGTCCCGGTCGTCCGGGACGAATCCCAGGCGGTGTGCAGGATGACCGCGATCAGATAGGTCACCACGAACTGCACGACGGCGCTGCCCCGATGCCGGGCACCGGCGACCTGCCAGAGCGCTGCGGCAGTGAGCCCGGTCCAGGCCATGTGCGCGGCTGGGCTGAGGATGCCGCGCAGCAGCAGGATGCCGTCCACGACGGCGATGTTCCCCTTCGACTCGATCAGCGCCACGAAGGCGTAGCCCATGGTTTCGAGCACGGCGAAGCCGGCGCCGGTGGCGACCCCGAGCAGCAGGCCGTCAGCGGGCAGCCGGTGAACGGTGAACACCAGGACGGCCGCTGGGGCGATCAGCTTGGCGCCCTCCTCGATCAGCCCGACAGCCAGCATCGGCAGCATGCCGATGGTGCGCAGGGTGCGGAATTCGAGCACGCCGGCCGCGACCACACCGATCACTCCCCCGACCAGGGCCACGGTGAACAGGAACCCGGACGACACGTCGTAGCTCAGCCGCCGGTCGTAGAGGAAGGCCACGAAGGAGGCCGGCACCACAGCAGCCCCGAGCAGGATCAGCGAGGGGACGTAGCTCGGGTTGCCGGTCGAGATCAGTGCCCGGCGAACCACTTCGAACAGCACCAGGCCGCCGATCAGGATCCACAACCAGCTCAGGCGCCGGACTCCTGCCATGGCGACCTCCTGTCGTCCAGGCGTTCAGCCAGCGACTCACCGATCGCCAATCATCTGAGCGCCGCCGCGTGATCTTGAATCCCTCGCAGGTTAGCAACCGGTCAACCGGGACGCCCGTCGACCCCGCTGAGCTGCCGGTGATCCGCATGATCGGCATGATCTGCATGATCCGAGTGATCGGGGGCGATCCGCAGGGTGCCGTCCGAGTGCCTCAGGGGGCTATTCTCCCGGCAGGTGGAGTCGGCGATCCGTGACCGCCGCCGCCGGTCGTCTCAAGGATGAGAGGGCGGACATGGCCGCAGAGCACGCCGCGAACCGCGCTGCCGAACCCGAGCCGAGCGGCGCGCCGGCCAGGCGGGGGTTGCGTGGCCGGGTCGTCCGCCAGCGCTGGCATCCGGTCAACCTGCTCCTGCTGGTTCCGATCGTGCTGTCCCTGGCCACCCCGCTCTTCAACCGCCAAGACCCGAAGCTGTTCGGATTTCCCGCCTTCTACTGGCTGCAGCTCGCTTTCGTCTTCGCCGGAGTGGCCAGCACCACCATCGTCTACCAGGTGACCCGAGATCGGCGAAACCGAAGGGACGGCGACTGAGCCATGCCGAAGCTCGCCGATCACACCGTCGAACTGGTCATCTTCGTCGTGCTGTTCCTGCTGGTGTCCGGCATGGGGTTCGCCGCCGCCCGCTGGCGCAAGGCTGACACGATGAATCACCTGGATGAATGGGGGCTCGGCGGGCGCAATTTCGGGCCATGGATCACCTGGTTCCTGCTTGGCGGCGACCTCTACACCGCGTACACCTTCGTCGCGGTGCCCGCCCTGGTGTTCGCCTCCGGAGCTACTGGCTTCTTCGCCGTGCCCTACACGATCATCATCTATCCGCTGGGTTTTCTGGTGCTGACCCGGATCTGGTCAGTGAGCTACCGGCATGGCTTCGTCACCCCGGCCGACTTCGTCCGGGGCCGCTTCGGCTCCCCCACCCTGGCCCTGCTGGTCGCGATCACCGGAATCGTCGCCACCATGCCCTATATCGCGTTGCAGCTGGTCGGAATTCAGGCCGTGCTCAAGGCGATGGGAATCACCGGGCATCTGCCGATCATTGTCGCGTTCATCATCCTGGCCCTCTACACCTACAACTCGGGGTTACGGGCACCGGCGCTGATCGCCTTCGTCAAGGACAGCCTGATCTATCTGGTCATCATCGTCGCGGTGATCGTGATTCCGTACAAGCTCGGTGGCTGGGATGTGATTTTCGGTTCGGCCGAGAAGGCGCTGGCCGTGACCAATCCGAAGACCGGCGCCCCCAAGGGCAGTCTGCTGCTGAACGCCAACAACCAGCTGCAGTACGTGACCCTGGCGCTGGGCTCGGCCTTGGCGCTGTTCCTCTATCCACACTCACTGACTAGCGTGCTGGCGGCCAGGGACCGGAACACGATCAAGCGCAACATGTCAGCGTTGCCCGCGTACAGCTTCCTGCTCGGCCTGATCGCCCTGCTCGGCTACATGGCTCTGGCAGGGGCCACTAAATTCGGCGTCAAGCCGATCAGCAGTGGTGGCAAGGTGGACGGAAACACCATTGTGCCCGTGCTTTTCGACAAGATGTTTCCAGACTGGTTCGCCGGCGTAGCGTTCGCGGCGATCGGCATCGGCGCCCTTGTGCCGGCCGCGATCATGTCGATCGCGGCCGCGAACCTGTTCGCCCGCAACATCTTCAAGGAGTACATCAAGCCAGATGCCACGGCCCAGGAGGAGGCGACGGTGAGCAAGGTCGCCTCGTTGGTGGTGAAACTTGGCGCCCTGGCATTCATCCTGTTCGTCGATCCGCAGTTCTCGATCGACCTGCAGCTGATCGGCGGAGTGCTGATCCTGCAAACCCTGCCCGCCGTCGCCATCGGCGCCTACACCCGGTGGATGCATCCCTGGGCGCTGGTCAGCGGGCTGGTCGCGGGGCTGGCCGCCGGCCTGGTGATGCTCTACCAGATCCCGAACCCGAACAACGGCAAGATGCATTTCGGTGGCTCGGCCTACAAGCTGTCGCAGTTCGGCTTCGACAGCCAGAAGCAGATCTACGTCGGCTTCGTCGCGGTGCTGGTCAACCTGATCGTGGTCGCCGTGATGACGATCGTGCTGCGGGCGGCCAAGGTGCCTGAACTGGACGACGTCACGTCGCCGGAGGACTACCTGGTCGATCGCGACCCAGACAGCGCTCCACCGGCGGCGGCCATCTCCTCCACCGGCATCGCCAGCTCGGACTGATCTTCGAGGTTCCGCTCACTCCGGTGCCGGTGGATCGCCCTCTCTCCACCTCCGCCATCGTCAGAACTGACTCAACCTTTTCCGCGCCGATCCGGTTATCAGAATCAGAGATCAGGCCGACGCGGAGGGGACGGAGTGAATCTCAGTAGCGCCGAGCGGGCCCGGCGGGAGTTCGACTCGCTGGTCAGGCAGTTGTCCCCGGCTCTGCTTCGATCGGCCTACCTGATGTGCTGGGACGCCGCCGAGGCCGAGGACCTGCTCCAGGAGACCTGGGTCCGGGTCGCCCGGCAATGGCCGCGGGTCGCCCGGATGGAGAATCCGGCCGGCTACGTGCGCCGGGTCCTGGTCAATCGAGTGATCGACGCCGCTACAGCTCGGAGCCGGCGGCTCAGCGAACTGAGGCCGGACGACAGCCACCTGGCCCTGCATCCCGACCGGCGGGCGGCGCAGGCACTGGGTGCCGTGGAAGACCAGCAACAGCTGATCGCTGCGCTGGGCGCCTTGACGGCCCGCCAGCGCGCCGTCCTGGTCCTGCGCTACTGGGAGGACCGATCCGAGCACGAAGTGGCCGGCCTGCTCGGCTGCTCCGAGGGAAGTGTGAAAAGTACTGCTTCGCGAGCGCTTTCGATGCTCCGAATGACGCGTTCAGTGAACGAGCTGGGTTGACGAGAGGTGTTCGCCGGCTCGCAAGAGAACACCGGACCAGTGGAAGGGAAGATCGATGAGTCTGGAACTGCTGGAGCGAGACCTGCGCCAAGCATTCGCTGCCCGGCTGGGCGAACTGCCGCCGAACGCCGAGAAGCGCGTTGTCGCAGTGGATTACCGGCCGCGGACCCGGAGCCGGACCGCGCTGCTCACCGCCGGAACAGCGATGGCTGGGACGGCAGCGGCGGCCATCGTGACGGCATTTCCGGCCATACCCACCGGCCTGAACGATCGACCGGCTCAGGATGGGCCCGGGTCCGGGGCTGCGTCGCAGCCGTCTCCCGGTTCGCCGGTCCGCACCCTCAATGGGGATCGCATTCACCTGGCCGGGTTCGGGAGCGAGTCCGCGGGTTTCACGTTCACCGTCCCACCGGCGCTGCGGGCCGGACTGGACCGCTGTTCGGCCAGCCCCACCCTGACCAGGGCCGAGCGGAAATCCTGCCTGACCCTGAGGTTCGTCGCCGGACCACAGTCATCGGCTCCGCCCGGCGCCCGCCCATTGCGAATCGGCGACCTGAAGGGCTGGAGCCTGAGCAGATCGGACCGGGTCACCGTGGCCGTCACCTTTCCCTCCTTCAGCGGTGCCGGGCATACCATCGTCGCCACCGCCCGGCGGACCGGCGGCAAGCCCTCGGTCCAGGACCTGATCGACCTGCTGACCAGCGGGCTGCCTGGCCATCCGAACTGAGGTCCGGACGCGGTGATCGAGGGCTCAGATGGAAGCGTGGGGCTGGCTTTCATCGATTTGAGACCCAGGTCACAGGCGCGGCCGTAGCGGTGTTCACGGGCTGAGAAAGTTCCCGGACGTAACGCCCTTCTTCGCCTTCTTGACATCTGGCTGTGGTGTGCTTGGCCAATGCCTACACCCACCCAGGCGTCCCCGGCTCAGCTCGGATTACCCGGCACCGTCGTCGCGTGCCTGTTCGATCTGGACGGAGTACTGACCGACACCGCATCGGTACATGCCAGCGCCTGGAAGCGGATGTTCGACGACTACCTGAAGCAGCGATCGGATCAGACCGGTGAGCCGTTCAAGCCGTTCGACATCGGCACCGACTATCCGGCCTATGTGGACGGCAAGCCGAGGCCGGACGGCACCCGCGGTTTCCTGGCCAGCCGGGACATCACCCTGCCCGAGGGCCAGCCGGACGACGACCCCAGCCAGGACACCGTCAACGGCCTGGGCAACCGGAAGAACGAGCTCGTCCAGCAGGAGATCGCCACCAACGGCGTCACCGTCTATCAGGGATCGGTGCGCTATCTGCAGTCGGCCCGGGACGCCGGAATGCGGGTGGCCGTGGTGTCGTCCAGCGCGAACACCGAACAGGTACTCCGGGTCACCGGACTCGAGCAGTACGTGGACGCCAGGATCGATGCCCAGGCCGCGAAAGCCCAGCACCTGAACGGCAAACCGGCTCCGGACACCTTTCTGGCCGGCGCCCGCGCCGTGCGCGCGCAGGCCGATCAATCCGTGGTGTTCGAGGACGCCATCGCCGGCGTCCAGGCCGGTCACGCCGGGCACTTCGCCCTGGTGGTCGGGGTGGACCGGGTCGGAAAGGGACACGGCGACAATCTCAAGCAGCACGGCGCCGACGTCGTGGTGACCGACCTAGACCAGTTACTGGAGCGCTCGTGAACGGTCGTTCGGCCTTCAGCGTCGAACCCTGGTGCATCCGGGAAACCGAGCTGAACATCGGTGACCTCGGTTCCACCGAGTCGGTGTTCGCGCTGTCCAACGGGCACATCGGAATCCGGGGCAACCTCGACGAGGGCGAGCCGCACGGACTGCCCGGCACTTACTTGAACTCGGTGTACGAGCGCCGTCCGCTGCCCTACGCCGAGGCCGGATACGGGTATCCGGAGTCTGGCCAGACGGTGATCAACATCACCAACGGCAAGTTGATCCGGCTGCTGGTGGATGACGAGCCGTTCGACCTGCGCTACGGCCATCTGATCGATCACGAGCGGTTGCTGGACCTGCGCGCGGGCACCCTGCGGCGTCAGGTGGAGTGGCGCTCGCCGGCCGACCGCACCGTCCGGGTCACCTCGACCAGGCTGGTGTCGTTCACCCACCGCTCGGTGATGGCGATCGCCTACGAGGTGGAACCGGTCGACGGGCCGGCCCGCGTGGTCCTGCAGTCCGAGCTGGTGGCCAACGAGCAGCTACCCGAGTCCGGCAGCGACGACCCGCGGGTGGCGGCCGCGATGCACAACCCGCTGGAGGCGCTGGAGCACGACTGCAACTCCAACCGCATCGTGCTGATCCACCAAACCCGGCGCAGTGGACGAAGAGTCGCGGCGGCCGCGGAACACGTGATCGACGTGCCGCACGGCGTCAAGGTCACCACCGACTGGGGCATCCGGCCGGACTGGGGCCGGATGACGGTCACCGCCACCCTGAAGCCGGGCCAGAAGCTGCGGCTGATCAAGTTCGTCAGCTACGGATGGTCGTCCCAGCGGTCGGTGCCGGCGTTGCGTGATCAGGTCGCGGCCGGGCTGACCGGAGCCATGCACACCGGCTGGGACGCACTGCTGAGTGAACAGCGCCAATACCTCGACGAGTTCTGGGCGCAGGCGGACGTCGAATTGGACGGGGATGCCGAGCTGCAGCAGGCGGTGCGGTTCGCCCTGTTCCACGTGCTGCAGGCCGGCGCCCGGGCCGAAGAACGCCCGATTCCAGCCAAAGGGCTGACCGGGCCCGGCTACGACGGACACTGCTTCTGGGACACCGAGACGTTCGTGCTGCCGGTGCTGATCCACACCGCGCCGGAAGCCGCCGCGGACGCCTTGCGCTGGCGGCAGAGCACACTGCCCAAGGCCCGGGAGCGGGCGGCGACCTTGCGGCTGAAGGGTGCCGCGTTCCCGTGGCGGACCATCAACGGGGACGAGTGCTCCGGGTACTGGCCAGCCGGGACGGCGGCGTTCCACATCAACGCCGACATCGCCGACGCCGTGATCCGCTATCACGGAGCGACCAAGGACGAGCGCTTCGATCGTGAGGTTGGACTGGAACTGCTGGTCGAAACCGCCCGGCTCTGGCAGTCGCTGGGTCACTACGACCGGGACGGCTGGTTCCGGATCGACGGCGTGACCGGGCCGGACGAATACAGCGCGATCATGGACAACAACGTCTACACCAACCTGATGGCGCAACGGAACCTGCGCGCGGCGGCGGCCTGCTCGCGGCTGTACCCCGAACAGGCCGAGGCCCAGGGAGTCACCGACGACGAGGTGACGGCGTGGCGGCAGTGTGCCGAGGCCATGTTCATCCCGTTCGACCAGACGCTCGGCGTGCACCCCCAGTCCGAGGGATTCACCACTCATGCGGTGCTGGACTTCGACTCGCTCGAGGACAAGGACTATCCGCTGCTGCTGACCACGCCGTACTTCCAGCTGTACCGGACCCAGGTGGTCAAGCAGGCCGACCTGGTGCTGGCCATGCAACTGCGTGGCGACGCCTTCACCCCGGAACAGAAGGCCGCCAACTTCGACTACTACGAACGGCTCACGGTGCGCGACTCGTCCCTCTCCGCCTGTACCCAGTCGGTGATGGCAGCCGAAGTCGGGCACCTGGACCTGGCCTATGACTACGCGATCGAGAACGCCCTCACCGACCTGCACGATCTGCATGGGAACACCTCGAACGGCCTGCACATCGCCTCACTGGCCGGAACCTGGATGACCCTGGTGGCCGGATTCGGCGGGATGCGGGATCACGCCGGCATTCTCAGCTTCGCTCCCCGCCTTCCGGCTGGGCTGACCCGGCTGGCCTTCACGATCACCCACCGTGGTGAGCGGCTGCGAGTGGAGACCGACGGGCGCCAAGCCGTCTACACGCTGACCGACAACGGCAGCACGATGGACCTGATGCATCACGCCGAGCGGGTCACTTTGACCAGCGGTGAGCCGCTGACCCTGCCGGTGCCGATACTGCCGAGCCGTCCCCGCCCGGTTCAGCCGAAGGGCCGCGAGCCGCACCGGATGCTCTTCGACCAGGCCTGACTGCCACCGTCCTCTGGGGCCATGATGCGGTCGAGGACGAGCGGCGGGCCGGCCTGGAGCCGCCCGGGACGATCAGGAAGCCGCCGTCCATTGCGCCGGCCGTGGGACCGAATGCGACAGATGAGTTGACTCGGCACATGGACGGAATGCCGTTTAAGGCTGAGCAGCGCAAAAGGATCAGCAAGAAGCCATGGTTGCTCGGCCGACTGAGCCACTTCAGTCTCAGCTAAACGGCTGAGATCGAGAAGCCCGATGAACGGGCTTTGGCATTATGCCTTTGCGACGCGATGACGGTTTGTACTCTCCACGTCAGCAAAGGAACTGCAAACGGCTTGGGGTTCGAGGATGTCATTAGATCAATCTGCCGATGAGAGGGTCACTGCGGCTGCAGGCGACCCGCGAGACAAAGATGCAAGTATCGGGATTCTCATGGTCCACGGAATAGGGCAGCAACCGTATGGGTCCACGTTGGCGACTGGGACAGACGCCATCGTCAGATGGCTACAAGGGAGGTTCGGAGACAACCAAGCCGAAGGAGAGACTGATATCTTCAATGCGAGCGGGGCCCTGCGCGCCAGTAAGTCATCGCAGGCGAGAAACCGACGAGTCCTCCTCGATTCCGCGCGACTCCAGCAGTCGGAGTTAGAGCCGGGAGATCCTGCTCACGCTTACATGCGATTTACGTCAGGCATACCAGCCGAGGACGAAATTTGGCTCATCGTCGAGTCTTGGTGGGCGGATAGCTTCGCGCGGCCTTCCTACGGCCGTATGGTTCGCTGGACCATTCGATCCGCTATCGCTACCGTGAGCGGCGAAGTTGCCGAGTTGTACGAACGACTGATTTACGCTGCCAAGTCTCGGCGTGCTTGGCATTCTATACAGGCCATGCTCGGGCTTTATCTCTACACATTTATTCTTACTCCAGCATTGCTCTTAGTGGTGGTACTCAGTATAGCGGCGTTTATTCCGTGGATCAGACCCTTGGCCGTGCGCGCGCAGGCCGCTCTGACCGGAAGCGTTGGTGACAGTTACGCCCTTGTCCGAAGCCCGGCAACGCGCGCGGCAATCGTCAGCAAGACCAAACAAGACCTTGAGTGGCTTTGTCGGCACAATCCTTCAAAAGTACTTGTCATTGCCCACAGTCAAGGAGCTGAGGTAGCTCGCCAAGCATTGATGGAATCGCCTCACCTCGCCGGACGCTCGCTTCGTCTCATAACTTATGGATCGGGAATTCGCAAGTTAACGCTTTTGCAAAAGCTTCGCTCCGGTGGTCAAGAAATCCCAAATATTCGAGTGGGTGTGGTCTCGAGTTTCATCGCGCTCGCTAGCATCGCGGGAGTGGTTCTCTCCATTCTCTTCCTCGCGCGGCTACCCATTGTCAGTGACCTCAGAGATCTGCCCCTCCTCCCTAAGATCGGAGTCTTTCTGGCCATTTTGGGGCTTGCGGCGACACCGCTCCTTTTTCCCCGCGCATTTCGCGACAGGTTACGCCTACAGGAAAATGGACTTGAATACTCAGCGCCAGCCGATGCACCAAAAGCTAGTACCTGGCTACAGGTTCGATTTCTACTTACTTTTAGTATCGCAATTCTTGTTGCGGTCGGATTTTGCATTTATGACTTCACCCAGGGATACAGCGACCTCAATGACGCGAACCCGGATCATTTGCGTGGAGCGGTCCCGTTCTTCTTAGTTGGCTTATTGCTTGCAGTGTACGTGGGTTCAATCGTGGCAGCCGCCGTAGATCAGATCAATACTTTTTATGTCGGGACCCCGAACCGAGAATTGCTGACCGACTTTGCTTGGTGGGATATACTTGCCAGTTCGGATCCCGTGGCGTCCGCCGGTCTCAAGACCCGAAGTCCGGAGGAGCCGAAAACGTACGTCATTCACAATCTGCGATCGATTCTCTTTGATCACACGCGATATTGGCAGAATTGGAGCGAGTTTACCCCACGAGTGCTTCAGTTCATGCACGACCTCAGCGAGTGGGAGGGCCGCGACGTCCTCCGGATCCCCCAATCATGGTTGGCACATGAAGCGGCAGTGCGGGCTCGGCTGACGACGACCCTTGTCGTACTTCGTATCGAGGCGGTCCTGCTAGGCACCCTGCTTATCCTTGAACCGCCCGAGTTTTTCAAGTCTACGGAACGCGCGATCCTGCAGATGGTTCAGGCAATTTCGATCCGAGAATGGCCCGACCCCTCGAGTCCTTCGGCTCAGCATGTCGTCGGTGCGTTACTTGTCATCATTCTCTCCGTGATTCCCTACTGGGGGGCGCTGTTTTTTTGGCGAGCATCACAGCGCCGGCGCCGAGCGAGTGCGATCGACTTACTTCGTCTCTTCGACGAAGCAACCGAAATTCTCAAGAAAGAGGCGAGTCAGGGTCTGCCGTTCGATTTTGATAAAACAATGATCACTCGCGTGGTAGCTCGTAAACAGGAGGGTATTGTGCTCTTGACCACCACTCACCTGTACTTATTTCCTTTGCTTTCGCACCGAAAGATCACCGAGGCGGTGAGCGTTGCCCTAAGCGATATCACTAGCACACGCGTAGGGCTCGGTGCTGTCCGCATCATTTTGGCCAACGAACACTTGCACGTTCGTCCAATTGATTTCATGTCGCGCAGGACCTTGCGTGCTTACATCGAGGATGCCCGAGAAGCCCTTCAGACCGCCTCATCCGCGCATGCCGCCGAGCCCGGGAAACCTGCCAGTCATGATGCGAGCGATTAGGACGCCACGATGGATTGCGTTCCTACATCACCGCGGTCAGGCCCCGCTCATCGAGCGCTGATCCGGTCGATGACGAGCGGCGGGCTGACCGGCCTGGAGCCGCCCGGGGCGATCAGGTACCCGCCGTCCAGCGCGGCGATCGCGGGGCCGAACCGCTCCGGCGTGTCCGTGTGCAGGGTGAACAACGGCTGACCGGCCACCACCGGTGCCCCCGGCTTGGCGTGCAGCTCCACTCCGGCGCCGGCCTGCACCGGGTCCTCCTTGCGGCTGCGCCCGGCGCCCAGGCGCCAGGCGGCCACTCCCACCGCCTTCGCATCGAGCTGGACCAGCACTCCGCTGGCCGGCGCCAGGACCTGGTGTGTCTCCCGGGCCACGGGCAGCCCGGCATCCGGGTCACCGTCCTGAGCGGCGATCATCGCTCGCCAGACATCCATCGCCCGGCCGTCCTTCAGCGCCCGCTCCGGATCGGCCGCGACCCCGGCCAGCTCGAGCATCTCCCCGGCCAGCGCGAGCACGAGCTCGATCACGTCCGGCGGGCCGCCCCCGGCCAGCACCTCCAGCGCCTCCCGGACCTCCAGCGCATTGCCCGCCGTGAGCCCGAGCGGGGTGTCCATGCCGGTCAGCAGGGCCACGGTGCGCACACCCGCCCCGCAGCCGAGATCGACCATGGTCCGGGCCAGCTCGCGAGCGGCGTCCACCGTCTGCATGAACGCCCCGGAGCCGACCTTGACGTCGAGCACCAGCGACGACGTCCCTTCGGCGATCTTCTTGCTCATGATCGAGCTGGCGATCAACGGGATGGACTCGACCGTGGCCGTCACGTCCCGCAATGCGTAGAGCCGCTGGTCGGCCGGAACCAGGCCGGGACCGGCCGCGCAGATCACGGCTCCGATCTGAGCCAGCTGCCGGTACATCTGGTCACCGCTCAGATCAGCCCGCCAGCCGGGGATGGCGGACAGCTTGTCCAGGGTGCCGCCGGTGTGCCCGAGCCCCCGGCCGGATAACTGCGGGACCATCGCCCCGCAGGCAGCCACCAGCGGCGTCAGCACCAGCGTGATCTTGTCACCGACCCCGCCGGTGGAATGTTTGTCGGTGGACGGCCGCTCCAGGCCGGTGAAGTCGAGCCGATCACCGGACGCGATCATCGCGGCGGTCCAGCGCTGGATCTCGTTGCGTCGCATGCCATTCAGCAGGATGGCCATCAGCAGGGCCGACATCTGCTCATCGGCGATCCGGCCAGCGGTGAAAGCCCCGACCACCCAGTCGATCTGGGCGTCGCTCAGCTCGCGCCGGTCTCGCTTGGCCGCTATCACCTCAGTGGCGGCGAAAGCTTCACTCACTCCGGCGCGCGGAGCAGGTCGCCCGGCCCGAAGGCGCTTGGAAGCAGATCACCCAAGGTGTTTACGCCGGAAGCTGTCTGGAGCAGCAGCTCCGGGCCGCCGAACTCGTACAGCAGTTGCCGGCAGCGGCCGCAAGGGGAAAGCAGATCGTCGTCCGGCCCGATGCAGACGAAGGCCAGCAAGCGGCCGCCGCCGCCCGCCTGCAGTGAACTGACCAGTCCGCACTCGGCGCACAACGACAGTCCGTACGAGGCGTTCTCCACGTTGCAGCCACTGACGATGCGCCCGTCGTCCACCAGCGCGGCGGCACCGACGGGGAAGTGCGAGTACGGGACATAGGCGTGCTGCTTGATCATCTGGGCAGCCGAGCGCAACGCAGCCCAGTCCGGTTCGGTCACGACCCCATTCTGGCCGGCCGGGCTCAGTGCCCCACCCTGACCGCTCCGCTGACCAGCTCCTGTTCGAACTTGTCGGCCAGCGCCTGGTACGGCTGGACCGCCGGATTCGAGGTGGCGTAGCTGACCCCGCCGTCCTTGACGTCGAAAGTCTGGGCTCCTGCCAGCATCTGGCCGTCCACGGCAGACTTGATCATGGCGTAGACGGCGACGTCCACCTGTTTGACCACTGACGTGAGGATGGCCGGTTTCTGGGCCGCCGCCGCGGTCAGATACTGATCGCTGTCCATTCCGATGGCCAGCTTCCGCTTTCCGGCCGCGGCCTGGAAGACCCCCGGATTGGAGTTGAACGCGACGGCGTAGAGGACGTCGTCACCGGCGCCGATCATGCCGTTGGCCACTGATCGGGCCCGGCTGGGGTCGTCGAATCCGCTGGGGTCGGGGCTGACGTACGTCCGGGTGACCTTGACGGCCGGCCTGGCCGCCCTGGCCCCCTGTTCGAACCCAGCCGCGATCGCCTCCAGCGCCGGGCCAGGACTGCCGCCGATGAAGCCGACGCGCCGGGTCCGGGACGCCTGTGCGGCGATGGTGCCGGCCAGGAACGCGCCTTCCCGTTCGTCGAAAACCAGGGCGGTGACGTTCTTCTGGTTCAGCGCCGAACTGTCGACGAAGGCGAACCGGGTGCCCGGAAACTCCTTCGCCACCTTGGCCAGGGCGTAGGTGTAAATGGTGCCGACCACGATGACGGGGTTGTAGCCGGCTGAGGCCAGCTGCCGCAGCCGGTCCTGCCGGACCGAGTCGGTCTCTCCGGTCTCCGCCTGCAGATCCTTGGACTGGACGCCGAAATCGGTGCTGGCCTTCCGCACCGCGCGCAGCGCGGCGTCACTGAAGAATGGATTGGCCCGGTTGGTGGCCAGCCCGACCCGGACGCTGGACGCCGGCGGCGTCTGCGTCGCGGCCGGTTTAGCAGGAATGGCCACCTTCTCCGGGCTGCTGCCCCCGCAGGCCGCCAGCGCGAGCACCAGGTTCAGCGCCAGCAGCCAGCCGAACCTGCGCACGCCTACCCCTTATGCCCCGGATGATGCATCGATCACACTACGCCCTTCTAGGTCACGCAGCGCAATGCGGGTCAACAGCCGGACTCCCATCCCCAGAGCAGCCTCGTCCAGGCGGAAATCCGGCCGGTGCAGGTCGTAGGTGTAACCTCCGGGCGTCCGGGTGCCCAGCCGGAGCATGCAGCCAGGCACCTTCTCCAGGATCCAGCCGAAGTCCTCCCCGCCCAGGCTCTGCGGGGTGAGCTGCACGGCGTCCTGGCCCAGTTCCTCCCGGGCCGCCGCTTCGGCCACCGTCACCGCATCGGCGTCGTTCACCGTGGGTGGCACGCCGCGGGTGTGCTGAACCTCGGCGATCACTCCGTAGGGCCGCACGATGTCCTGCACCGCCTCGGTGATGATCGCCCCCGCCTCCCCCCAGACCGAGCTGTCCAGGCAGCGGAAGGTACCCTGCGCCTCACCGACGGCCGGAATGGCGTTGGGCGCCGCGCCGGCCGCGATCCGGCCACAGCCCATGGCGGCGCTGGCTCGCGGGTCGATCCGCCGGGACAGCACCGCCGACACCTGGGTGACCACCTGGCCGAGGGCGAAGACGACGTCCTGGGTCAGGTGGGGGCGAGAGGTGTGCCCGCCCCGCCCGTGCAACCGGACGGTGATCTTGTCCGCGGCGGCCGTGATGGCTCCGACCCGGGAGCCCACGTATCCGACGTCGGTGTGCGGGTCGCAGTGGATCGCGTAGACCCGCTCGACCCCGTCCAGCACGCCTTGTGCGATCACGTCGAGGGCACCGCCGGGCATCGTCTCCTCGGCCGGCTGGAAGATCAGCCGGACCCGCCCCGGCAACTGGCCGGCCCGGTCCAGTTCGGCCAGCAGCAGGCCGGCCCCCAGCACGGCGGTGGTGTGCAGGTCGTGCCCGCAGGCGTGCGAGACGCCCGGAACAGCCGATGACCAGTCCGCCCAGTGCTCCTCCGGCAGGTTGAGCGCGTCCAGGTCTCCCCGCAGCGCCACCAGCGGTCCCGGCTGGCTGCCGATGTCACAGCTCAGCCCGGTGCCCGGCATCAGGTGCGGGTGCAGCCCGGCCCGCTCCAGCCGCTGCGCCACCTGATCGGTGGTGCGCTTCTCCTGGTAACCGAGTTCGGGGTGCTGATGCAGGTCCCGCCGGAAAGCGATCAGCTCGCTCGCATGCGGGGCCAGCAGCTGGGAAAGGGGCTGACGGCTCACGAATTACCAAGCTAGCGCAGGTCGTGACGTCCAAGTTCACTCAGTGTTTCAACAACCTTCTTCACGTCCTGAGCCCACTCCCGGCCGGCCCGGGCCGTCACCACGACCTGCGACCGCCGCCGATGACCGGCGACGAGCCGGCTGGCGGATCTCTCATTGACCCGGTTCACCGCTCGACTACCATGCGATCGTGAATCCATCCGGTCCCGTTTCGCGATTCGCGATCACCCGGTACCGAATTCGGCTCGCCGTCGCCCGGCTCAATTTCGCCCGCCCGCAGGCGTTGGACACGGTGAATCTTCTTCTCGCCGTTGTTGGCGCCTGGTCGGTCATCTTCGCGGTCCTGCACTGGCTTCCGTCGGTGATTATCCATGTCCCCATCTGGGCCCTAGCAGTCCTGCTCATCCTGATCTGGCTCCGCCTCATCTGGATTCGCTTGGCCCGGCGTCCTCAAGAACTCTTCCGGCTGGCGTCGGTCTCGGAGGACCGAATCGATCACCTCCGGCAGTTGCTGGCTATAGGCATGCGAAATGAGGCGGCCTATGACAGCTTGTTCAGGCTGTACCAGCCCCTGCTAGCCGAAATTGGGGCCAGTCAGTCTGGACCAGACATCCCGATTGACGCCGCTGGCAAGCCCTGTTTGGTCCTGACCTGGATTCCCCAACCCGAAATGCAACTCGAGGACGTGTTGATCGGCACCGCCCAGCCACGCGACCGAGCGTGGGAAGAGCGGACATCTGAATTCGCCGCTGAGCGGCAAATGTTTATCGCTTCGTTGCGCCGCAACCTGTTCCATCAGAATAGGTTTGGAGACGACAAGGGGACCAACCTAGTCCTGGAAGAACTTGATCCTGAAAAGGTATGCATGTCATTCAGCACGGCCCGCTACGGCCAGATCGTTCGAACATCGGATTCGCTGATCAATGAGTTCGCTGCCTTCGGCTTCTTCTCCGAGCGGTCGGCCCTGCGTGGACGAGCCAAGCCTCTGACCTTTGCCTCCGCAGACCTGCTGAAAGTGATGCCCTGGCGTGCAGCGGTTCACTCATGGGACGGAAAGGACGTTCTGACCCGTCCCCGCAGCCGGGCTTCTGGAATTGGAGTTTCGCTGGCCCTGGTGCAACGAGAGGGGGCCTCGGCGTCGGTCGTCCTGGGACGCCGGTCCTCGCGCGTTGGCACGTATCCCGACGTTTTGCACGTCATTCCGGCCGGCATGATGAATGTGCACGACACCGGAGCAGGCGATCATTCAATGAAATTCATGCCCCGGCTGACCATGCTGGCCGAATTCCTCGAGGAATGTTTCAATGTGGAAGTTCTGGAAGGTCACGTGACCGGAAATTTCGCGGCAATGGTCAACCATGAACTCGAAGAGCGCGGTTTGAATGATTTGAATCCTCGATTTACCGGCATCGCTCTCGATCTTCTCAACCTACGGACCGAGATCTGTGGGGTTCTCGATCTTTCTTCGCACTCCAGAATCATGGATGACTTTAGAGTCTCGTGGGAATACACACATAACGAGCAACTACGCATTGTCGATCTTAATGAAGGAGCGACGGCGCTGGATCGCACCGATTTTGTGCAATCCGGCATCGGCTGCATACATCTCGCAAAGCGATGGAATCACCATGTGAACGGCACCATTGCGGACAAACGGCCGTGAGCCGGCTTTCTGCGGCGCCGTTATCCTGGGCAGTAAGCGCACCGGCACGAGTAGACCTTTCGGCCGGGTTCCCCGACGTTAAGCCCTTTTGCGATCGGATGCCTGGGCACATTGTGAATGTCGCCCTCACCATGTCGGTCAGATTAGCTCATCGACCCGGCTCGGCGCTGCCGAAAGGAATTGCCGGCCGCATGATGATCGCAGCAGCCGAATCGCTGAAGGTTCCGGCGCCAGCGATGGAGGTCATCGCCTCGGACCTGCCACCTGGTTGCGGACTGGGCAGCTCCGGGGCTTTGTCGGTGGCAATCGCCTATGCAACGGGTCTCTCAGCCGGGTTACGACTTGATCCCAAGCGAGTTGTGCCGATTGCTTGCGGAGCGGAGCACACGGCGGGCATCAATGGTGGCACTCAGGATCAGTTGGCCAGCGCTCACGGCGGCGCAGGGTTGGTCGAGCGCTACACCGACCTGGGCACTCGCTCAGATCTCCAGATTGACATCCACGCGCTGAGTGAGCTGCTCAGCATCGTTCAGTGCGGCGGTTCGCGCAATTCTGGTCACATCATTGAGGCCGTCATCGAACGCCAGAACGACCCGGCAGCGGCAGCTGTCATAACGGAGATGAGTCATATCGGGCTAAGCATGGCAGCGGCCCTTGAAGCAAACGACTTCGGCACGTTTGTCTGGTGTGTGCGCGAATCCTGCCGGCTGCTGGCGGCCCTGCACCCGAAGATCGTTGACGAGGAGATCCGGCAGGCCTTCGAAGGAGACGGCGCGCTGGCCTCAAAACCCTGCGGCGCGGGCGGCCCGGGCGCCGCCTGGATCGTCATCACTGAGCCTGGCCGCCGCGAGCACTTCCGAAGCATTGCCAGTCAACGCGGCTTTCAAATCCTGGACGCGTCGTTCGCGATAAGGGGCGTGCGCGCCATCCAGCCTGACGAACGGATTCAGGCCTGATCCATCTCAGCGAGGATCCGCGTCGATGAGTCCGCCTTCTCGAAACCCCCGATGCCGTAGAGCATGGTGATCCGGTTACGGGCCGCAGCGGCGATCTCTTCATGCGGGATGACACTGGGATCCTTACGATCCCCCCCGTTGCAGAACTCGAGTTCGGTGTCCGGATAGTCGTTACGAATCATGTCGAAGCTGCCATCGATGCCCGGACCGTCCTCGACCGCGATGTAGGTGGCGTCGACAAGGCGCAAGGCAGCAATGATCCGCGCACGCGCCGCCTCTGCCTGGATCACCCGGCCCTTCTTCAGAATCTGCTGCCGGTCGTTGTTGACCACGACGACGAGATAGCCCGTTCTGGCTCTTGCTTCTTCAAACACGTCGAGGTGCCCCTGATGAAGAGGGCTGAAGTACCCACTGACAATCGAAGCACGGGTGGGCGGCTGACCCATATGGCTGACTCCGTCCTATCTCGTTTTTGCGCCTAGCGACGCTTGCCGTCGGTCAGGTTATCGCGGCAACGCCCCCTGATTTGCTCGCCGCAACTTGACGGCTTTGCTGGTGGGGCCCGTGTGACCAGGCATGATCTAGTTGGCGCCGGTGGATCGCAGCACCTGGCCCAGAGACGGCCGCAGCATCGTCGCCGGTGCCCGATCGCGAGCTGGTTAACATTCCGATGATGGGTGGTCTTCGTGGTTCGCGTGTGCTGGCCGCCTCGGCGCTGGCTGGTCTGCTGCTGATTGCGCCAGTACCCGGCCCATTGGCGGCAGCGGCAGCACCAGTGGCAGTGGCAGTGGCAGTGGCAGCGTCGCCGGCCGTGGGCGGCGGCGAACTGGCCCAGCCCGGTGTGCTCAGCGATCTGGCCCCCGGGACACCGCCCCCGCCGGCACCTAAGGCGGCCGGCTGGCTGGTGGCCGATCTCGGCAGCCGTCAGATCCTGGCCGCCCAGCAGGTGCATGCCCGGCTGGCCCCGGCGTCCACGATGAAGATCTTCACGGCGCTGGCACTGGCTCCCCGGCTCAACCCGCGCACGGTGTACACCGCCAGCACCGCCACCGAGATGGTGGACGGCACCCGGGTCGGCCTGGTGGCTGGGTCGCGCTACACGGTGGACCAGCTACTGCACGGGCTGATCATGAGCAGTGGCAACGATTGCGCCGTCGCGCTCGGCGAACTGACCGGTGGCCAGCCGGCCGCGATCGGGCTGATGCAGGACGAGGCGACCTCGCTGGGCGCGTTCGACACGGTCGTGCGAACCACCAGCGGACTGGACGCCGCCGGTCAGACCAGCAGTGCCTACGACCTGGCCCTGGCCGGGTCGGCCGCGCTGAAGGATCGGCAGGTCGCCGCGATCATGACCACCCGGCAGTTCAACTTTCCCGCCGCCGGGAAGGACTTGGGGCCCGCCCGCAAGCACTTCTCGATCCAGACCCACAACAAGCTGATCTACAACACCCCGGGAGCGACCGGGGTGAAGAACGGCTACACCGTGGCCGCACGAGGAGCGTTCGTCGGCAGTGCCACCCGCCACGGTCATTCCTATCTGGCCGTCGTGCTCCGGACCGAGGGCAGCACCTGGCACGCCACCAATGACCTGCTCGAGTGGGCCTTCGCCCACGGTGGCCAAGCCCGGCCGGTCGGTACCCTGATCACCCCCGATCAGGCTCGCGCGCTGAGCGCCCAAGCTGATCAGGCCCAGGCGGACGGCGCAGCCCCCGACCGCCGCGCGGCGGCGGCGGCGCGACCGGGCGGCGGTAACGTTCGGCGAGCACGATTTCCTGCGCGCGGCGATGCTCGACGGCATCCTCGACCGGCTCGCCACCGTGCGCCGCCGGGTCGAGGG
>CAXUFS010000005.1:0-30031 GCA_964250315.1 uncultured Kineosporia sp. | reverse complement strand
GCTCCGGGCTGTACCTGCGCGCGGTGCTGGACCGGCTGAACATCCCGCCCTCCGATCCGGCGGTCCGGGCCGAGCTGGAGGCCGAGGCGCAAGCGGCCGGACCGGGTGCACCGGCAGTGATGCACGCCCGGCTCGCCCGAGCCGATCCGGGCGCCGCGGAGGCGATCCTGCCCGGCAATCTGCGCCGGATCATCCGGGCGCTGGAGGTGATCGAACTGACCGGCCAGCCGTTCAGCGCGACCCTGCCCGAGCCCGACTATCAGGTGCCGGCCGTCCAGATCGGGCTCACCGCGCCCCGGCCGGTCCTGAATCAGCGGATCGGGGCCCGGGTGGAGCGGATGTGGGCGGCTGGCCTGGCCGAGGAGACGCAGGTTCTGGTCGGCCGGGGACTGCGGAGGGGCCGGACGGCGTCCCGCGCTCTGGGCTACGGCCAGATGCTGCGCCAGCTCGACGGTGAGCTGACCGAGGACGAAGCCCGGGCCAGCACGGCGCAGGCCACCCGGCGCCTGGCCCGCCGCCAGGAGTCCTGGTTTCGCCGGGACCGGCGGGTGCGCTGGCTGGAGCACGACGCTTCCGATCTGGCCGGCATCGCCCTGGCGGTGGTCGGCTCGGCCGTCCGGTCAGGCCGCCCCTAAGGTGTGATCCGTGGGTATGCGGTTCGTCAAAGGACACGGCACCGAGAACGACTTCGTGCTGATCGACGATCCTGACGGAGAGTTCCAGCTGGACGACGCCTGGGTGGCCCGGATCTGTGATCGGCGGACCGGCCTGGGAGCCGACGGCGTGATCAGGGTGATCCAGACGGTGGCGCTGTTGCGCGAACCGGAAGCCGGGGTGCCCGTCTCGGTGACCGATGCCGCGCAGCTGCCGGAGTGGTTCATGGACTACCGCAACGCCGACGGCTCCGTGGCTCAGATGTGCGGCAACGGCATCCGCCTGTTCGCCGCGCATCTGATGGAGAAGGGCTGGATCGACGTACCCGAGGGCGGCCATACCACCGTCGGCACCCGGGCCGGGATCAAGACCGTGCACCGGCTGAACGGCGGTTTCGGCGCTGACCTGGGGCCATGGCGGCTGCCCGGGGGAGCGGCGGCGATCGAGGACGGCCGCGATGCCACGGTCAGTGCCCACCTGACCTCGCCCGAGGGTGGCCCTCCGGTGCTGGCTTCGGGACTGGCCGGGCTGAGCGCTGACCTGGGCAACCCGCATGTCGTGGTGGCTCTGCCGACGCTGGCCATGCTGCGCAGCCTCGATCTGTCCTTGCCGCCGCTGGTCGATCCAGAGCCCGAGCAGGGCGTCAACGTCGAGTTCATCGTGCCGGAGCCAGAGCCCGGACCAGAGCCCGGGGCAGAGCCCGGGGCAGAGCTCGGACCAGAGCCCGGACCAGGGACCGCTGGTCCGGCCAGTGGGCCAGATGGGCATCAGCACGGGCATCTGGTGATGCGGGTGCACGAACGCGGCGTGGGGGAGACCCGTTCGTGCGGGACCGGCGTGGTGGCAGCCGTACTGGCCGCCCGGGCCTGGGCCGGTCCGGACGCTCCGGCGCACTGGACGGTCGACGTTCCGGGGGGCCGGCTCGAGGTCGACCTGCCGGACGGCGCCCCGCTCGATGGCGGGCGATCGGTGCTGCTGCGGGGCCCAGCCGTGCTGGTGGCCGAAGGCACCCTGCTGGAGTAGCTGGCCGGCCCGTTCCTATCCTCTGGTGATCCGCAGAACCCGGTAACCCTTGGCGCTGCCCGCCCGGACCACCGTCCAGCCCCCCAGGGACTCCCCGGCCGGCCGCTGCCCGGCCAGCCAGGCCTGCAGTGAGTCGGCCCCCAGGTTGCGCTGAACCACCAGATGAGCCTGGCCGTCCGGCTCCAGCCGGGGCAGCCAGCGCAGCAGCATGTCGTGCAGGACCGGCTTCCCCACCCGGATCGGCGGGTTGGACCAGATGGCGGCGAACAGGACGTCGTCCGGCACGCCCTGCGGCAACACTGCCCGCAGGTCCCGGCATCCGGCCGTCCGGGCGTTCTGCCGGGTCAGTTCCAGTGAGCGCTCATTCACGTCGACCGCCCACACCGTCGCGCCAGGCGACAACAGAGACTGGGTGATCGCCAGCGGTCCCCAGCCGCAGCCGAGGTCGAGCAGATTCCCCTCCCCCGGAGGGTCCGGCACCTCCCGTAACAGCACCCGGGTGCCCAGATCGATCCGGTCGGCGCTGAACACCCCGGCCGCGGTGTGCAGGGTCAGCGACCGCCCGGCCAGGACCACCGGCAGCTCCCGGCGCGCGGAGGAAGTGTCTGGCGGCGTCCTGAAGTAGTGCTGGGGCTGCTCCGGCATGGCCTGGTCAGCTTAGGGCAGGCCCGATCAGGGTGGGGCCGGGCCGGAATCTCGCTCGCGGCCCGGCCGTTTGCCCTGACAGTCTGATAGACACCAATGCCGTTCCGAGAGTGCGGAGGCTGCACTGAGTACCGAGCCAACCGACCAGAGCCAGGACCAAGCCGTGGTTGTGGCTGGCCGCAACCGGGTGATCGAGCGGATTCTGTCCCGGACCGGGACGGCAGTGAGCCCCCGAACTGATCCTCGCCACGAGCTGGACGGCGAACAGGACGATCTGGCCGACCGGCAGGCACTTCGCCGGGTCGCCGGGCTGTCCACCGAACTCGAGGACGTCAGCGAGGTCGAGTATCGGCAGCTGAGACTGGAGCGGGTTGTGCTGGCCGGGGTCTGGAGTGGGCCGGTACAGGAGGCCGAGGGCAACATCCGGGAGCTGGCCGCGCTGGCCGAGACGGCCGGTTCGCAGGTGCTCGACGGCGTCCTGCAGCGCCGTCCCCACCCGGACAAAGCGACTTTCCTCGGGTCCGGCAAGGCGGAGGAACTGCGGGCGCTGGTCGCGGCCGAAGGCGCGGACACCGTGATCTGCGACGGCGAGCTCAGCCCCTCGCAGCGGCGCGGCCTGGAGGACGTGGTCAAGGTCAAGGTGATCGACCGGACCGCGCTGATCCTGGACATCTTCGCCCAGCACGCCACCTCCAAGGAGGGCAAGGCGCAGGTCGAGCTGGCGCAGTACGAGTACTTGCTGCCCCGGCTGCGCGGCTGGGGTGAATCGATGTCCCGGCAGGCCGGTGGCCGGGTGGCGGTCGGTGCCGGGATCGGATCGCGTGGCCCCGGTGAAACCAAGATCGAGCTGGACCGGCGCCGGATCCGGGCCCGGATGGCCCGCCTGCGTCACCAGATCGCCGGGATGAAAACCGCGCGGGTGACCAAGCGGGGGTCGCGGCGTCGCAACACCGTCCCCAGCGTGGCGATCGCCGGCTACACCAACGCGGGCAAGTCCAGCCTGCTGAACCGGATCACCGGCGCCGGGGTACTGGTCGAGAACGCGCTGTTCGCCACCCTGGATCCGACCATCCGCCGGGCGACCACCCCGGAGGGCCGGGAGTTCACTCTGGCCGACACGGTCGGTTTCGTCCGGCAGCTGCCCACCGAGCTGGTCGAGGCGTTCCGCTCCACTCTGGAGGAGGTGGCCGAGTCGGACCTGGTGCTGCACGTCGTCGACGGCAGTCATTCCGACCCGGAGGGGCAGCTACGGATCGTGCGCGGGGTGCTGGCCGACGTCGGGGCACACGAAGTGCCGGAGCTCGTGGTGGTGAACAAAGCTGATGCCGCCCATCCCGACGTGGTGCACCGGTTGCTGGCGGCCAACGCCAGCGCGATCGCCGTCTCGGCCCGCACTGGTGAAGGCATCGACAAGTTGCTGGCCCGGATCGGCGAGCTGCTGCCCCGGCCGGATGCCGAGGTCGACGTGTTGATCCCGTTCTCCCGCGGTGACCTGGTGCACCGGGTACACGAGGAGGGGCAGCTGATCAGTGAGGACCACACCAGTGGCGGCACCCGGCTGCACGCCCTGGTTCCCCCTGGCCTGGCCCACGAACTGAATCTGGCCGCCCACTGAATTCCGGCGGTTCGGGTGCTGGCGAAGTCAGACGGTGCGGGCGATGTCCAGCTTCACGTTGACCTGGGAGCGGCCACTGCGCCGGGCCACGCTCACGTCCAGGGCCAGGCTGGCCACCAGATAGAGACCGCGGCCACCGTCGGCCAGTACGTCCGGTGGCTCACTGGGAGCGGGTACCAGGGCGGGGCCGGGTCCATCCCCCCAGACGCTGAGCACCGGATGGTCACCTTCCCAGCGCAGGCTGACGAACGCCGGGCCGCTGGTGTGCGTGACCGCGTTGGACAGCACTTCAGCGACGATGATCTCGGCGGACCAGAGGTCTGATTCGCTGGCTGCCTGCTGCCGGAGCAGGTCCATGATCCCGTGCCGGACGGCGGGGACGGCGGCGGTATCGCTCGGGCGCAGGAGCCACTCAGTCACGCTTCGCCGTTCCTGTGCCGCGCTTGTCATGCACCGCTCCCGACGCCTCGCACCGGCCGTGCCCAATGTTCTGCTCCGCACCGGCGCATGCTGGGCCGGCTGTTCACCGGCTGATCCGCCAGCTGGGATCACAGTGAGGATACGAAGAACGGTTCCACGTCCGGGCCGCAGGCACGACCCGGCGAATCAGATTCAGGACTTCGGCTGAGTCCCGGTTACCCTTTCTCGGTGGCTGACCTGGCCGATCCGCCTGACCCGGGCGACCTGGGCGACTCGGGCGACCTGGGCGACTCGGGCGACCTGGGCGACTCGGGCGACCTGGGCGATCCTGGCGAGTTGCTGGCCGCGGCGGTGACCGCCATCGCGGGGATCGAGCGGGCGGGCCAGCAGCGGATGACGGCCGAGGTGGCCAGCGCTCTGGCCAGTCACACGCACCTTCTGGTCCAGGCCGGAACCGGAACCGGCAAGTCGCTCGGCTACCTGGTCCCTGCTGCCGCTGAGGCGGTCCGGGAGAAGAAACCGGTGGTGATCAGTACCGCCACTCTGGCACTGCAGGCTCAGCTGGTGGACCGCGATCTGCCCCGGCTGTCGGCCGCTCTGACGCCGTTGCTGGGCCGCGAACTGAGTTGGCAGCTGGTCAAGGGACGGCGTAACTATCTGTGCCGGCACAAGCTGGACGGTGGCTTTCCCGATGAGGACGACACCCTCTTCGATCTGAGTGAGCCGCCTGCCCGGGCCGATCAGCGGGGCGGGGTGAAGCTGACCCGGGTGACGCCCCCGGGCGGGGCCAGCAGGCTCGGGCAGGAGGTGGTGCGGTTGCGCGAATGGGCGGCCAGCACCAGGACGGGGGACCGGGACGAACTGGTGCCAGGCGTGTCCGAACGGGCCTGGCGGCAGGTCTCGGTCAGTGCCCATGAGTGCCTCGGCTCGCAACGCTGCCCGATGGCGGCCGAGTGCCACGTCGAGCTGGCCCGGGCGCGTGCCCGCGACGTGGACATCGTGGTCACCAATCACGCGTTCGTCGCGATCGATTCCTTTGAGGGCCGGCAGATGCTGCCCGAGCATGACGTCCTGGTGGTGGACGAGGGCCACGAGCTGGCTGATCGAGTGACATCGGTGATCACCGACGAGCTGACCGGGTCGGGAATAGAGGCAGCGGCTCGCCGCGCGCGCCGGGCCGGGGTGGCTGACGTGCGCGATCTCGAGGTGGCCGGCAGCACTCTGGATGCCGTACTGGAAAGCGCTCCGGAGGGGCGGCTGGAGAATGGCCTGCCCGAAGTGCTGCAGGCCGCCGTCACGGCTGTGCGCGAGGCCGCGCGCTCGGCACTGTCGGCGCTCAGCCAGCGGGAGCCGGGCAATAAGCCGGACACCGCTGACGGCACGCGCCAGGTAGCACGGGCGGCGGTCTCAGAGATCTTCGATGTGACCGAGCGACTCACGGCGGATGCCGGCCGGCCGGATTCCCCGGACGTGGTCTGGGTGTCTCGATTCACCCGGCCGGACGGTGCCGAGCGGATCACCCTGCACGTGGCGCCGCTCTCGGTGGCCGGGCTACTGCGGGAGCGGCTGTTCGAGGACCGGACGGTGGTGCTCACCTCCGCCACCCTGGCCGTGGGCGGGAACTTCGACGCCGCGGCCGGATCGGTTGGGCTGAGCGCAGGCAGGGCCCCGGACTGGACCGGCATCGACGTCGGTAGTCCGTTCGACTACCAGCGCCAGGGCATCCTCTACATCGCCCGCCATCTGCCGCCACCGGGCCGATCCGGTGCCTCACCGCAATCGATGGATGAGCTGGCCGAGCTGATCTCCGCAGCCGGAGGACGCACTCTCGGGTTGTTCTCCTCGCGGGCGGCGGCCGCCGAGGCCGCCGGGCGGATGCGGGAACGGCTGGACCTGACGGTGCTCTGCCAGGGCGACGACTCCACCGCCACCCTGATCCGGGAATTCGCCTCCACCGCTGAATCCTGCCTGTTCGGGACCCTGTCGCTCTGGCAAGGGGTGGACGTACCCGGACCGGCCTGCCAGCTGGTGGTGGTCGACCGGATCCCGTTTCCGCGGCCGGACGATCCGCTCACCTCGGCCCGGCAGCGAGCAGTGGCCAAGGCCGGCGGTAACGGCTTCATGACCGTGGCCGCGCCGCACGCGGCGCTGCGGCTGGCCCAGGGCGCGGGCCGGCTGGTCCGCCCCGGCGAGGATCGCGGCGTGGTCGCCGTCCTCGAGCCACGTCTGGCGACCGCCCGCTATGCCGGCTTCCTGCGCGCGTCGCTGCCACCGTTCTGGCTGACCAGCGACAAGACCGTCGTACTTGACGCGCTGCGCCGGATCGATGCCGCGGCGGGGGAGGTGCTGCCGGTCGAGCGAGCCGGGTTGCGTGCCGCCTCACCGGCCGGCCTGGGGTGAGGTAGCGCGGCGGTGATCAGAGCGGGCTCAAGGACACCCTGATGGCGGTGGTGAGCTGGTCGACAGTGTGTACGCCGTCGAAGAAGTCGTCCGGGAAACGCACGTCCAAGGCTTCGCCCATGGTGTTCAGCAGGAGCAGGCGCTGCGCGTCGCGCAGACCGAGATCGAGCTGCAGGTGGGTATCCCCGGTGACCTCGCCGGGGCGGACGTCGAGATGCCGCGCGATGGCCGCTCGGACCACCACGCCGGCATCGGGCTGACCAGATCCAATCATCACCCTGGAGCCCGGCTGACCAGATCCAGATTCGCCGACCAGACCGAGGCCAGGCAGCTCCTCACCAGCCGGGCCGGCCGACGTCATTGACGTGGCAGCCTCAGCCTGATCGGCCCGGTTTCCTCCGTTGGCCCGGCGGAACTTCGATCCCCGCTTGAGCTTGGCCACGCTGCTTCCCTCACTGATCTTGACCAAGGCGCCCAGGCGCAGGACGCGATGGCAGCCGTCGACCGCAGGAGAGTAGCGCGTCGCACAGCAACTCTGTGTGTTCATTCGAGTGCGCAATGAGTTTCAGGGACCGGGTCGGGTCCGGGTCAGATGGTCAGACCCGGCGCAGCACCGCAACCACCCGTCCCAGAATGGTCGCGTCGTCTCCAGGAATTGGCTGATAGGCCTGGTTGTGGGGCAGCAGCCAAGCGTGCCCGTCTCGGCGCTTGAACGTCTTCACCGTGGCCTCGCCGTCGATCATGGCTGCCACCACCTCGCCGTTCTCGGCCACCGGTTGCTGCCGCACGGCGACCCAGTCCCCGTCGCAGATCGCGGCGTCGATCATCGAGTCTCCGACCACCTTGAGCAGGAACAGCTCGCCGTCACCGACCAGCTGGCGGGGGAGGGGAAAGACATCCTCGACCGCCTGCTCGGCCAGGATCGGCCCACCGGCGGCGATCCGGCCAACCAGAGGAACGTATGACGGCTCCGGGCGGGCCAGCCCATCGGCCGCTCCAGCCGCGGTCTCCAGGCCGAAGGTGCTCTCGCCTTCCAGATCGACCGAGGCGGTGCGATCACCCGGCAGGATCACTTCGATGGCTCTGGGCCGGTTGGGGTCCCGGCGCAGGAAGCCCTTTCGCTCCAGGCTGGTCAGCTGGTGCGCGACACTGCTGGGACTGGTCAATCCCACCGCCTGGCCGATCTCGCGCATGCTCGGCGGATAGCCCCGGCGCTCGACCGCGTCCCGGATGGTCTCCAGCACCTTTCGCTGCCGCACGGTCAGTCCGTCTCCACCGGGCGGTCCGTCGGGCAGTGCGGTGATCTCGCCCGGTTCGGCCGATGGCTCCGCCCGGCCCCCGGCTGCACCGTCCACTCGACTATCCGCGTGATCGTCTGCACCGGACGGTACCTGCCGGGTTGCCTGCCTCCGGTTCCGATCGGATGCCATCTTCGCCTCCGCTGATGCGCGACTCATGCTTGGTGTTGTGGCTCTCGCCGGTCGGCCGGCGCACGATCACCGTAGGGCTCGCCTGCGACACTTTCAAACACATGTTCGAACGTGTTTCGAGATTGTCGGCAGCTGGTGCTAAACATTCGGACTCGTTCGACGTCGTCGGCCCGGGGAAGACCGGGCCGGAGCATCAGCCAGGGAGGCTCTGATGAGCACCGTTGTCGCGTTCAGCCCACTTCGCTCCGGCCGGGAAGAGTGGACGGCCCACCCGGCCAAAGTGGTTGCGATCGATTCGCGCGCGCGGGCCGCCCGGCGTGCCGGTCGGAGCGGTCACTTCAGTGCCACCGGCGCGCATCCGGCCGAGCTGAGCGGCCCGCCGTTGCGGCTGACCCGGCGCGGCCGGGCGGTGGCCGCGGTACTGCTGGCGTTGCTGATCGCAGTCGTGGTCGCGACCGGGGTCGCGCTGATCCAGCGCCCGGCCCAGGCGGGGGAGCAGGTCCGCCCGATCCCGGCCAGTTACCACGTGGTACTGCCCGGCGAGACGCTGTGGTCGATCGCTGGTCAGCTCGCTCCCAGCGCTGATCGGCGGGACACGATCGATCGGATCATCGAGTTCAACGCCCTGAGCTCGGCGGGTTTGCACGCTGGCCAGCGAGTTGCGATTCCTGGTGACCTGACCGGCCAGTGAGCTCCTGCCGTCCCGGCCGATGGACGAGACGGGAGTGGTTCCGGCGGCGCGCCGCGGTTGCATCAAGCTAGAACATCAGCCTAGCGTTACCCCTACATCTAGTAGTTACACGGGTGTAAGCTATCCACATGTAGTTAGGCGTCGTCCACAAGAGGCAATGGATCGTCCCCAGGCTGTCCACCAGGAGATCCACAGCAGGAGCGCTGCCACAGGAAGGGATGCCGGGATGAAGTGCCCGTTCTGCCGTAACACCGAGTCACGGGTGATCGACTCTCGCAGCACCGACGATGGCACTGCGATCCGCAGGCGCCGCCAGTGCCCCGAGTGTGGACGGCGATTCAGCACCGTCGAGACCGCCAGCCTCACCGTGGTCAAGCGGTCTGGTGCGAGTGAGCCTTTCAGCCGCTCCAAGATCATTTCTGGAGTCCGGAAAGCCTGCCAGGGTCGTCCGGTGGGCGAGGATGATCTGGCGCTGATGGCCCAGCGGGTCGAGGAAAGCATCCGCGCCACCGGCTGTGCCGAGATCGAGGCGCACGAGGTGGGGTTGAGCATCCTCGGCCCACTCCGGGAATTGGACGAAGTCGCGTATCTGCGGTTCGCCAGCGTCTATCAGGCCTTCGACTCGCTGGATGACTTCGAAGCGGCGATCACTGTTCTGCGCGCGGAACGTGAGCCCACAGGCGTCGAGCCGGGTGAGCGTCCAGCGTCATCCAGCGGTTCACCATGATCGCCACCGGCGGCGGAACTGGGGAAGGTTTCGCCCGCCGGTGGCCACCTGCCTGATCGCCATCCCGCACGTTGATCCCACGTTGAGTCACCGCACGACCGCACGTCCATCTGCCTTGTCACAGGCGCCACACAGATCCAGTGAGGGGAACGGAAGTTATGACGGAGACCGCGTCCGGCCGGGGTGCTCGTTCAGACGAGGGCGACCGGCCCCGGGTCGAGCGATCCGGGTTGAGCATCGAGCGGGTGTACACCACGCCTGGGACGCACCCGTACGACGAGGTGACCTGGGAACGGCGGGACGTCGTCCAGAACAACTGGAAGACCGGGGAGACGATCTTCGAGCAGAAGGGCGTCGAGTTCCCCGATTTCTGGAGCCTGAACGCGTCCACCATCGTGACCACCAAGTACTTCCGGGGCGCCGTCGGCACCGACGTGCGGGAGTGGAGCCTGCGGCAGCTGATCGACCGGGTGGTGCTCACCTACACCAAGGGCGGAAAGGACAACGGTTACTTCGCCACGGAGGGCGACGCCGAGGTGTTCGAGCAGGAGCTCACCTGGATGCTGCTGCACCAGGTGTTCGCCTTCAACTCCCCGGTCTGGTTCAACGTCGGCACCAGCGCGCCGCAGCAGGTCAGCGCCTGCTTCATCCTGGCTGTGGACGACGAGATGGACTCAATCCTGAACTGGTACAAGGAGGAGGGGATCATCTTCAAGGGCGGCTCGGGAGCCGGCCTGAACTTGTCCCGGATCCGATCCTCCAAGGAACTCCTGGGCAGTGGCGGAACCGCTTCCGGCCCGGTCTCTTTCATGCGTGGCGCGGACGCCTCGGCCGGAACGATCAAGTCCGGCGGTGCTACCCGTCGGGCGGCCAAGATGGTAGTACTCGACGTCGATCATCCTGACATCGAGGAGTTCATCGAGACCAAGGCGCGCGAGGAGAACAAGATCAGGGCCCTGCGCGACGCCGGTTTCGACATGGATCTGGGCGGGCGTGACATCGTCAGCGTGCAGTATCAGAACGCGAACAACTCGGTCCGGGTCTCAGACGACTTCATGCGGGCGGTGGAGCAGGGCGCCGATTTCGGCCTGCGGACCCGGATGACCGGTGAAGTGATCCAAAGCGTCAGCGCACCAGAGCTTTTCGGTAAGATCGCCCAGGCCGCCTGGGAATGCGCCGACCCCGGCATCCAGTACGACGACACCATCAACGACTGGCACACGACGCCCGAGTCGGGCCGGATCACCGCCAGCAACCCGTGCTCGGAGTACATGCACCTGGACAACTCCAGCTGCAACCTGGCCTCGCTGAACCTGCTCAAATTCGTCAGGGATGACGGTGGTTTCGACGCAGACCTGTTTGTCAAGGCGGTCGAGCTGGTGATCACCGCGATGGACATCTCGATCTGCTTCGCTGACTTCCCAACCGAGGCGATCACCGCGACCACCCGGGCCTTCCGGCAGCTGGGTATCGGTTACGCCAACCTGGGGGCGCTGCTGATGGCGTCCGGGCTGGGATACGACTCCGACGGCGGACGGGCTCTGGCGGCGGCGATCACCTCGCTTATGACCGGTGCGGCCTATCGGCGCTCGGCCGAACTGGCCGGGGTGGTCGGCTCGTACGAGGGTTACGCCCGCAACGCCGATCCGCACCGCCGGGTGATGCGCAAGCACGCCGCGGCCAACGACGCCGTGCGATCGGTGAGCCGGATTGACATGGACGTTCAGCGCGAGGCCACCCGGCAGTGGGAGCTGTGCCTGAAGCTCGGTGAGGCGAACGGCTGGCGGAACGCGCAGGCCTCGCTGCTGGCTCCGACCGGGACCATCGGCTTCATGATGGACTGTGACACAACGGGTATCGAGCCCGACTTCTCGCTGGTCAAGTTCAAGAAGCTGGTCGGCGGCGGCTCGATGCAGATCGTCAACCAGACCATTCCGCGGGCGCTGCGCAAGCTCGGCTACACCGAGGAGACGGTCGAGGCCATCGTCGAATACATCTCCGATCAGGGGCACGTGGTGGCTGCTCCCGGGCTGAAGCCCGAGCACTACGAGGTGTTCGACTGCGCGATGGGCGAGCGGGCCATCCGGCCGATGGGTCATGTCCGGATGATGGCCGCGACCCAGCCGTTCCTGTCCGGCGCGATCTCCAAGACGGTGAATCTGCCTGAGACCGCCACCGTGGCGGACATCGGGGACGTCTACTTCCAGGGCTGGAAGCTCGGCCTGAAGGCGCTGGCCGTCTACCGGGACAACTGCAAGGTCGGCCAGCCACTGTCGGACGGCAAGAAGGCGAGCGCCAGCGCGGCCGAAACGGTGACCGCAACCAGCGCAACCAGCTCAACCGCCGCAACGGCGGCTATGGAGGCTCCGGTCCGGATCGAGTACCGGCCCACCCGCAAGCGGATGCCGAAGTCCCGGCCGTCGCTGACCACCCGGTTCACCGTGGGGGGCGCCGAGGGTTTCATGACCGCCGGCACCTACCCCGAGGGTGGACTGGGTGAGGTGTTCCTGAAGCTCGGTAAGCAGGGGTCGACCCTGGCCGGGGTGATGGATGCCTTCTCGATCGCGGTATCCGTCGGGCTGCAGTACGGCGTGCCCCTGGAGACCTACATCGAGAAGTTCACCAATCTTCGTTTCGAGCCGGCCGGGCTGACTGACGACCCGGACATCCGGATGAGCTCCAGCATCATGGACTACATCTTCCGGCGGCTGGCGCTGGACCACCTGTCCTTCGAGGACCGCTCAGCGCTGGGTATCTACACGGCCGGCGAACGTCAGCGGCAGCTGGAGACCGGGTCGTACCTGCCGGAGGAGAACGCCGGTGAGATCGAGGAGGAGCTGGAGAATCTGGCTCAGTCCGCACCGTCCAACTCTCTCCCGGCCGCGCCAGCGGTGCCCGTGGCACCGGTCGTTCCGGTGCCGGTCGAGCCGGTGACCGGGTCCGCGGATGGAGCTGATATCGGCACCGCCGCAATGGGTTCCGGCGAGGCCGGATCCAGCATCGGGCAGGAGGTGGCTGATCGCAGTGGAGCCGGAGCGGCGGCCGCCAAGACCGCCCCGGTGAAGGTGCACTCATCAGCCGAGCTGTTCGAAGCCATGCAGGGCCGCACCGCAGATGCTCCGATGTGCTTCACCTGCGGCACCAAGATGCGCCCAGCCGGGTCCTGCTTCGTCTGCGAGGGCTGCGGCAGTACCTCCGGCTGCAGCTGAGCCGCCTCACCCTAAACGAGCAACGGGTCCCGGTTCAGGCCGTGGACCCGTTGCTCGTCCCACTCCCATGACGGCCCGTCATGGATCGCTCGATAGCCGTGTCGTGAACGGCGGGACGCCTCCTGGGATGGCCAGCCGGCTGCCGCTGAACCGATCCGGCGCCGCGATCAAGCCGCTGGAGCTCCTCGGCGGGTGGGTGATTCCGGAGATCGCCAGCTGAAAGCAGGTTCAGAACAGGCTGAGCTGGTCGTCGCTGGCGGCATAGCGGCTGGGCCGCCGCGGGATGACCGGCGCGGTATTGCGCATCACCCGGTCGGTCTGGGCCCGGGCCATCGGATCCCGACGATCACCGCCCAGCCCGGCAGCATGCGGCGGATCACCCTCAACCCCCGGGGCCGTGCCAGCACCGTCTCCGGCGTCCAGCCCGGCGCCGATCCAGCGGCCCTGACGTTCGGCCAGCCACATCGGCGGACTGGCTCCGGCCAGCGCCCACAACGACGGCCCCAAATAGATCTGCCGGGCCCGCAGAGCCGTCTGCAACGGAATCGGATCCAGCGGCAACCGCATCGCCGGCAACTCCGGAAGGGGCAGATCATCCCGCATAGACATCAGCCGCCGGTTTCGCTCTACTTGCGATCTGGCCTGCGGCGCAGCCAATTTCGCAGTTGCCGTCCCACCGATCGCGGCCCTCACCTCGGCCTCGCGGCCGCTGTCCAGGGCGGCGTACGCGTCGTCCAGGCGGCCGAATGCGGCCAGCAGGATGGCCGCCGTCTTGGTGCCGATGCCGCCCACACCCGGCAGATTGTCCGACGCGTCTCCGCGTAGGGCAGCCAGGTCACGGTACTGACTGGCGGTCACCCCGCAGACCGCAGGCAGCTTCTCCCCGGTCAGCACCGGTGAGACGTCGATCCCGCCGTTCAGCACCCGCAGCACCGAGGTGCTCGCATCGATCAGCGCGAAGGCGTCCCGGTCGCTGGTCATCACGGTGGCCCGATAGCCGGTCTGGCGGGCCAGCCGGGCCGCGCTGGCCAGCACGTCGTCGGCCTCGTAACCCTCCGGTGTGACCACGCAGAATCCGGCTTCAGCCAGCATCGCCGGCGCCGCGTCGAGCTGCTCGCACAAGTCCTCCGGCTTGGCCACCCGGTGGGCCTTGTAGGGCGGGTACTCGGCCCGCCGCACGGACGTGTCCGGGCCTGCGTCGAAGCCGATCACCAGGGCGTCCGGCGTCAGCCGTGACGCCGCACTGGCCAGGAAGCTGACCAGCCCCTTGAGCGCCCAGATCGGCTGGCCCGCGTCGTCCCGCAGCGGCTCACCCGGCCCGCCTCGCTGAGCGGCGTGGTATGCCCGGTGCAGCAGGCTGTTGCCGTCTACCGCCAGCAGCAGCGGAGACCGCGCCGAAACCGGCAGTACCGGTGGCTCATTCTTGCGGTCGTCTACGGTCGCGGTGAGGCCCACCTCCCTACCTTGCCTCGTCCGGGACCCGTATGCACGTAGCCCAGCTCGGCGAACCGGAACCCGCGCTGTTCCGGGGGATACTGACTCCATGAGCGATCCGAAGGCCGGTACCCCGACCGGCGATCAGAGCGATCAGAGCGATCAGAGCGATCACAGCGATGACGGCGCTTCGGGTGAGCCGAGTGAGGCGCAACGGCGGTTCCGGGAAGCTCTGGATCGGAAGAAGTCACTGACCGGTGAGCATCCCGGCAATGCCGGAGCACCGGGGCAGCGGCTCAAGCAGTCGAACAGCAAACGTCAGCGGCAGTTCCGGCGCAAGTCGGGCTGATCAGACCACCTCCAGCCGCAGGTGTGGCTCCGGTGGCAGGCTGATCGCCACCGGATCCCCGGCCGCCGCCGCTCCGCCGGTCACTACCACCGACATCACGCCGGCCCGGCGCTCGATCCGCCCGGCTTCGTCCCGCCCGGCCGCGACCGCGAGCAGGCCGGGCTGGAACCGGTCGATCTGCGCGCACGGGTTGCGCAACCCGGTCACCTCCACGACGGCGTCCTGCCCCAGCCGCAGCCGGGTGCCGGTAGGCAGTCCGAGCAGATCCAGCCCCTCGATCAGCACGTTCTCACCCATGTCCCCGGCGCTCAGGCGATAACCGGCGGTCGCGGCCAGCTCGAAGAACTCGGTGCCCAGCAGGTGTACCTGCCGCAGATTCGGCTGGCCTGGGTCGCGCGCGACCCGGGAACGATGCTGGACCGTGACCCCGGCGTGCGCGTCGCCGTCCACCCCGCGCCCCTCGATCAGCCGGATCCGCTCGCAGGCCACCTTGCTGAATCGATGCTGGCCATCCTTGCTGACCGCTCTCACCCGAACCGGCAAGCGTCACCTCTCGGCGTTCTCTCCCAGCGCTGGTTCAGCCTGGGACTCGTACGCTGGCCAGGTGACCGAAAGTGGCCCCCCGGCGGACGCGGCCCTTCGCAATGTTCCGATGAGCGCAGCGACCGGTCCCGATCAGCCTGTTGACTGGCTGAACAGCGCCGAACAGGCCGCCTGGCGGCGACTGGCCGCGACGATGATGCTGCTGCCCGCCGCGCTGGATGCCCAGCTGCAGCATGACGCGGACCTGACCCATTTCGCGTACTTCGTGCTGGCCATGCTATCGGAGGCGCCGGATCGCTCACTGCGGATGACTCAGCTGGCGATGAGATCCTCCTCGTCACCCAGCAGGCTTTCTCACACCGTGGCCCGGCTCGAGGAACGGGGTCTGGTGCGGCGGCGCCGGGCCGACGAGGACGGCCGGGGACAGGTGGCCACGCTGACCAGCGCTGGCCTGGAATACCTGGTCAAGACCGCGCCCGGGCATGTGAACGAAGTACGGCGACTGGTGTTCGACGGGCTCGGGCCGGACGAGGTGACCGAGCTGGCCCGGGTCTGCGAACGGCTGCTGGCCAAGCTTGATCCGGACGGAACGGCTCTGGGCCTCAGCCAGGCCCAGGGCCCCTCCGCATGATCGCCAGCTGGACTGCGATCAATGTGCCCGGTGCCCGTTCGAGCGCGCGACCGCGGACCTGGAACCAGGCCACTCAGGCTGGGCCGGCGGCCAGGGCCGTGATGGCCCGGTGCAGCCGCTGAGGTGAGATCGGGTAGGCGGTGCGCAGGCCGGCCCCGAACAGGCTGACCCGCAGCTCCTCGATCATCCAGCGAACAGCCTGCACATCGTCGTCCTCACTGCGGCCCGGAGCCAGCCGGGCGAGCAATTGCGCGTACTCGGCCTGCGCCTCGCGCACGACGGCCAGGCTCGCCTGATCCCGGCCGGGCCGTTCCGGCAACCGCTCCAGCCGCCGCTGCATGCCCTGCAGATAGCGGTCCAGATCGGGCAGCCGGGCCGCTCCCGAGGCGGTGACGAATCCCGGATGGACGAGCGCGGCCAGCTGGTCGCGGACATCGGCCAGTGAGGACAGCAGCGCCGGACTGGACGCGGCCCGGATCGCCAGCTGCACCTGCCGGGCCCGGGCCAGCACGGCCGCAGTCTGCTCCATCACCCGGCTCCCCTGTGCGGTCTGTGTGGAGCGGCCGCCGGCCAGCCGCCGGTCGTATCCGGCCTGGCCCCAGGCCGGTCCGCCCAGACCGGCCACGATCTGATCCACCGCCGCCGCCAGGCAATCGTCGAACAGTTCACTCGGCCCCGCATGCGGGGCAGAGGCCAGCGCGAGCTTGGACGCATTGTCCAGCTGGGCCAGCACCGCCCGGGCCGGGGAAGGCACGGCCAGCAGCAGCAATCGCCGGACGCCGCGGCGCATCAGCTGCCCTTGCTCCCGGGCGGTGTCGCAGATCCGGATCTCGACCCCATCCCCGAGATCGGCCAGGGCCGGAAAACCTTCGACCAGCCTGCAATCTCGTGGGATCCGCACCGTCCGGGGCAGCTCGTCCAGAGCCCAGGTATGCATCCGTCGCTGGCGCCCGCTGGTCAGCTGCTCCAGCGCCTGCTCTGCGGCCTGGGCCAGCGTCTGCTGCAGCCGCGGCCGCAGCTGGTGGCGCAGCTGATCCAGATCCTTGCCCTGGGCCAGCACGGTGGCGTCGTCCTCGACCGCGAAGGTGATCCGCAGGTGGGCCGGTACCCGCGACCAGGCCCAGGCACTGACCGGAATCTGGGTGCCGGTCAGCCGCAGCAGCTCCCGGCTGAGCGCCGGGAGGAGCGGTTCGGAACCCGGATCCAGCTGCGCCAGGACGGCTCTGGCGTGGTCGGGCGCCGGGGCCAGGCGCTTGCGAAGTTCCTTGGGCAGGGCGCGGATCAGGGCGGTGACCAGATCCAGCCGCAGCCCGGGGATCTGCCATTCGAAGTCCTGGGCATCGACCCGGTTCACCACATCGAGCGGGACGTGCACGGTGACCCCATCGGCCGCCGTGCCCGGCTCGAACTGATAGCTGACCGGCAGCACCAGATCCCCGGAGCGCCAGATCTCCGGGTACTGCGCCGGGTCCACCGACGGCGCGGCCGGGCGGACCAGCATCGAGGTCCAGAAGCTGAGCTGGTCGGGCCGCTCCCGGCGGGCTCGCTTCCACCAGGCGTCGAAGTGCGCGGCCGAGACGATGTCGCCGGGCAGGCGCTGGTCGTAGAAGTCGAAGAGGGTGTCGTCGTCGACCAGGATGTCGCGGCGGCGGGCCCGGTCCTCCAGTTCTTCGACATCCTCGAGCAGGCGCCGGTTCTCGTGGAAGAACCGGTGACTGGTCCGCCAATCGCCTTCGACCAGGGCTCGCCGGATGAACAGGTCGCGGGACAGTTCCGGGTCGATCAGCCCGTACTGGACGGTCCGGGCAGCCACCAGCGGGACACCGAACAGGGTGACCCGCTCGGTGGCCACCGCAGCGCCCCGCTTACGCTCCCAGCGCGGCTCGCTGTAGTTGCGCTTGACCAGGCCTCCCACCGACGTGGCCAGCCGTTCGGCCCACAGTGGGTCGATCCGGGCCGCCGTCCGGCCCCACAGCCGGGTGGTCTCGACCAGCTCGGCGACCATCACCCAGCGCGGTGTGGTCCGGAAAAGGGCCGAGCCAGGCTGAATCTGAAACCGGGCGCCGCGGGCGCCGAAATACTCCCGGGTGTCGCCGTCCTTGAGTCCAATCCGGGACAGCAGCCCGGCCAGCAGCGACAGATGGATGGCGTCGCGCTGAGAACCGCTGCGGTGCGGGTGTTCCAGCGCACCTCTGGTCGCGGCGGCTTCACCGGTGCCGCGCGCCTCTTCCCGCCGATCTGGTGCTGAGGTGCGAAAACCGATCTGGCGCAGCATTCCGCGCAGCTGGCCGTGCAGGTCCTGCCACTCGCGGACCCGCTGATGGTGCAGGTACTCGCGGACGCACAACCGCCGGAACTGGTTCGACGACAGTTCGGCCTGCTGATCGCGCAGATAGTGCCACAGATTCAGCACGGTGATGAAGTCGGACTCGGCGTCGGCGAACCGGGCGTGCTGCTGGTCGGCCGCCTGCTGCTTGTCCAGCGGACGCTCACGCACATCCTGAATGGCCAGCGCGGAGACGATCACCAGAACGTCGTCCAGGCATCCGTTCGGCCCGGCCTCGACCAGCATCCGGGCCAGCCGCGGATCAACCGGCAGCCGAGCCAGACTGCGCCCGGCCGGGGTGAGCCGGAGCGGTCCGGATACCGAATCAGGTTGCAGGGCACCCAGCTCGGCCAAGAGGGCGACCCCGTCCTTGATCTGCCGGCTGTCCGGTGGGTCGAGGAAGCCGAATTGGGCGACGTCGCCCAGCCTGAGCGCGGCCATCTGCAGGATCACCGAGGCCAGGTTGGTGCGGAGGATCTCCGGCTGGGTGAAAGCCGGCCGGCCCAGGTAGTCCGCTTCGGAGTACAACCGGATCGCAACCCCGGCGGCCAGCCGGCCGCAGCGCCCGGCACGCTGATTCGCTGAAGCCTGCGAGACCGGTTCGATCGGCAGCCGCTGAACCTTGGTGCGCTGGCTGTAGCGCGAGATCCGGGCCGTGCCAGGGTCCACCACATACCTGATTCCCGGCACGGTGAGCGAGGTTTCGGCCACGTTGGTGGCCAGCACGATGCGGCGCCCGGCGTGCGCGGAAAAGACCCGGTGTTGCTCAGCCGCCGACAGCCGACCGTAGAGCGGCAGCACCTCGGTGCGGCCGTCCTTCAGCCCGGCCGTGCGGGCCAGGGCGTCGGCAGTGTCACGGATCTCGCGTTCGCCGGAGAGGAACACCAGCACGTCACCTGGTGGTTCGAGGGCCAGCTCGTCGACGGCGTCGCAGATGGCGGTGATCGAATCCCGGACCACATCGGCCTGCGTCCCGGCGCCGTCTCCGGCTGGGTCACCCGGGCCAGCCGGGTCAGCGGCTTCAGCGGCTTCAGCGGCCAGAATCAGCGGGCGGTAACGGATCTCGACCGGGTAGCTGCGCCCGGACACCTCGATCACCGGAGCCGGTTCGCCGTCCTGAGCGAAGTGCCGGGCGAAGGCGTGCGGATCGATGGTGGCCGAGGTGATGATCACTTTGAGGTCTGGACGCCGGGGGAGCAGGCGCTTCAGGTAGCCGAGCAGGAAGTCGATGGTCAGGCTGCGCTCGTGCGCCTCGTCGATGATGATGGTGTCGTAGCGGCGCAGCATCCGGTCCTGCTGGATCTCGGCCAGCAGGATGCCGTCGGTCATCAGCCGGATCAGGGTGCCCTCACTGATCCGGTCGTTGAACCGCACGGTGAATCCGACCTGATCGCCCAGCGGTACCGCCAGTTCCTCGGCGATTCGATCCGCCACCGAGCGGGCCGCGATCCGGCGCGGCTGGGTGTGGCCGATCATCCCGCGTACGCCCCGCCCGAGGTCGAGGCACAGCTTGGGCAGCTGAGTGGTCTTGCCCGATCCGGTCTCACCGGCCACGATGATCACTTGGTGGTCGCTGAGGGCGGCCTTCAGATCAGCCAGCCGGGCGGTGATCGGCAGGTCCGCTGGATAGCGGACCGGCGGGACGGACGCCGCCCGGGCCAGCACTTGCTCGCGGGCGGCGCTGATTTCGGCGGTCACCGGGCCGATGGCCCGGTCCCGGGCGGCCGCGGCCAGCCGCCCACTCAGCCGATGTTCGTCCCGGATCGACAGCTCCGGCAGCAGCGCACGCAGTTCGCCGAGCCGGGAATCCAGGTCGCTGACGTTCATGTCTGAACTGATCGTAGGCGACGGCCGGGCACGGGGCGTTTGCCGGAGCCGGCCGGGCCGGTTCAGGCGCACAAGGTCAGCCGCTAGATTTGCGCGCCTGTTCGGCCACGACTCATCCAGGCACATGTCGCAGTGATCACCCGGAAGGCTCATTGATGGAGACGGACACCTCGGTCCCAGCCCTGCCAGCCGCAACCACCGCAGCAACCGGCTCGCCCGTCTCGGCGGCCCCCCGGCGCCGGGTGATGCTCGCCTCGGCCGCGTCCGTGCTCGGCGTGGCCGGATTGGCCGCCTGCGCAGGTGGCGATGACAGCTCGGCATCGGCAGATTCGCCATCAGGCTCGGGTGCGGGAGGTAACCCGACTGCCGGTGGACTGGCCACCCCGGCCAGCGACAACGTCGAGGTGATCGCGGTCAGCGAGGTGCCGGAGGGTGGCGCGGTCAAGGCGTCCGCGGCGGGACTCGACCTGCTGGTGACCCGGCCCGCCGGGGGCGGTGACCCCAAGGTGTTCTCGTCCATCTGCCCCCATCAGAACTGCAAGGTCGCTCCCAACGGCAGCACGAATTTGAAGTGCCCGTGCCACTTCTCCACCTTCGAGATTGCTACCGGCGCTCACATCGCCGGGCCGGCGCCCACCGGGCTGTCCTCCTATCCGTCCAAGGTGATCGGCGGCAAGGTCGTGCTGACCTCGACCACCGCGCAGGCACCGGCCTGACTGCGGCTGGGATCGCCGGACGCGCCCTTCGGCGGATTGCCACGCCGCCTGCCCAGTGATGTCCTTGACCCACGACCGGCGACGACTGCCTGTCTGGCAGCTCCGCCGGGACATCACGATCTCAGGAGAGGCCCATGCCGACAGCCGCCGGATCAGCCCTGGACGCAGAACAGCCTGGGGATTCGACCAATGACCCGCCCACGTCGATCGAACTGAGCCGGACTCTCGAACAGCACAGCGGGGCTGTATGGCAGGCGCTGATCAGCCCGCCCGGCACGGCGATCTGGCTCGGGGAAGGCGCCGTGCTGGGCGGTAAAGGCGAGTCCTACCACTGTGCCGACGGGTCGGAAGGAGTCGTCCGTAGTTTCCATCCGCTGGAGCAGTTGCGGCTCAGCTGGCATCAGCAGCCCGGCGCTCCAGCCACTCTGATCGAGATCGACGTGGCTGCGGTGGCCGGTGGTACCGCGCTGAAGATCCAGCACGAGCATGTCCCGGCCGGTCGGGCCGCCTCGCTGAAGCAGCAGTGGGAGCACCGGTTGGAGGCCCTGGTTCAGATGCTGAACGGCTGAACGACTGGCCCGGAAGCGGGCCTGAAACCGCTTCAGCTGAGTAGATGTGCGGTCTGGCGCAACAGCAGCCAGCCACTGGCGCCCAGGCTGGCCGCGGCCACGATCAGGAACAGGCCGACCCAGGCCAGCCCCGGGACATGGGTGAGCCGGGCCAGCTGATCGGCGTCCGAGGTCAGATAGCTGCCGCCACCGGCCCGTAGCTGAATGCGGCGGGTGCGCTGCAGTTCGAGTACCGCCCGGCCACCGCCCACCAGCAGCAGCCAGCTGAGCGTGCAGCCGAATCCCAGTTGCGTCAGCGGGCTGCCGCGAAGGAGCACCAGCAGGATCAGCCCTGCGGTCGCAGCCACGCTGAGCAGCCCGAAGGCGTTCCGGATCTGAGTCAGCAGCACCGCCAGCAGGGCCAGGCTGACCCAGAGCATCAGGCTGATCCGGTTCGCGCCGATCAGCACCGCGAAGATCGCGCCGATCAGGCAGGGCGCCGGATAGCCAGCCGCCGCGGTCAGGACCATGCCGGGCCCGGATCGGCGCCCGGATGACACCGTCACGCCGGAGGTGTCGGAATGCAGCCTGATCCCGGACAGGGTTCGCCCGGACGCGAGCGCGGCCACCGCATGGCCGCCCTCGTGCGCGATGGTGACCACGTGCCGCAGCAGCTTCCACGTGATCGGCTGGCCGATCAGCAGCAGGGCGAGCGCGAGGGTGGCGAGCAGGATCAGCAGCCGGGTGCGTTCGACAGGGCTCACTGGCGGCTCAGAGCCAATCCTGCTCGTAGAACAGAACGACCAGCAGAGCTGAAACCGCCAGGATGGCCAGCGAGGAGACCACGAAGCCCGACCAGTGACCAAAGCCGGGGTAGGGCACGTTCTGCCCGAAGTAGCCGGTGATCGCGGTGGGAACGGCGATGACCACGGTGAAACTGGTCAGCCTCTTCATGATCATGTTGAGCCGGTTACTCTGCATCGAGACATTGGTGTCCAGAACGGTGGACACCAGATCCCGCAGCGACTCGGTCCACTCGGTCACCCGCAGCACATGGTCGTAGACGTCCTGGTAGTAGGGCTGCATCGCCTGGTCCACGACGTGCAGGTCGCGCCGGAGCAGGCTGTTCACCACCTCGCGCATCGGCAGTGCCACCCGGCGCAGCGTTACCAGGCCCTTGCGCAACTCGAAGGTCTTGCGCTGCACCAGTTTCTGCTGCGGCTTCTCCTCGAAGAGGATGTCCTCCAGGCCCTCCATCGCGTCGTCCAGCTGTTCCACCGCTGTGAAGTGGGTGTCCACTGTGTAGTCCAGGACGCCCCAGAGCAGGAAACCGGCGTCCACCGGGAAGTCCTGCAGGTTGTCCCATCGGCTGATCACCGCCTTGATGTCGAAGCGGTCGTCCTGCCGGATCGTGATCAGCGCCTGCTTGGTGACGAAGATGGCCACCTCGTTGGTGAGGACCTTCTGCGACCCCGATTCCAGCGTGACCTGGTAGGCGCTGATGAACAGATGCGTGTCGTAGGTGTCGAGCTTGGGCCGCTGGCGGCGCTTGATCGCGTCCTCCACCGCCAGCCGGTGCAGGGAGAACTCCTCCGCCACCATCGCGAGGTCGTGCTCGGTGGGAGCAGTCAGGTCCAGCCAGACCACACAGGCCGGATCCTGTAAGTGATCCGAGATGTCAGCGGGCGGGAAGTTCTCCCTCGCCAGCCGTCCGTCGCGATAGACCCGGGTGCGCGTCATAACCGGAGCACTCTACTGACCATGGCGCTCCGCTCGGCTGACTCCAGCCAGCCGAGCACTCGCGGCCGCAGTGGGCAATCGTTCCGGCCGGCTGGTGGATCCGCCCGTTCCCGGCAGGCCGATGGCCGCGGAGGATGTCCGCGGCCATCGGTCGTGCGAGCTGGAATTACGAGGAGTACGAGAAGAACGTGCCCGCCCAGCTGCGGGCGCTCTCGATGGTGGAGACGGAGCCGGTGAATCCGGCCGAGCCGAAGCTCGACGTCTTCAGGTCGCCGCCGTTCACGAAGTCGATCGTGCCGCCGACGATGCTCATACCCGTGGTTGACGTCATGTCCGGAGCGCTTACCGTGTTGGCGATCGGATACAGAACGCCGCTGTCGGGGCTGAACGCCCGGTAGTAGAGCGAGGACTTGCCCGACAGTGTGTAGTAGAGCCGCCCGGTCGACCGGTCATAGGCCAGGGACGTCAGCGAGCCGATGCCACTGGAGCTGTACAGGTCCGGCGGGACGCCGATCAAATAGGTGTTCGGTGAACCGGGGGGCGGAGTACGGCCATTGTCGATCACCGTGTCCCAGACCGTGCTGTACGGGTTCACGGTGGTGTCGGTGCCGCCGACGGCGCCGGTGAACGGCCGGCTGTGCAGCCGGTTGTCCGACGTCGACCCGTAGAACAAGGTGTTGCCGATCACCACTGCACCACGCACGCCACTGAAGTTCAGCGGCGAGGTAGAGCTCTGGTCACTGCCTACGGTGGTACCGGACAGCGTCCGCTTGGTCAGCGCCGTCCCATTGGCCAGGTAGAGGGACGCCGCTGCGGTGGCGGTGGACGCGGGGGTGTAACCACCGGTCAGCGGGAAGAAGGCCAGCCGGGGCCGCGAATACTGCTCGTTGCCCCAGTATTGCGTGTCCGACCCCATCCAGATCCCGTCGGAGGCGACCAGAACAGCCTCGATGCCGTGGGCCCGAGGCTCACGGCCTGGGTTCCAAGCCAGCGGCATGCCATTCACCGGGTCGAGCCCCTGGATGCTCGGACGGGCCACCGCGCCAGGCATCGGGCCGTCGAATCCATACGGGTTGTTCGCCCAGCGAGGGTGACCGGCTGCAAGCACCATCGTGCCGGTGTTGGCCACCGAGTAGTAGCTGTCGCTACCGGACTGCTGGCGCCAGGTCGGCTGCACGTCACTGCCGCTGCCATTGGTCTCGAACCGGTAGATGCTGTCGCAGCCCGCCTGCAGCGGATTGATCGCCTCGTGTCCACCGGCGGCGGCCACGGTGAAGTACGAGCCATCGGGAGAGAAGTCGACGTCACGCATGTATCCGTCGAACAGGAACCAGAAGCAGTTGGCCGAGTACGCACTGCTGGCCCAATTGGTGTCCAGGGTGGCCGCGGTGCCGTTCAGGTTGAACATCGCGATCTGGTCCCGGGTGACGCCGTTGATCGTGTAGAAGTTGCCGATCACGGCCATCCGGGTGCCCTGCGGATTCACGGCCAGGCGAGCGATCTGAGTACGTCCCTGGACCTCCTCGGGGGTTGTGCAGGTGGTGCAGTTCGGCGGTGGCTGCATCGCGTCCTTCTCCGCCTGCGACACGTGCCCGTAGTTGTGGTGGCCGGTGATGCTGATGCCATTGACATAGTTGGTCAGCGCACCCGTTGACGGGTTCAGCGAGGCCAGGGTCGTGCGGGCGGTTGTGCCGATCGTGCTGAAGGAGCCGCCCACGATGAGCTGGCCGTTGACCAGGGCCAGCGAGACGATCCCACGGGTGATGGAGCCCGGAGCGAACGTGGTGACCCGCGAGCCGTTGCTCAGGTTCAGCAGGACCACAGTGGGTACGGTCGCCCCGGCCAGGGTGGTGAACTGCCCAGCGACGTACACGGTTCCGGAGGTGGGCCCGGCCAGCAGAGCGTCGACCTCGCCGTTGAAGTTGGGGGCGAAAGCGGTGTTCACCGTTCCGGTGGCTTTGTTGAACGAGAAGATCCGGTTCCGGGTGATGTTCGTCGTGCTGCCGCTGTTACGGACGGTCGTGAACGACCCTCCGACGATCATCGTGGTTCCGATCTGGGCGATGGCCTCGGTGGCGCCGTCCTGGATCTGGGGCGTGCCGGTGGCTGGCACCGCGGCCGGGACACTGCTCTGGGCAGCCGACGGCCCGCTGGCCGCCCAGGCCTGCGAACCGAACAAGGTGGTCACGGCGGCCAAGGCCGTGAAGGTCAGCAAGAACTTGCGCCGACGCGACGCCATAGAGGACTCCTCCGTCTGCTGTGGCACGCCCCCAGGTGCAGTCCCGATTGCGCGGCCGGATATGTACGGCGAGCGAACTCTAGAAAGGCCGGGCACCGTCGCGCAGGGTTTTCACGTATGTCACGATCGGCCGAACCAAGAACACTCTGAGTTATCGCTCATGACCGGCTGGACTTTGCCGCAACGTCAGGCTTTACCGTCGATCACATGCCCGACGCGGATGGCCTTGACCAGGGAGACGGGCCCGGCCGGCGCGCCAGTCTTCCGATCGGGAAGGTGGCCAAGCTAGCCGGAGTGACGGTGCGGACCCTGCACCACTACGACCGGATCGGGCTGCTCAGACCGGCCGGGCGGTCGGCGGCCGGCTATCGCGAGTATCAGCACTCGGACCTGCGCCGGCTGCAGCACATTCTCGCTTACCGGGAGCTCGGTTTCGGCCTGGGCCAGATCGGGCGGATGCTCGACGACGCCGGGACCGGGGCCGGTCAGCTGCTGCGCCGCCAGCTCTCCGCCGTACTTGCCCGGATCGGAGGGTTGCAGCAGATCGCTGCCGTCCTGGAACGCACCATGGAGGCACAGAAGATGGGGATCAATCTGCCCCCGGACGAGATGCTCGACGTCTTCGGCGGGGATCACCCTGGTCAGTACGCAGACGAAACCCGGCAGCGCTGGGGTGAAACCGGCAGCTATCAGCAGAGCAGGGGCAGAACCGCCTCCTACACCAAGGGGGACTGGTTAAGGGTGAAGGCGGAGCAGCAGGCGGTGACGGACCGGATGGCCGTACTGTTCACCGCTGGCCTGGCGGCGGACAGCGAGCAGGCTCGCGAGGCCGCCGAAGCGCACCGGCAGCACATCAGCTCGGCGTTCTACGACTGCACTTATCAGATTCATGCGGGCTTGGCGGACATGTACTTGGCTGATTCCCGCTTCACGACGTACTACGAGGAACGAACTCCCGGCCTGGCGCGGTGGGTGCACGACGCGATTCACGCGAACGCCAGCGCCCACGGGCAGCGGTGATTGCGGACGGGATCTGCACGTGCGGACCGCGATCGGCTGCATGATCGAGAACCCCCCCGGCCGGGTCGTCGGCTCCAGTCGCTCGTACTGGATCGTCGCCCGGGCGAAAGATCGTCCAGATGATCCAGCCGCAGATGATGGCGACCAGGGCATCACGGATCAGCACCACCCTGACGAACGTTTCCGGTGAGTTGCCACGGGCTGGGTCGGTAAGGTTCAGGAAGTACCCCATTCGCACCACCCACAGATAGGCGTCGAGGCTCATCCAGGCGATCAGGGGCAGCCACCTGGGCAGCGCCAGCACCGCCAGCGGGACCAGCCAGAGCGAGTACTGAGGGCTCCACACCTTGTTGGTGAGCAGGAACGCCGCGACCACCAGGAAAGCCAGCGATGCGACGCGCGGACGGCGCGGAGCCAGCACGGCGATCAGGCCGATGCCAGCGCACAGGCCGGCCAGCAGCCCCAGGCTGATCAGATTCAGCTTCACCGGCGTCTGGCCGTAGTAGAGCGGTCCATCGAAACCAGGCCAGTGGGTGAGCACCGAAATGGCGTTGTACACCGAGTCATGGTCGGCCGGGCGGGTCGAATTCAGCCGGAAGAACTCCCGCCAGCCGTCGGGGAACAGGACAGCGAACGGGGCGTTCACCAATACCCAGGCCAGCGCCGTCGCCAGGGCCGTCCGGCGCCAGGTTCGCAACTGGCCGGTCCGCCAGCACAGCACCAGCAGTGGCCCGATCAGCAACAGCGGGTACAGCTTCGCCGCCCCGCCGACGCCGAGCATCACCCCGGCCAGCCACGGCCGGTTTCGGGCCCAGGCGAACAGGCCGGCTGCCATCAGGGCGACTGCCAGGGCGTCGAAGTTCGTGAAGGCGTGCACCACGAGCAACGGCGACAGTGTCATCAGAACGAGGTGCTGGGGGCGGGCCGCCAATGGCAGCGTTAGCGCCACAGCGGCCAGCCAGGCCACGCCCAGCACAGCAGCCATGATGGTGAAGTAGACGACGACCTTGGGCGGCCTGGGATAGATCGGAATGTCCGGCGCCCGGGTGATGCGTTGCCAGGCATTGGTGGCCAGGGCGACGCCGTACTGCAGCATCCCGGTCACCACGGGGTACTCCATGTACCGGTTCTGGCCGGTGGACGGATCCTTCCAGCTGGTCTTGTACGGGAGACCGCCCTGGTCCAGCCGGTCGGCGCCGTAGAGCGGAATGGTGTCGGAGTAGCAATACAGCGTGTACTGCCGGTAGTCGGCCCAATTCTTCAGTGTGGAGACGCCGCCCAGCGACGGATACGTCTGCACGCACGGGGCCTTGACCAGCCAGCCCAGGCTCAGCCCGGCAACGGCCAGCAGCATGATCAGCCAGGTCGAACGCGGTAGCCGCGATCGCACCGGGAGGGGCCGGGCCGGACCCGGCAGCGGAAAAGGATCGCTGGTGTTCAAGCGAGCTGGTCGAGCAGATCACGTGCGATCGGAGCGGCCGTCTCCGCCCCGAATCCGCCGTCCTCGACCACGACCGCGAACGCGATGTCGCCCTGGAAGCCAGTGAACCAGGCGTGCGTTTTGGGCGGATCCCCCGGACCGAACTCCGCGGTCCCGGTTTTGCCGGAAACTGGGCCACCCGCAGCGCTTTTCAGCGGAGTTCCGGTTCCGCTGGTGACCACTTCCCGCATCATCGTCCGGAGGGCGGCGACCCGGCCCGGGTCGAGATCGACGCCGCCGGCCGGCTCTGGCGGGGTGAAGGCGGCGCTCGGCTCGCCGCTCGGAGCGGCTTGAGGATCGGACCCGGTGCTGGCGCGGGGGCTCGCGGCGGTGCCGGTACTGCGCTCCCGGTCCGCAGTCCCGTTCAGCAGCAGGCGCGGCGGATGATAGGTCCCGGCGTCGATCGCCGCCGCGGTCCCGGCCACCGTCAACGGGCTGGCCAGCACCTTGTCCTGACCGATCATGCTGGCAGCGTGGGCCACCGCGTCGCCGCCGGCAGGAACGTCACCGGTGAACGCACTGACCCCGAGGTCGGCGCCGGCTCCATAGCCCAGCGACTTCGCGGTCGCGGCCAGTTCTTTCTGGGTGATCTTGGAGGAGCTGCCGACGAAGGCCGTGTTGCATGAGTCGGCGAAGTCGTGATGGAAGGCGACCGTGCCCAGTACCTCATTCTCGGCGTTCTGGAACGTCCTGCCGCCCACGTTGATGGAGGCTGGGCAGGCGACCGGCGTGTTCGGGCTGTAGCCGGCCTTGAGCAGAGCCATCGCGGAGACGATCTTGAAGGTGGAGCCAGGCGGGTACTGGCCCAAGAGAGCGCGGTTGTAACCCGAGGCCGCCGACGGCCCATTGGCCACCGCCAGAATGTCGCCGGTGCTGGCCCGGAGAACCACGATGCCGGCCGGCTTCGGCGCCTTCAGGATGGCACGCTGAGCGGCCAGCTGGACCTTCTCGTCCAGGGTGATGTGCAGGTCCTGACCGGTCACCGGCTCGTCACTGAACAGGGTGCTGACTGGGCCATTGGCCGGTTCGAGCCGCACCAGCAGGCCCGGGGTCCCGGCGAGCAGTTCGTCCTGGCTGCGCTGAAGCCCGCTCAGCCCGGTGATGTCTCCGGCCGTGACCCGGCCCTTGGAGGCCTTGACGACGTCCGCGGTGGCAGCGCCGACCGTGCCCAGGATCGGCCGGGCGAAGTCAGCGGTGGGCGCGAGGGACTGATCCCTCTCCTGGAACACCGCCCCCGGTATGGGCTGGAGCTGGCCGCGCACCTCGTCGTAGGCCTGCCGGCGCAGGACGATGGCTTCGACGAAGGCGTCCTTGCTGGCTGCCTTGGCTCGCTTGGCCAGCCCGGTCGCTTCGATGCCGGTGACGTCGGCGATCTGCTGCGCTGACGCATCGATGTCCTCGGTGCGCGAGGGCTGAAGCCCGACCACGACCACCGGCCGCTGCGTGACCAGCACGGTGTTGTCCGCCCCGATGATCTCTCCGCGCGCGGCCGGCTGAACGCTGGCGATCAGTCGCCCGCCGGTCTGCAGCTTCGGATGGATGATCGACGGCGTCCAGGACGGCAGCCAGGTTCCGCTGACCTTCCTCAATGGCAGGGTGCTGGCATACGTCCAGGTCCGCTGCCCGGCCAGCCGCCAGGAGACAGCCAGACCGGCGCTGGCCGAGTCGCTACCGGAGCCTTTTCGGATGCGGGTGATTTGCACCGACGACGGCGCATCTTTCGACTGGACGGTCAGGCCTGCGGTCTCCTGGGCGACCGCCTTGGCTACGTCCGCTCCGGAGGAGCCCGCGAAGCGCAGCTGCGACAGCGTGCCCCTGGTCCAGGCGCCGGCGAATGCGGCGGCGGCGATTCGCTGCTCGCGAGCGACCCGGTGATGCCGGTAGGTCAGGCCGAGCGGCACCCCAGCGGCGACCAGAGCGACCACCAGGATGCCAATGCCCAACCAAAGACGACGGCCCACGAGTCGGAACGCTAGCGCTCAACCCTGATAGTCACTGCGCCGGTTGTCCGGGCCGGCGGCGGCGGAACAAATCTCCAGCCCGCTCGTTTACGATATATCGACAACGTATCGAGAGGAGATACAGCGATGAGAAACTCAGACATGTACGACGATTCCGAAGGTTCAGGCGACGTGGGATTCGGCAACGCTGGACACCCGCACTGGACCGGCAAGGGACGCTGGGGCCGCCGAGGATTTGGCCCGGGGGGCTTCGGTCCCAGGTCCGGGTCTCGGTTCGGCCCTGGTTCTGGTCCCGGCTTCCCACCGGCCTTTGGCCCTCGCGGCTTCGCCGCCGCTGACGCCGGTCCCGGTCAGGAAGGACCTGGAGCGCAAGCCTTCCCAGACGCTGGCTTCGGTCCTGGAC
>CAXUFS010000004.1:0-34067 GCA_964250315.1 uncultured Kineosporia sp. | reverse complement strand
GTTCTAGCCCTCGCCTCGGCCCAGCAGACGTGCCCGGATGCGGCCGGGGCCGCATCGGCCGCGCCGGCGTGCCCGGGAGCGGCCGCGTGGTCAGCGATCTGGGTCAGGAGTCTGCGGGCGGATTGTCCCGGCCGGAGGCTGGAGTGGCCGGCGACTCCAGGCTGGGGTCAGGCGAGTACCGCACCTTGCGCAAGTGCTTCACCATGCTCCGGACCAGCACGATGGTGGCGGCGGCAAGCAGGAAGACGGTGAGGAAGCCGGCGAATCCGGGAGAGACCGTGTCCGGCTCGGGGATGTGAGCCGGCCCGGGATCGGGGGTCGCCGCCGCCAGAGCGATGGCCAGCACCAGCATGGTCAGACTCCTGCCCGCTCCCGCACCCCAGCGAACAGGTCGTCCTCGGGGACGGTCGACTGCACCAGGTTACGCACCAGCTGGTAGTCCTCATGCGGCCAGATCCGCTGCTGCAGCTCCAGCGGAATCGAGAAGAACCAGCCGTCCGGGTCGATCTGGGTGGCGTGCGCGAGCAGAGCCGCGTCCCGGCGCGGGAACCACTTGGCGCAGTCAATCTGGGTGGTGATCACCGGCTCGGGCCAGTCCTTGGAGCGCTCGATCCAGTCCTCGAACGGCGATTCGAGGCCCTCGGCCAGCAACGTCTCGTGTATCAGCATCATTCGCTTCTTGTTGAAACCCCGGTCGTAGTACAGCTTCAGCGGCGCCCACGGTTCACCGTTGCCGGGATAGCGGTCCGGATCACCGGCCGCCTCGAACGCCTCCACCGAGACCTTGTGGCACATGATGTGATCGGGGTGGGGGTACCCCCCGTTCTCGTCATAGGTGGTCATCACGTGCGGCCGGAACTGCCGGACCAGCCGGACCAGTGGCTCGGCCGCGGTCTCCAGTGGTTCCAGGGCGAAGCAACCGTCCGGCAGCGGCGGCAACGGGTCGCCCTCGGGCAGCCCGGAGTCAACGAACCCGAGCCACTCGTGCTGGACGCCGAGGGCCTCCACCGCCTTGGCCATCTCCTGGCGGCGGACCTCGGCCATGTCCCGCTTCAGCTGCGGGTTGTCCTTCAGCCGGGGATTGAGGATGTCGCCCCGCTCCCCGCCGGTGCAACTGACCACCAGCACCTCGGCGCCTTCGTCGACGTAGCGGGCCAGCGTCGCCGCGCCCTTGCTGGACTCGTCATCGGGATGCGCGTGCACCGCCATCAGCCGAAGTTGCCCGGCTACCTGCTCGGCCACCCTGATCGGCCTCCTGACGTCATCGTTGCGTTGCGGTCCTGCCGCCTCACGGTGCGGACTCTGGTCGACAATCATGACGGATGCGGGGGCATTCCCTGGCCATCGGGCGGAGAAAGGCCGGTGGCCGGCCTCACGCCTGCCGCGCCACCCGGTGCAGCAGGATGGATGGGTGAGCACCGATGAGCTGGCTCAGCGCTACGGCCGCCCGATGTCGAGGCGCCGGCGATGGTTGCTGGCGCTGGCGGCGGGGTGCCTGCTGGCCGTCCCGGTGGGCTATGCCACCTGGTTCGCCCTGACCACCGGAAGCCCGGCGGTGACCTGGCAGGACATCGGCTACCGGAACACGCCTGCCGGTGTCGACGTCACCTTCGAGGTCACCTTTCTGGCCAAGGCCGGGCGCCGGAATGCCGCGGTGTGCACCGTCCAAGCCCTGAACCAGGTCCGCACCGTGGTCGGGTCCACGGATGTGAGGAGCGGACCGGTCGGTGCGTCGAAGCTGCGCACGTTCCGGATCACCGCCTCGGTCCGGACCAGCGAGCCGGCCAACACTGGCGTAGTCACGGCCTGCAAGCTGGCCCGTTCCTGACCTTGCGGATGCCTCAAAGAGGCGGCTGAGCTGCGATGACGTCGAAGTCAACCCAGCACAAGCTTTCTTGTTAGGCTTGCGGTTTGGCCTCTCGGGGGGTCGAGCACGTGCTCGAGCAGCGCCACAGCAGAACGATCGAATGGAGCACCTTTCGTGAGCGAGACGACGACTTCCACCTGGCTGACGCAGGACGCCTACGACCGGTTGAAGCACGAGTACGAATACCTGTCGGGCGAGGGCCGGGCCGATATCGCCAAGAAGATCGAGGAAGCCCGGTCTGAGGGCGATCTGAAGGAGAACGGCGGCTACCACGCGGCCAAGGAGGAGCAGGGCAAGCAGGAGGCGCGCATCCGCCAGCTGCGCCAGCTGCTGGAGAACGCTCAGGTCGGCGAGGCGCTGGCCGTGGAGGGCACGGTCAACTCGGGCAGCGTGGTGACGGTCGATCTGCAGGGCGAGAAGATGACGTTCCTGCTGGGAAGCCGCGAGGTGGCCGGCGATACCAACATGGACGTCTACAGCGAGCGCAGCCCGCTCGGCATGGCGCTGGTCGGTCACAAGGTCGGCGATACCGTCACCTATACGGCGCCGAACGGCAAGCACATCTCCGCCAAGATCCTGGCGGCGAAGCCTTTCACCGGCTGAGCCGGACCAGCCCAGCCGGGCGGCCCCAGCACATGGCTACCCGGCCATAATGGCTGCGCGGGGCCTGCGGATGGAGGACAGGTGCGGATTGCGGTTCTGAACCCGGGTGCGATGGGAGCGGCGGTCGGGGCCCAGCTGGTCCAGGCCGGCCATGACGTCGTCTGGCTGCCGGCCGGGCGCGGCCGGGCCACCCGCACCCGGGCGGACGACGCCGGGCTGAGTCCGGCTGACTCGGTCGATGGCTGCGACGCCGTCCTGTCGGTGGTCCCGCCCGGCGCGGCCGAGGACGTCGTTGAGTCCGTAGGCCGGTTCACCGGGCTCTACGTCGACCTCAACGCGATCGACCCTGACACTGCGGCAACCGTGCACAGAACTGCCGAGCGAAATGGAGCGGTCGCCGTCGACGGCGGAATCGTGGGGCCGCCGCCGCAGCGGCCCGCCCCCCCGCGGGTCTTCCTGAGCGGCGACCAGGCAGACCGAGCCGCCGCCCTGTTCTCCGGCACCGTCATCGATACCGTCGTCCTGACCGCCAGCCCGGCCGCCGCATCGGCGGTCAAGATGGCCTACGGCGCCTGGACGAAGGGAAGTGCCGCTCTCCTGCTGGCTGTGCATGCGACCGCGGAGCACTATGGCGTGGCCGACGCGCTCGACGCGGAGTGGGAGCGGTCTCAGCCGGAGCTTCCGCAGCGCCTGGAGGCGGCCCGCGCGCAGGCCGCTGCGAAGGGCTGGCGCTGGGTGGCCGAGATGGACTCCAACGCTCGTACCTTCGAGGGGGCCGCCCAGCCCGGCGGCTTCGGTCAGGCCGCGGCCGAGATCTACGGCAGGTACGAACGCCCTTCGACGTGAATCCCGTCACCTTTTGGCCTGGGCCAGGCACCGGCCCAATGCTGCGGCGATTACCCGTCTGAGCTGGTCTAATACCCGGTGGCAGACGCACCCGGGCGCAGTCTGGCTAAAGCAGCGAGCCGGTCGCGCTCTGGCAGCATCAGAAGACATGTGTGGATTCGCAGGAGAGATGCGGCTGGATTCGTCCGTGGCTGACGTGGCGGCGGTCGAACGGATGACCGCCACGATGACCGACCGGGGGCCGGACGACGCGGGCAGCTGGTCGAGGGGCCCGGTGGCTCTGGGGCATCGCCGGCTGACGATCATCGACCTCTCGGCGGCCAGCGGCCAGCCCATCGCCGATCCCGCTAGTGGCCTCACCGGCGTGTTCAACGGCTGCATATACAACTACCAGGAGCTGCGGGACGAACTGCGGGCCAAGGGCCACACCTTCTTCTCCGAGGGCGACAGCGAGGTGGTGCTCAAGGCTTACGCGGAATGGGGCGAGCACTTCGCCGAGCACCTGATCGGCATGTTCGCGATCGCCATCACCGAGCGCGACACCGGCCGCCTGGTGCTGGCCCGCGACCGGCTGGGCATCAAGCCGCTGTACATCGCCGGGAACGCGGACCGGATCCGGTTCGCCAGCACGCTGCCGGCGCTGCTGGCCGGCGGCGGGATCGACACCTCCATCGACCCGGCCGCCCTGACCTGCTACCTCACCCTGCACAGCATCGTGCCGCCGCCACGGACGATCCTGAACGGGGTCAAGAAGCTGCCTGCGGCCACCGTGCGGATCTACGAGGCTGACGGCCGGATGCGCGAAACCACGTATTGGTCAGCCAGTTTCGCCCGAGTTGGAACCCGATCCAGCTGGACTGAGGCCGATTGGCAGGATGCGCTGCTGGAGTCGCTCAGCACCGCCGTCCGCCGCCGGATGGTGGCCGACGTGCCGGTCGGCGTCCTGCTCTCCGGCGGGCTGGATTCCAGCCTGATCGTCGCCCTGCTGGCCCGTGAGGGACAGCGCGACCTGGGCACCTTCTCGATCGGCTTCGAGGACGCCGGAGGGCGGTCCGGAAACGAGTTCTTCTACTCCGATCTGATCGCCCGCGAGTTCGGCACCGAGCATCATCAGGTCCAGATCGCCTCGGCTGATCTGGTGCCACCGCTGGAACACGCCGTGCACGCGATGTCCGAGCCGATGGTCAGCCACGACTGCGTGGCCTTCTACCTGCTCAGCGAGGCGGTTTCGCAGCACGTGAAGGTGGTGCAGTGCGGACAGGGCGCCGACGAGGTGCTCGGCGGCTACCACTGGTACCAGCCGCTGGCCGGGCTGGCCCGCGACCAGGTTCTGGGCACCTACAGCGCGTCGTTCTTCGACCGGGACGCCGCCGAGATGGCCCGGGTGATCAACCCGCAGTACCTGCCGGACGGCGACCCGCCGCGGGAATGGGTGGCGCGCCACCTGGCCGGGCCGGACGCGCAGACTGCCGTGGACGCCGCCCTGCGGATCGACACCCAGGTGATGCTGACCGACGATCCGGTGAAGCGGGTCGACAACATGACGATGGCGCACGGTCTCGAAGCGCGGGTGCCGTTCCTGGACCACGAGTTCGTCGAGCTGGCGGCCAGTTGCCCGCCGGAGCTGAAGCTGGCGCAGGGTGGCAAGGGCGTGCTCAAGGACATTGGCCGCCGGCTGGTACCCGGTGAGGTGATCGACCGGCCCAAGGGCTATTTCCCGGTGCCGGGCATCAGCCACCTCGAGGGCAAGCTGCTCGACCGGGTGACTGACGCCCTGACCGCGCCTGAGGCGAGGCGCCGCGACCTGTTTCGCCCGGCCTACGTCGAGCGGCTACTGGCCGACCCGAACGCTGGCAGCACTCCGCTGGACGGGAACAAGCTGTTGCAGCTGGGCCTGCTGGAGATGTGGTTGCAGAGCCACGGCATCCGCTGACCCGTACCCGTACCCGTACGCGTCGCCCCGGCCTCAGCCGCTAGGGCTATCCGCCGTCTCGGGCGCCTCGGCGGAATGAGCGGAAATCGGCGGGGGGCGGCTCATCAGTATGACCGGCCGGGGTCCGGACCGTGTCAGCTGAGCCGGGGTCGACACTGCGCTTCTCGTCCGCCAGCGGGCCGACTTCACCCTCAGCCGGCTTGGCTGGGGCATGTTTGTCCCGGCCGAACAGATAACTGCTGACCACGTTGATCACCGCGACCAGCGGAACGGCGAACAGGGCGCCGACGATGCCGGCCACCAGCACACCGATCGCGATCGCCAGGATCACCGCCAGCGGGTGCACCGCCACCGCCCGGCCCATCAGGAACGGTTGCAGCACATGGGCTTCCACCTGCTGGACGGCGATCACCCCGATCAGCATGATCAGAGCCTTGGTCAGCCCACCGGCCACCAGAGCCACCAGTACCGCGACGATCCCCGACACCAGGGCACCGACCACCGGCACGAACGCCCCGAGGAAGACCAGCACGCCCAGCGGAATCGCCAGCGGCACACCGATGATCGCTGCGATGATGCCGACGCCGCAGCCGTCGACCAGCGCCACGATCACGGTCGCCCGAACGAATGCGGTCAGCGTTGCCCAGGCTCGGGTTCCCGCCCCGTTGACCCGTTCGCGGGACCCGGCCGGGAAGATCCCGACCACCCAGTGCCAGATGCTGGCGCCGCTGGACAGGAAGAAGAAGGTGGAGAACAGCACCAGGAACAGGCCGGTGAAGAAGTCCAGTGCGGTGCTGGTGACACTGAGCGCGCTTGACACCAGCTTGCCCTGGTTCTTCTGGATGGCGTCCTGGATCTGGGTGACGTATTCGTTGAGCTGAGCATTGGTCAGGTGCAGCGGACTGTCGGCCAGTTCGCGTTGGAGGGTGCCCAGCCCCTTCGCTGCGTCGTCCGACAACTCGCCGAAACCGCTGGAGATCTGCTGGGTAATCAACGTGATCAGTGCGGCGATCACGCCGATGCCGATCAGGATGGTGACCAGCGCGGCCGGCCCGGGCGGCAGCCCGATCCGATCCTTGGTCCGGATCAGGCCTTGGTGCAGGGGGCGAAGCAGGGCCACCAGCAGCAAGGAGATCACCAGGGGAACGGTGACCACCTCGAACATGATGAAGCCGCGGCCGAGCACGAAGATGGTGAACCCGATCAGCAGCAGCCGCCAGCACCAACCCGCTGTCGCCCGGATGCCGTAGGGCACCTCCACCGCCCGCGGAGCCGGCTCGCCCTGCAGCGCTGGATCCGCCGCCAGATCCAAGAACCGCCCATGTGACGGATCGTGCGCGATCATGGTGCCACTCTGATCCGTCATGTCCACATCCTGCCCTCATCCCGATGCATCGCTCATCTCACGATGACACCCACCGCGGCATCGGCTAGTCGAGCGCCTGGGACAAGTCCTCGAGCAGGTCGGCGGCATCCTCCAGCCCGACGGAGAGCCGGATCAGGTCATCAGGTACCTGCAGGGCCGACCCGGCGACCGAGGCATGCGTCATCAGCCCGGGATGCTCGATCAGCGACTCAACGCCGCCGAGCGACTCGGCCAAGGTGAACACCTGGGTGCGCTTGCAGACCGAGAGGGCCGCCTCCTGGCCGCCCTCCACCTGGAAGGACACCATGCCACCGAAGCGGCGCATCTGGGTCCGAGCGACATCGTGCCCGCGATGGCCGGGCAATCCGGGATAGTGCACCTGGGTCACGCGGGGGTGAGCCGCCAGCATGGCCGCCACCTGCTCGGCGTTGTCGCAGTGGCGTTCCATCCGGATGGCCAGGGTCTTGAGCCCGCGCTGAACCAGCCAGGCGTCGAACGGCCCGGCCACCGCACCGGCCGCATTCTGCAGGAAGCCGGCCCGGGTGGCCAGATCGGGGCCGAGCTGGCTCGGGTCGCCGGCTGGATCGAGCCAGCCGAGGGTCACCCCGCTGGCGATCACCAGGGCGCCGCCAACGACGTCCGAGTGGCCACCGGCGTACTTGGTGGTGGAGTGCACAACGACGTCGGCTCCCAGCGCGAGCGGCTGCTGGAGGTAGGGCGTGGCGAAGGTGTTGTCGACCACCAGCAGGGCACCCGCGTCGTGCGCGATCTGGGCCAGCCGGGGAATGTCGGCCACTGAAAGCAGCGGATTGGTCGGCGTCTCCACCCAGATCAGCCGGGTCTGGCCGGGGCGGATGGCGGCCGCCACGGCATCGGCGTCCCAGATCGGTGCGGGCGAGTGCTCGATCCCCCACGGCCCAGCCACCCGGGCGATCAGCCGATAGCTGCCGCCGTAGGCGTCGTCCGGCACCACCAGGTGGTCACCGGGGTGCAGCACCGCGCGCAGGAGCGTGTCCTCCGCGGCCAGCCCGGAGGCGAAGGCGAAGGCCCGCCCGGCTCGATCTGAGCCGGTCTGCTCGAGCGCGGCCAGGCAGTTCTCCAGCGCGGTCCGGGTCGGATTGGCCGAACGCGAGTACTCGAAGCCGGCGCCCAGCCCGGTGCGCAGGCCGCCGACGCCGTCCTGGGCGTAGGTGGAGGTCTGATAGATCGGTGTGATCACCGCGCCAGTGGCGGGATCGGGGTCCGACCCGGCATGGATCGCCCTGGTCGAGAAGCCGCTCATGGTCCAGTCAGGCACAGCTGGAGCCTAGTGCGGCCGATGACCGGCCGATCACCGGAACGAGGTGACCCATGTGTCGCGATGATCAGGATGGGTGGGGTGATAGTCGATGTGGTTGTCCGTGCGGCCGTGACCGAAGTCCCGGCTGTCGGCGCCGAAGCGCGGCGCGAGGGCCGCGATGACGATGATGGCGAGGACCAGCAGAATGATTGCCATGCCCTTAAGTTATCAAAATTGGCCTTGCTCACCATAGCCACTTACGTGACACTGGCTTCATGTCTACCCTGACAAGGCGGCCACTACGTCCCCGAAGCCGGGTCAGCGCCCGCGAACTGGACCCATTGCTGACGGACTGGCGTCCGGCCGAAGCCAGCGTGCCTGGATACCGCGCGCTGGCTGATCGGCTGCGGCTGCTGATCCTGGATGGCCGCCTGCCGGTTGGCACCGTGTTGCCCTCCGAGCGCTCGCTCGCGCTGGGCATCGGCGCCAGCCGGACCACCACGACCGCCGCTTATCGGCTGCTCCGGGAGGAGGGCTACGCCGACGGCAGTCAAGGGGCCGGCACCTGGACCCGGTTGCCGCGCGACGCCGGTCCGCTCACACCCTGGCCGGTGCAGATGGAGGGCGAGCCAGGCAGCGCCGACGGCCGGGGAGATCTGACCTCGGCCGCGACCCCGGCGCCGCCGGAGGTGCACGCGGCCTATTCGGCGGCACTGCGCGACCTGCCGCACTACTTGCCCGGCAACGGCTACGGCCCCGCTGGGCTGAACGCCCTGCGCGAGCAGGTCGCCGCCACCTACACCGCTCGCGGTCTGCCGACCTCGGCCGAAGAGATCCTGATCACCGCGGGCGCCCTGCACGCCATGCACCTGGTGCTGCCGCTGGTATCACAGCGCGGTGATCGGGTGCTGGTGGAACATCCGACCTATCCGGCCGCCATCGACGCCGTCCGCCGGGCCGGGGGCCGCACGGTGGCCCTGCCGATCGAGGACGGCTGGCAGACCGACCGGATCCGGCGGGTGCTGCACCAGAGCGGAGCCCGGCTGGCCTACCTGATCCCGGACTTCCACAACCCGACCGGCCGGCTGATGGACGGGCGGACCAGGACGGCGCTGAGTTCGGCCCTCAGCGACACCGGGTCGATCGCGATCGTGGACGAGACCTGCCAGGCCCTGGACCTGCGGGCCGAGCTGGGCCGGCCAGCTCTGCCGGTGGCACCCTTCGCCGCCTATGCCCGGCCGGGCGCGGTGATCACCCTGGGATCGACCAGCAAGACGATCTGGGGTGGCCTGCGGATCGGCTGGATCCGGGCCGAGCGATCACTGATCTCCCAGCTGGCGGTGGCCCGGGCCCGAGATGATCTGGCCGGGCCGATCGTCGAGCAGCTGGCGGCGGCGCATCTGCTAGATCAGCTGGGTGTGATCGTGCCGCGAAGGCGGGCTCAATTGGCCGGGCAGTACCGGGCGCTACGGGATGCGCTGGCCAGTGAACTGCCGGGCTGGCGGGTGAACGAGCCGGACGGCGGGATGGTCGTCTGGGTGCGGCTGCCCGAACCACGCAGCAGCGAGATCGTGGCCAGCGGCGCGGCGATCGGCCTGACCCTGACCAGCGGCCCCCGGTTCGGGGTGGACGGGTCATTCGAATCCCGGCTACGGATCCCGTTCACCCGTTCGGCGCAGGAGCTGCGAGCTGCCGCCGGGCTGCTGGCTCAGGCCTGGCACTCACCGATCCGTTACCCGAGCGTGGTCGATCGCCGTGAGGTGATCTGACCGCACCAAGATCGCCAGCTCAGCCCTCTGATGTGGGCTCCCAGCCGCAGTTCGGCGGGCTGAAGTGCTGATCAGCGTCAGGGTGCGGTAAGCATCAGCGCGGGAACTAAGGCTGAGCTGCTCTTGTTGAGGCCAGTGGAGCGTTACCAGCGGCTCCCCAACGCAAGGAGATGCAGAGAATGCTTTTCGGAAGCAGGGCCAAGAGCACAATGGTTGACCAGGACCGGGCGCTGAGCGGCCGGTCGGAACGGCCATACCCGGTGCCCGAGCGGCACGCCGTCCTGGGAACCCCGCTGGCCGGCCCCTGGCCGCTGGGCACGCAGGTGATCTACCTGGCGATGGGTTGCTTCTGGGGCGCGGAGAAGGACTTCTGGCAGGTGCCCGGCGTCGTCACCACCGCCGTGGGTTACATGGGGGGATACACCCCGAACCCGACCTATGAGGAGACCTGCACCAGCCTGACCGGCCACACCGAGATCGTGATGGTGGCCTATGACCCGGGCGTGGTCAGTGCGGCCGAGCTGCTCAAGGTGTTCTGGGAGTCGCACGATCCAACTCAGGGCTTCCGGCAGGGCAACGACGTCGGCTCGCAGTACCGCTCGGCGGTCTACTGGACCACCGAGGAGCAGCAGAAGGCCTACGAGCAGTCCCGGGCCGCGTTCCAGGACGAGCTGCATCGTTACCGCTACGGCGACATCACCACTGAGGGCCGTTCAGCGCAGGACGCCGGTCCGTTCTTCTACGCTGAGGACTACCACCAGCAGTACCTCCACAAGGTGCCGAACGGGTACTGCCCGCATCACGGCACCGGCGTGAGCTGCCCGGCCGGTCTGGGCGTCAAGACCGAGGGTTGATCGAACTCCTACCGGCGGACCGCCGGGCTGCGACTCCTCTCGTGCCAGCTCAGAAGCCGTCAGGTCGTGTGATGCCAGGCGGACTAGTCGTTCCTGGATCTTCAGCTTCGGCCGGTAGCAGCTCCGGTCCAAGGTGCTGGACGGATGTTGCCCGCACCGTGACCCGGTGACGATCGTCAGCCGGCGGCGTCCTGAGCCGGCCGATACGTCGCCATCAGCACTCCGGACTTGGCCGGTGTGCAGTTGATCAGACGCAAAGGACGGGTCTCCTCGTCGGGACCGAACAGGCGACGACCTGTGCCCAGCACGATCGGGTGGATCATCAGGAAGAATTCGTCGATGAGCCCATGGCGGAGCAGGGAGCGGATGAGCTGACCGCTTCCCATGATCACGAGATTGCCGCCCGGCTGTTCGCGCAGCCCTGCCACTGCAGCCGGCACATCACCACTGAGCAACGTGGAGTTCGGCCACGGCAGCACAGTGCCCGAACTCGACGAGGCCACGTACTTCCTCGCCTGGTTCAGGCCGTCCTTGAACGGGCCGCCGACCTCGTTCCAGTGGGCCAGCATGTCCTCGTAGCTGCGCCGGCCGAGAAGCCAGGAGAACCCTTCTCCCATCCGTTCGCTCATGGCGGCGCCCAGGGCGGAGTCGGTCGCCCGCTCCGCCCAGCCGCCATGGCGGAAGCCGTCACGGCTGTCGTCGTCCGGACCACCCGGAGCCTGCATGACACCGTCCAGGCTGACGTGGTTGGCAACCAGCACGCGCATGTGCCCTCCTTCAGCGGCGCCGAAATACAAGCCGGTCTAGACCATGAACCCGCGCCCGGACGGGCGCCATGCCGTATGGCCCGGCCGATCCCGGCCGTCCCCCGCTGAGCCGCTCAGCGCTTGCGCCAGTGCGGGACGACGCTGGTGAACCGGAACGGCTGCGGCGCGTCCTCGCCCATGTAACTGGTCTCGTCCTCCGCCTGAGCCGCGCGCCGATTACCCCACCAGATCAGCACACCCAGCGCCACGACGATCGCGATCACCCCGAACCAGATCATGCCCGCCTCCAGAATCCTGGGAACCCGGCGCGCGGCCCGGCCTGACCCCGACAATACGCCGAGCTGCGGTCATCTTCCTGGCGCCGAATGCTTGCAACCGGTACCTGAGTACGGGTTTACCGTCGTTCCTATGACCACGGATGTGCTGGCGTGCGGGCCGGGCAGCTGCACCCTTCCGGCCGCGGAACGTCCCGGGCGGCTGGCTGAATTCGAGGAGCTGTTCGCGCGATCGCTGCGCAGCCAGGACCGGCCCGCGCCGACCCGGCTGCGCTGGCACCTGGAACCGGAGGCCGAGCTCACCGCCCGGCACCTCACCACCCGCGAGGCCAGCTGTTGCGCCTTCTTCACCTTCTCCTTCGGCTCAGCCGGACCGGATCTTGTCCTCGACATCGACGTGCCGTCCGGCTACACCGCCGTGCTGGACGCGCTGCAGAGCCAGGCAGCGGCCCGGCTGGCCCCTTGAGGCCCACCGGCGGGCTGAGGCCTAGTCAGGTGGCCAGCGCGGCGGGCGTTGGCCCCCAGACGCTGCGCTACTACGAACGCCGGGGCCTGCTCCCCCCGCCGGAGCGGACTCCGGGCGGTCATCGCCTCTACCCACCCGAAGCAATCACCGTGCTCCGGGTGATCAGAGCGGCTCAGCGGCTGGGATTCACCCTGCGCGAGATCTCCGAGCTCCTCGACGCCGGGCGGCACCGCCACGGCCAGGCACCGCCCGGCCTGCACGAGCGCGCGGCCCGCAAGTTAGAGGAGATCGAGTCGAAGATCGCCGACCTGACCCTGATCGCTGCGACGCTGCGATCAGCGGTCGACGCCGGCTGCGACGATCTGCTCAGCTGCGCCGGGAGCAAGTGCTGCCCCATCCCGTTCGCGGCCATCGGGATCCAGCCCTCTCGGCAGTAGATCCTTCACACGGCCGGGTCGTGAACGCATTCCCGTTTTGGTTTCGCTTGGAGCATGACGATCCGGCGTGCACAGGGCCGGCCTCGCGACGTACCGTCGACTGGTGAGCCAAGCTCCCCACTTCTCTGCCGAATCTGCCCCTGCCAGCCCGCCCGGGGGCCTGCCCGCCACGGTGGGCGCCCTGCGCGCATCCGGACACGTCCAGCGCAGCGTCAAGGCCGAACTCCGGGAAAACCTGCTCGACCTGATGCGAGCCGGTAAGTCGCGGTTTCCTGGCGTGGTCGGCTTCGACGACACGGTGCTGCCCGATCTGGAACGGGCTCTGCTGGCTGGACACGATCTCGTCCTGCTCGGTGAGCGCGGCCAGGGCAAGACCCGCCTGATCCGGACCATCGTCGGCCTGCTGGACGAGTGGACTCCGGCCATCGCCGGAGCCGAATTGCACGAACATCCCTACCAGCCGATCACTCCGGCTTCGCGGCGCCGGGCGGCCGAACTCGGCGACGAGCTGCCGGTGACCTGGATCCACCGCACCGAGCGCTACGCCGAGAAGCTGGCCACCCCGGACACCAGCGTCGGCGACCTGATCGGCGACGTGGATCCGATGAAGGTCGCGGCCGGTCGAGAGCTGGGCGACCCGGAGACCATTCACTACGGCCTGGTGCCTCGCATGCATCGCGGCATCGTGGCCGTCAACGAGCTGCCCGACCTGGCCGAGCGGATCCAGGTCGCCCTGCTGAATGTCCTGGAGGAGCGCGACATTCAGATCCGTGGCTACGTGGTCCGGTTGCCGCTCGACGTGCTGCTGCTGGCCAGCGCCAACCCTGAGGACTACACCAACCGCGGGCGCATCATCACCCCGCTGAAGGACCGGTTCGGCGCCGAGATCCGTACCCACTACCCGGCCGACCTGAACCTCGAGATCGAGCTGGTGGACCAGGAAGCCGAACTGGTGGCCACCGTCCCCTCTCACCTGCTCGAAGTGATGGCCCGATTCACCGCCGGTGTACGGGAGAGCTCGGCGGTGGATCAGCGGTCCGGCATCTCCGCCCGGTTCGCCATCGCCGGCACCGAAACCATCTCGGCCGCAGCGCTTCGCCGGGGAGCGCTGACCGGCGAGGACCTGCCGGTGGCCCGGGTCGGCGACACCGAGAACATCACCGGAACCCTGCGCGGCAAGGTCGAGTTCGAGGCCGACGGCGAAGGTCGCGAGATGGAGATCCTGGATCACCTGCTCCGGCGGAGCATCGCCGAGACCTGGCGGGCCCGGCTGGGTGGCATCGACCTGGCCGGCTTCATCGCCGCGGCCGCTCAGGCCGACGGCATCCTGAGCGGTGAAATGGTCTCCTCGGCCGGCCTGCTCAGCTCGCTGGGCCAGGTTCCCGGCCTGTCCGCCGTCCTCGAGCGACTGGGCTTCGACGGCCCGCCCCGCCCGGCCGAGGCCGCCTCAGCCGCCGAATTCGTCCTGGAGGGGCTGCATCTCACTCGCCGGCTAGCCAAGGACGTGCTGGACGACGGCCGGACCATCTACGGCGGCGAATAGCCGATGACACGGCGGCGCCGGGACCCGCGATACCGATACGGCCCCTGGCACGGCGGCCCTGATCCGCTGGCGCCGCCGTACGACGTCCGGCAGGCGCTGGATCAGCTGGGCGAACGGGTCCTGGCCGGCGAAGGCGTCCGGGAGGCGCTGCGCGACCTGCTCGCCGACGGCCTGTCCGATCGGGCCTCAGCGGGCGAACGGCGCAACGGGTTGCGCGATCTGCGGGCCAGGGCCGAGCGACTGCGCCGGGACCTTCTGCGCCGGGGAAAGCTGGACGGCGCCGTCACCCGAGCCCAGCAGCAGCTCGATCAGGCGCTGGCGGCCGAGCGGGAGGAACTGTCCGGGCGCAAGGACGACGACGCGCGGTTCGCCGAGGCTCAGCTGGCCAACCTGTCTCGCTCGACTTCGGCCGCGATCGCCCAGCTCTCCGAATATCGCTGGGCCAGTAAGGAAGCCGAGCAGATATACCAGCAGATCCTGGATGGGCTGCGCAACGACGTGCTGGATCAGCAGTTCGAAGGACTCCGGAATGCTCTGCAGGGCATGGGTCCCGATGCTGATCCGCAAGCCCGGGCCGCCGCCAGCCAGGCGCTGTCGCAGATGCTGAGCGATCTGAACGAGCTGCTGGAGAAACATGCCCGCGGCGAAGACAGCCAGCAGGACTTCGACCAGTTCATGGCCGCGCACGGCCAGATGTTCCCGGACAATCCACAGAACGTGGACGAGCTGATCGACTCACTGGCCCGCCAGGCCGAGGCGGGCCAGCGGCTGATGGCGTCCCTGTCGCCGCAGCAGCGGGCCGAGCTGGCCAGCCTGATGCAGCAGGCGTTCGCCGATGGCGGCCTGACTGGCCAGATGGCTCAGCTGAATGACAATCTGCAGGCTCTGCGGCCTGACCTGAACTGGGGGCAGCCTGGGCCCCGGATGCGCGGGGAGCAACCACTGGGTTACGCAGAGGCGGCCGGCGCCCTGCAGGAATTGGCCGATCTGGACGACGTGATCGATCAGCTCGGCCAGGACTATCCCGGAGCCAGCCTGGACGACGTCGACGTCGAGGCGGTCGAAAGAACCCTGGGCCAGGGAGCACTGGCCGACGTGGAACGGCTTCAGGAACTGGAGCGCGAGCTGACCCGGCAGGGCTGGCTCACCCGCGGCGACGACGGTTTGATGCTGTCACCCAAGGCATTGCGGCGGCTGGGCCAGACCGCGCTGCGCCGGGTGTTCGAGCACCTGAACGGCAGTCGCCGGGGGGAGCACGACGTCCAGGACGCCGGAGCGGCCGGCGAGGCGACCGGCGCCTGGCGCCAGTGGCAGTTCGGTGACGAGCAGCCGCTGGACGTGGTGGCGTCCATCGGCAATGCGGTCCGCCGGACGGCGGTATTGCCCGTCCCGCAGACCTATTCACCTGCCGATGGGCCGCGGCCGGCGGTACCGCGAGTACGTCTGGCGGCCGAGGACTTCGCGGTGGTGGAGACCGAGCGGCGGACCAGCGCCGCGGTGGCGCTGTGCGTTGACCTCTCCTATTCCATGATCAGCCAGGGCCGCTGGGGGCCGATGAAGCAGACCGCGCTGGCCCTGGCCCATCTGGTCGCCACCCGCTTCCCGCAGGACTCACTGCAGATTGTGGGTTTTGGCCGGTACGCCAGCCGGCTCACAGTTGAGCAGCTGGCCGCGATCGAGCCGGACTACGTGCAGGGAACCAATCTCCAGCACGCGCTGGCCCTCGCCGGGCGGCACCTGCGCCGTCACTCCGGTGCTGAGCCGGTGGTACTGGTGGTCACCGATGGCGAGCCCACCGCCCATCTGATGTCCAACGGCGACGCCTATTTCGATTATCCGCCGTCCCCGCACACCATCCGGGCGACCGTCACCGAGGTGGACGCGCTCACCCGGTACGGCGCCGCCATCAACACTTTCATGCTGGCGGATGATCCCGGCCTGCAACGGTTCGTGGATGCGATCGCCCGGCGCAACGGCGGCCGGGTGTTCACCCCGTCGCTGGATCGGCTGGGTCAGTACGTGGTCAGCGACTACCTTCAGGCCCGCAAAGGCCGGCGGTAACGCCCGAGCGGGCGGTGCTCGTTCAACCCGGACTGACCGCGGGCTGGCGTTGCGGCAATCGGACTGTCATCGTGGTGCCCTGCCCAGCAATAGATTTCACGTCTACCGAACCCCGGTGCCGTTCGACGATCTCGCGGACGACGGCCAGCCCCAGCCCCGTGCCCTGGATCGCTCGCCGCCGCGCCTCACTGCTGCGGAAGAAGCGGGTGAACAGCTGCGGCAGTTCATCGGCCGCGATACCGATACCGGTGTCGATGACGTCGATCCGGACCTGGCCGTCCTGCGCCCCGGCCCGGATCGTGACCTGCCCACCCCGGCTGGAGAACTTGATCGCATTGCCGACCAGATTGATGATCACACGCTCCAGCTGATCCTGGTCACCACCGATTATCGGCGCCGGATCCGGAAGCTCCACCTGCAGGTGCACTCCGCTGGCCTGGGCCCCGGGGCCGAGAACCGCGATGGCCGACGTGATCAGCTCACCGAGATCGACCGGGTCATCACCTGGGCCCAGCACACCGGAGTCCACTCGGGACAGGGTGAGCAGATCGTCGACCAGGCCCAGCAGCCGGCGGCTGTTGCGATCGATCACCTCGATCATCCGGTGCTCGTCGCTGCGGTTGGCCGACTTCGAGTGCGCTACCCGCGGGTCACCCATCAGCATCTCGGCGTATCCGGAGATGCTGGTCAGCGGCGTGCGCAGTTCGTGACTGACGGTCGCCACGAATTCACCCTTCAATCGGTCCAGTTCGCGCAGCTCGTGCTCGACCCGCTTCTGCCGGGTGATGTCGACGTAGATCGCGCCTTCGGCGAACGGCGCGCCGTGGCCGTCGCTGACCGGATACCTCACACACAGATAGTTGCGCGCTTCGCCGTCCACCGTGATCGTCTCTTCGCTCTCGAAAGTTGTTCCGGGAGCCAGATTTCGATTCTGAGCAATCATCGGCGACCCCAGCCGCTGATACTGCAGGTTCGACAGCAGCAGCTCGCCGGACAGCGAGCGGACGCAGATCGCTGCCGGGGCGTGACTGACCACCGCATTCAGGATGTCCGCGGTCACCTGGCGCTCCCGCCGGGCTCGCATCTCGTTGGCCGCCAGCTGCCGCGCATTCAGGGCGTGTTCGACCGCCGGCCCGAGCCGGACCAGCCGGTCCTTGAGCAGATAGTCGGCTGCCCCCAGTCGCAGCGACGTCACGCAGGTGTCCTCGTCCATCACCCCACTGACGACGATCAGCGGAACATCGCTCTGCCGCTGGCGCAGGATCTCCAGCGCGTCCAGGGCGGTCATCAGAGGCAACGAGTAGTCGCAAATGATGATCTGCGGCTGGCCAGCCAGGGCGCCGGTGAACTGCTCGGGCGACTCCGCCCGGGTCCAGGCCGGCGCGTACCCGGCCCGCCGCAGTTCAGCGATCAGCAGTTCGGCGTCGTCCTCGCGGTCCTCAACGATCAGCAGTTGCAGCGGTACGGACATGCCGGATCTCCCGTGGTGGTTGGTTGAGGACGAGCCAGTACTGCCCGATGTCGCGGACGGCCTGGAAGAACGCACCGATCTCCACCGGCTTGACGATGTAGCTGTTCGCCCCCAGCGCGTAACACGTTGCCAGGTCCATGTCTTCGGCGGACGACGTGAGCATCACCACCGGCACCTCGCTGAGCTCTGGATCGGACTTCAGCTCGCGCAGTACTTCGATGCCGTTCACCATCGGCATCTTGATGTCCATCAGGATCGCGCACGGCTGGTCGTCGCGATCGCGATGCGCGAACTGGCCGCGGCAGAACAGCAGATCCAGCGCCTCGACGCCGTCCCGTGCTTCTTCGATCCGGCCGCTGAAGTGGCTCCGGCGCAATGCGTGCAGGGTCAGTTCCCGGTCGTGCGGACTGTCCTCGACCAGCAGGACCCAAGGGGCAAGCGATTTCATGTCATCCTCCCGAGATGTCTTTCCCAGGCCATGGGCAGGGTGAACCCCATCACCGCGCCCTTGCCCGGCTCCCCCGAACCGGTCAACCGGCCCCCGTGGCGGTTGACGATCCGCTGCACCAGCGCCAGCCCGATCCCCGTCCCGCTGAAATCCTCGTTCCGGTGCAATCTTTGGAACACTTGGCCGAGCTTCTCGGCATAGCGCATGTCGAAGCCGGCTCCGTTGTCAGCGACCTGATAGGCGATGCAGTCGCTGAGCTGATCGGCGCTGACCTCGATCCGGGCCTGCTCGACCTTGCCGGTGTACTTGATCGCATTGTCGAGCAGGTTCAGCCAGACCTGCTGGATCAGCCGGGCATCACCCGCCGCGGAGGGCAGATCCGGGACCACCAGGTCGATCGAGCGACCCGCCCGGGCCGGCGCCAGCGACTCCCAGCACCCCGCCACCATCGCGTTCATGTCCAGCGGGCCAGACGACATGTTCTGCCGCTGCAGACGCGAGAACGACAGCAGGGCGTCGATCAGGCTGCCCATCTGCACCGCACTGTCCTGCACCTTGTGCAGATAGCCGATCGCGTCGGGCGGCAGCCGGTCCCCGTACTGATCCTGCAGCATCCGGGTGTACCCGTTCATGGCCCGCAGCGGCGCCCGCAGGTCGTGCGAAACGCTGTAGGAGAAGGCTTCCAGCTCCGCATTGGAGGCGGCCAGTTCGGCGGCCTGGGACTCCAGCTGGGCGGTGCGCCGAACCACCCGGTCCTCCAGCTCCTCATTGATCTGCTGGAGTTCGGCGTTCAGCTGTACCACCGCCTTCTCGGTGGCCCGCCGATCGGACACGTCCTGCGTGACCTTGACGAATCCGTGCAGCTGGCCACTCTCATCCCGCATCGCGGTCACCACCGCTTGGGCCCAGAACATCGAACCGTCCTTACGGACCCGCTTACCTTCGATCAGCACCCGGCCGGTCGCGACCGCCCGAGCCAGAATCTCGTCCGGCAGCCTGGCCTCCGCGTCGGCAGAATCGAAGAAGGCGGCGTAGGGCAGCCCGATCGCCTCCGAGTCGCTGTAGCCGTGGATCCGGGACGCCGCGGCGCTCCACGTGGTCACCCGCCCGCAGGGGTCGAGCATGATGATCGCGTGGTCGGTGGCGCCCTCCAGGAGCTGGCCCAGCCGGGTCAGTTCGGAGGCGTTGCGCTGCTGCGCCTGCCAGCTGTCGGTCATGTCGTGCCAGGTGACCAGCACGCCGGGACCACCACTGTCCAGCTCGATCGGGCGGCCCGACAGCAGCATCCGGCGCAGATCCGCCCGGCCGGTGAACTTCACCAGGACGATGGTGGGCGGCACGGTCTGGCCGCTGGCCGCTCTCTCCAGCGGCCGTTCGCCGGGCAGCAGCAGACGGCCATCCTCGCTGTAGGCCGCTTCGCTCATCCCCTGCAGCCGATCACCGGTGCGCAGCCGGAAAAGCTCGAGCATGGTCTGCGCGGCCGGATTGGCGGTGACGATCCGGCAGTCGTCGTCGATCACCACCATGGCCGGTTCGGCGTCCTGCCAGAGAACCTCCAGAAGGGTGCCTAGCTCACGGGGCAATTCACCAGGCATGCTCAGTGGCGGATGGCTGAGGCCGGCCGGTAACGGCCTCGTCGACCGCGTCGAGCAGCGCGTGCGCGGCGAACGGCTTGGTCAGGTAGGCGGCACCCAGCTCGTGCCCGCGGCGGATGTCGCTCTCCCGGGCCGAGGCAGACAGGAAGATCGCCGGGATGTGCGGCAACTTCTCCCGCAGGGTGGACAACAGCTCGAATCCGGATATGCCCGGCAACCCGACATCCAGGACATAGGCGTCCGGCTGCCCGAACTGCTCCACCGAGTCCATGGCCAGATCGGCGTCCGGCATGGCGATCACGCGGTGGCCGACCATCACCAGCCGCATGGAGATCAGATCACGGACATCTGGATCGTCCTCGACAACGAGCAGTCGGGCCATGGGGTCTCCTCGAATCTGGGCAGCCGGGTGGTGACTGCTTGCATCGTCGGAAACCGCGGCCTTCTGCAGGCTGGCCGGGGGCATGCACCCGAACGTCCGCCGATCGCCCTGGTGCCGGTCACTGTCAGCAACGACGATCCGGGCAGATCCGGCGATGCGCGCTCAGCGGGCCAGAACCCCGAGCAGATCGTGCCTGGTCAGCACCCCGGATGGCTTACCGTCGGTGACCACCATCACCGCATCGGCCGATTCCAGCGCCCGGCGCGCGGCCTCCACCGGTTCCCCGGCACCGACCAGGGGCAGCGGCGGAGACATGTGCCGTCCGACCGGGTCGGCCAATCCACCCTTTCCGGTGAAGATCGCCTCCAGCAGGTCGCGCTCGCTCACCGCCCCGGCCACCTCGCCTGCCATCACCGGCGGTTCGGCGTTCACCACCGGCATCTGGGACACGTGGTACTCGCGCAGGATCTGGATGGCATCGCGGACGGTCTCGCTGGGATGGGTGTGCACCAGGGCGGGCAGATCGCCCGCCTTGGCCCGCAGCACGTCGCCCACCGTCATCCGGCCGTGATCGGCCAGGAAGCCGTAGCTCGACATCCACCGGTCATTGAAGATCTTGCCCAGATAGCCGCGGCCGCCGTCCGGCAGCAGCACCACCAGCACGTCGTCCGGGCCGAGATCCTGGGCCGCCCGCAGCGCCGCCACCACCGCCATCCCGCAGGACCCGCCGACCAGCAGGCCTTCCTCACGGGCCAGCCGCCGGGTCATCTCGAAGCTGTCGGCGTCGGAGACGGCGATGATCCGGTCCGGTACGGACGGGTCGTAGGCGGGAGGCCAGAAGTCCTCCCCCACGCCCTCGACCAGATAGGGCCGGCCGGTCCCGCCGGAGTAGACCGATCCCTCCGGATCGGCGCCGATGATCTGGACCGGGCCACTGGCGCGGCCGGCCGACATTTCCTTCAGGTAGCGCCCGGTTCCGGTGATGGTGCCTCCGGTGCCGATGCCGGTGACGAAATGCGTCACCCGGCCCTCGGTATCGGCCCAGATCTCGGGGCCGGTGGTGGCGTAGTGACTGGCTGGACCCTCCGGATTGGCGTACTGGTTGGGCTTCCAGGCGCCGCTGGTCTCGGCCACCAGCCGGTCCGAAACCGAGTAGTACGAGTTGGGATGATCGGGCGGGACGGCGGTTGGGCAGACCACCACCCGGGCGCCGTAGGCCTCCAGCACGTCGCGCTTGTCCTGGCTGACCTTGTCCGGGCAGACGAAGATGCACCCGTAGCCGCGCTGCTGCGCTACCAGCGCCAGCCCCACTCCGGTGTTGCCGGAGGTCGGCTCGACGATGGTGCCCCCAGGTTTCAGGGAGCCGTCGGCCTCGGCCGCCTCCACCATCCGCAGCGCGATCCGGTCCTTCACCGAGCCACCCGGGTTCAGGTACTCGACCTTGGCCAGGATCAGCGGAGCGCGTCCCGCGGCCAGGCCGCGGGTCACCCGGTTCAGCCGCACCAGCGGAGTGTTGCCCACAACATCGACGATCGACTCGGCGTACTTCACGCCCGTCATCTTCCCACCTTCGCCGGGTCACTCTCCGCACCGATCATGCAAGTCCATGCCTGATCAACGTCGTGGGAGCGCGCCTACGCCCAACTTTCGCCATGATCAGCGCGAGACCCGGATTCCGTCTCCAGGGCGGCCGACCGGCGGCGGCGCAGGACGGCCCAGCGCCCGCCCGGCCCGCGATCAGTTCCGGCCACCTGGACGCCGGAGACCTCGGTACCGGCCGAATCCACCGAACGCACCGCTGCGTGCGCGACGTCGTCGATGGCATCTCCGAGCCGGGTGCCGGGCTGGGCCAGCCCTTCCGCCGGGCCGTAGCCCAGGGCGGCCACCAGGCTGGGCAGGAGCGCGGCGGCCACCCGGGCGTAGCCCGCGGCCGAAGGGTGGAACCGGTCGGAGCTGAACATCTCCGAGGCCTTGGCCGCGAATTCCGAACCCAGCAGATCGCCCAGCGACACCGTTCGGCCGCCAGCCTCCACCACGGCAATGATCTGGGCCGCGGCGAGCTGGCGGCTGAGCCGCCGGGCGATGTAGCGCAGCGGAAACGGAATCGGCTGGATCGTGCCCAGATCGGGGCAGGTGCCCACCACCACCTCGGCGCCAGCCTGACGCAGCTGGCGAACCGCCTCGTTCAGATGGCGCACTGCGTAGGCGGGCTTGCGCCGGTGGGTGACGTCGTTGGCGCCGATCATGATCACGGCCAGGTCCGGCTGCGGCGTCTCCTCCAGCAACGAGGCGACCTGGGCGATCAGCTCGGCCGACTCCGCACCCACCCGCCCGTTCAGCAGCAACTGGACCGGGCGGCCGGTGATCTCAGCCAGGCCCTGCGCCAGCACCACCCCCGGGGTGCCCTGCGCGGTTTCGGCGCCCAGCCCGACCGAGCTCGAATCACCCAGTAGGGCCAATCTGATCGGCTCCCCCGGCCCGGTTCCATACCGACCGGCTCCGCCCGGCCCCAACTTGCCGAAGGGATGACCGATCCAGCGCCGGGCCAGCTTCATCTCGGTGAAGATCACCCCGAACATGGCCGCTCCGAGCGCCCCGATCCCACCTCCGCCATAGGCGGCCGCGGCGGCGATCCGGCGTGCGCTACTGGCTCGGCTCATGGCGTCCTCCCTCCACCGGTATCGAACACCGGCCACTGCTGACCCGCTCAGACGCCAGCATCACGACGTCACCCCCGTGCGCCTGCATGGTATTCAGCCCGAGCCGATCTCAGCTGTCAAAGCCTGAGTCACAACAGGTCCCGGATCGCGGTCAGGGCCGTCACCGCGTTGGCCCGGAGCGCATCGGTGGACGCCGCCGGGCTGGCCAGCAGCTCCCGGCCCAGCACCAGCACCTGATCAGCCAGGGCATGCGCGCCCAGCTGAGGCACCCTGGGCAGCGGCTCGGCCGCCCCGCCCTGGTCGGGATCAGCGGCCAGATCGGCCAGCCGCTGCAGCCCGGCCCGGACCTGATCCAGGGTCTGGCGGGCGGCTGGGGTGTCGCGGGCGGCCAGCCGCGGGCCGATCACCCGGAGCCGATCGGCCACCCGGACCAGCTCACGTTCGGCGTCCTCCGGGGTCGGGCTGAGCCGCTGGATCACCCGTCGCCCGCCTGGCGATCCTGGGCGGCGGCGACCAGGCCCTCCATCAGGGCCAGATCGGTTCCGGCCTCAGGATGCCATTGCACGCCGAGCAGGAACGGCCGGGACTGGTCCTCGACCGCCTCGATGATGCCGTCCCCGGCTCGGGCGGTGACGGCCAGTTCCTTGCCCAGCTCGTCGATGCCCTGATGGTGGGAGGTGGCGACGTCCACCGTGGTCCGGCCCAGCACCGTGGCCAGGGTCGAATCCTGCTCGACGTGGACCAGGTGATGGCCGTACGTCCCGGGGGTGGCGGCATGGTCCTCGCCGCTGGTCACGTCGGGCAGGTGCTGGATCAGGGTGCCGCCGCGGAACACGTTCAGCAGCTGCATGCCCCGGCAGATCGCCAGCACCGGCAGGCCGGCGTCCAGAGCCGCAGCCAGCAGGGCCAGTTCGGCGGCGTCCCGATCGGTTCGCGGTGGCTGGGTGTGCGATCCGGCCGCTTGGCCGTACCGGGCCGGGTCGACGTCCGAGCCGCCGGTCAGAACCAGGGCATCCAGCCGGGTCACCAGCTCGGCTGCTCCAGCCGCGGTGGCCAGCAGAGGGGGCAGGAGCACCGGTAGCCCGCCCGCACCGGCCACCGCCCGGGAGTAGCTTTCCGGCAGCAACGTCGCTGGAGCATCCCACGTGATCCACCGGGCTCGCTCACCGTAGGCGGTCAGCCCGATCACCGGGGCGCTAGCCGGACTCATAGCGGCGTCACGTAGGCGCCGGTGATACCGCCGTCGACCAGGAAGTTGGCCGCAGTGATGAACGAGGCATCGTCGCTGGCCAGAAAGGCCACCGCCGCGGCGATCTCCTCCGGCGCGGCGAACCGGCCGAGCGGAACATGAACCAGCCGCCGCTGGGCGCGTTCTGGATCACTGGCGAACAGTTCCATCAGCATCGGGGTGGCCACCGGCCCGGGCGACAGCGCGTTCACCCGGATTCCCTGGCGGGCGAACTGGACGCCCAGTTCGCGGGTCATCGCCAGTACGGCGCCTTTGCTTGCGGTGTAGGAGATCTGGGAGGTCGCGGCACCCACGCTGGCGACGAAGGAGGCGGTGTTGATGATGGATCCGCGTCCCTGCTCGATCATGTACGGCAGCACCGCCTTGCAGCCGAAGTAGACCGAGGTCAGGTTCACCTCCTGGACCCGGCGCCAGGCCTCGATCCCGGTGTCCAGGATGGAGTCGTCGTCCGAGGGCGAGATGCCGGCGTTGTGGAAGGCCACATCGATCCGGCCGTACTCGTCGAAGACCTCGCGGTAGAGCGCCTCGTTGTCATGCTGGCTGGTCACATCGGCGGCGATGTAGCGGCCCTTCAGCTCGGCGGCCAGATCCTGCCCGGCCTCGCGGCTGACGTCGACGATGACCACCGTGGCGCCTTCACGGGCCAGCCGCCGTGCGGTGGCTCGCCCGATCCCGCTGGCACCACCGGTGATGACCGCGACCCGGTCAGTGAACCGATCCACCCGTGTTCCTTCCGTCTGCCACGCCAATGCCTCGCCAGCAGAGCGTAAACGCACCCTGTCCGGGTCAGGGCCGCCACCCCACTCGGCAAACCCGGAGAAAACAACCTCGGATGGCCGGTTCAGGGGCACTTGTGCCGAGCTGGGGGCGGAGACCTGACCAGCACCCGATCAGTCGCTGGCGATGAAGACGTTCTTCAGTTCGGTGAAGGAGTCCAGCGCGTCCGGTCCAAGCTCCCGGCCCAGGCCCGAACGCTTGTAACCGCCGAAGGGAGTTGAGTAGCGCACCGAGGAGTTCGAGTTCACCGACAGGTTGCCGCTGGCCACCCCCCGGGCGACCCGCAGGGCCCGGCCGACGTCGCGGGTCCAGATCGAACCGGACAGGCCATAGTCACTGTCGTTGGCCATCGCGATCGCATCGGCCTCGTCGTCGAAGGGCATCACGGCCACCACCGGGCCGAACACCTCGTCCCGCCACACCCGGTCCCGGGCCGACTTCGGCAGCACGACCGTCGGTGGGTACCAGAACCCGGCGCCGTCCGGAGCCGATCCGCGAAAGGCCACGTTGACCGGCTGGGCGGCGTCCTCGACGAAGCCGCGCACCCGCTGCCGCTGCTGAGCGGTGATCAGCGGACCCATCTGCGCCTGCTCATCCCCCGGTGCCATCACCCGCAGCTGCCGCACAGCGGGCTCGAGCAGTCCCATGAACCGATCGAAGGCGCTGCGCTGCACCAGGATTCGCGAACGAGCACAGCAGTCCTGACCCGCGTTGTCGAACACCGCCATCGGCGCGGCTGCCGCGGCGGCGTCCAGATCGGCGTCAGCGAACACCACATTGGCCGACTTGCCGCCCAGTTCCAGAGTGACCCGCTTGACGTCGTCCGCCGCCTGGCGCATGATCTGGGCGCCGATCTCGGTCGAGCCGGTGAAGACGATCTTGCCCACTCGGGCGTCGCTGACCAGGGCCTGCCCGGTGACCGAGCCGGGCCCGGTGACCACCTGGAACACCCCCTCGGGCAACCCCGCCTCCAGCCCCAGCTCGGCCAGCCGGAGCGCGGTCAGCGGGGAGACCTCGGCCGGCTTGAGCAGCACCGTGTTCCCAGCCGCCAGCGCGGGCGCGAAACCCCAGCCGGCGATGGGCATCGGGAAGTTCCAGGGCACGATCACCGCAACCACGCCGATCGGCTCGCGGAAGGTGATGTCGATTCCGCCCGCCACCGGGATCTGGCGGCCGAAGAGCCGCTCCGGGCCCGCGGCGTAGTAGGTCAGGACGTCGCGGACGTTCCCCGCCTCCCAGCGCGCGTTGGCGATGGTGTGGCCGCAGTTGCGCACCTCCAGGGTGGCCAGTTCCTCGACGTGCTCAGCGACGACGTCCGCGAACCGGCGCAGCAACCTGGCTCTGTCCGCCGGGGCGATGGCGCGCCAGCCTGGCAGCGCCTGGACCGAACGGGTCACCGCCTCGGCGACCTGCGCCGGGCTGAGCCCCTCGACCTGGGTGACCACGTCTTCGGTGGCCGGATCGACGACGTCGAAAACGCTCATGGGCGCACTCTAGAACCAGCGCGAGCACTGGGGTCAGCGCATCCGGATGATGTTGCCGGTGACCATCCGGGCCTCCTCGGAGCAGAGCAGGCCGATCACCGCGGCGGCCTCCTCGGGCTGGGCCACGTGGTAGTGGCTGTCGCTGGTGGCGACGAAGTCGCGCACGTCCTGGGTGACCCAGCCGGTGTCGGTGACCGGGGGGTGGATCATGTTCGCGGTGACGCCGCGGCGGCCCAGTTCGACCGAGGCGGACATGGTGTAGTTCTCCAGCGCCGCCTTGGCCGCACCGTAGGTCACCTCGCCGGGGAAACCCGCCGGGCCGCCGGAGGTCAGGCCAACGATCCGGCCCCAGGTCGCGTCCCGCTGCAGGTGGCGGCGGGCGAACTCGGCGATCAACAGCGCACCGGCCCGCGCATCGACGCCCAGGGTCCGGTCGAAGATGTCGGCGGTGACCGGCTGGATCGGGGTCTGAGCGACCGCTGATCGGGCGGCGAAGGAGTCATTGGCGCGGTGCCCAGTGGCGTTGTTGATCAGGATGTCGACCGGGCCGAACCTTGACTCGGCGGCATCGAAAAGGCCCCGTATCAGGCTGGAGTCGAGCAGGTCAGCCTCGATCGCGTGCGCCCGGCCGCCGACTTGGGCGATCTGCGCGGCCAGCTCGTACCCATCCGTCATCCGCCCAGCCGCATAGGCCGCTGGATAGCCGGTGTGGAAATCGGTGCGCAGGAATGTGATCAGCACGGCGGCTCCGCGCTGGGCCAGCAGCCGGGCGGTGGCTCGCCCGATGCCGTGGTTGGCACCAGTGATCAGAGCGACGTGATCGGACAGCTGACCGGACCGGTCATGCCGGTCATCGGGGTCGATCGATGCCGGCATCAGAGCCTTTCGAAGCCGCGCGAACGTTCCCAGTCGGTGACCGATGACTCGAACGCCTGGAGTTCCACATCGGCGGCGTTCAGATAGTGCTTCACCACCTCCTCACCGAAGGCGGCCCGGGCGATCTCGGACTTCTCGAAGGCGTCGCGGGCTTCTCGCAGCGAACTCGGCACCCGGTTCAGTTTCCTTTCGCTGTCACGCATCTGGCCGGCCTCGTAGGCACTTCCCTGGAAGGCGTCCTCGAGCGGCAGGCTGGCCCGGATGCCCCACAGTCCACCCGCGATCATCGCCGACAGCGCGAGATAGGGGTTGGCGTCGCCGCCCGGAACCCGGTTCTCGACTCGTAGCGATGAACCCTGGCCGACCACCCTCAGCGCGCAGGTGCGGTTGTCCTCGCCCCAGGCGATCGCGGTCGGAGCGAAGCTGCCCCGGGCATATCGCTTGTAAGAGTTGATGTTCGGGGCATAGAGCAAGGTGAAGTCGGTCAAGGTCGCCAGTACACCGGCCACGAAGTTCCGGAACACCGGGCTGCGGCCATCGGAGGAGCCGGCATCATCGGCGAAGATCGGGCTACCGTCCAAGCCCCGTAAGCTCATATGAATGTGGCACGAGTTCCCCTCTCGTTCATTGTATTTGGCCATGAACGTGATGGACTGGTCGTGCCGGGCCGCCAGTTCCTTGGCCGCCGTCTTGAACACCACGTGGTTGTCGGCGGTGACCATGGCCTGGTCGTATCTGAAGGTGATCTCCTGCTGGCCGAGATTGCACTCACCCTTGGACGACTCGACCGCCAGCCCGGCATTGAACATGGAGTTGCGGATGTCGCGCATCAGCGGCTCGACCGCGCTGGTGCCCAGGATGGAATAGTCCACGTTGTACCGGGTGGCCGGATCCAGGCCCAGATAGCCCTTCTGGTAGGCCTGCTGGTAGGTGTCGTTGAAGACCAGGAACTCGAGTTCGGTGGCGGCCAGTACTTCGCAGCCCAGGTCCTGGGCCTCCTCCAGTTGCGCGCGCAGCACCTGTCGCGGGGACTGGACGACCGGGTCACCGTCCAGCCAGAGCAGATCGCACTGCACCATCGCCGTGCCCGGATACCAGGGCGCTGGACGCAGCGTGCTCAGGTCAGGCCGGATCATGAAGTCGCCGTAACCCTGCCGCCAGGAGGAGATCTCGTATCCAGACACGGTGTTCATGTCCACATCGACGGCCAGCAGATAGTTGCAGCCCTCGATCCCGTGACTCATCGCGTCGTCCATGAAGTGCTTGGCGTGCAACCGCTTTCCCTGCAGGCGCCCCTGCATGTCGGTGAACACCATCATCACCGTGTCGACGTGCCCCGAATCGATGAGCTGGCCCAGTCGTTCCTGGGCTAGCGCTGGCTCGGCCATCTACGGCGTCCTTTCCACAGGTTTGGCCGCAACCCTATCCGGCCCCGCGTCCGGGCTGAGTTCCGGTTCCCGGCCTGATCCGATGCTGATCCGGCCCCGATCTGTCCGGCCACCGTCAGGCCGGGTCAAGCAGCCCGCGCGCCCGTACCAGCGCGAGCACCTGGTCCACACACTCGTCCAAGGACAGGTTCGAGGTGTCCAGCCGCAGGTCGGCGTCCTGCGGTTCCTCGTACGGGGAGGAGATGCCGGTGAACTCCGGGATCTGACCAGCCCGGGCCTGGGCATACAGGCCTTTGCGATCTCTGCGCTCGCACTCGGCCAGAGGGGTGTTCACGTGGATCAGGACGAAGTCTCCGGCCGCGGAGATCCGCTCGCGCACCTGTTCACGGGTGGCTGCGAACGGCGCGATCGGGGCACAGATCGCCATTCCGCCGTGCCGGGTGATCTCGGCCGCGACGAAGCCGATCCGCAGGATGTTTAGGTCGCGATCAGCCCGGCTGAACCCCAGTCCGGCCGAGAGCAGGCGCCGCACCTCGTCGCCGTCCAGCAGGCTGACCGTCCGGCCCGGCTCGTCGTCGCCTTCGCTGATCCGCTCAGCCAGCGCCTTGGCCACCGTGGACTTGCCCGAACCGGACAGGCCGGTGAAGAAGATGGTCGCGCCGCGGTAGCGGCGCGGCTGCGCCCTCCCCTGCCCCGCCCGCGCGAACAGGTGATGCATCCCGGAGGGGGGGCCCAGCCCCGCCGCCCGCGCCGGCCGAGGCCCCGGCGGCGACTCGAGCCAGACCTCGGTGGCGCCGAAGGCCCGTGCGGCCTCCTCGACCAGCCCGGCATCGTCTCCTCCGGCTGGAGCGGGCGGAAGCACCAGTGGCACGGCTTGAGCAGCCTCCGGTGACTGTCCGGCCAGTGCTGCGACCGCTCGCCAGAGCGGCACTGGCGGCAGGTCCCGGGTTCGTCCGGGGCCGGCCACGGCGATCCAGAGCACCGGGCGCCCGGCGGCCTGGTCGTCGATGGCCTTGACGGCGTCCGTGCTCAGCGAACCGGTGATCGGGACGGCCAGAATGTCCGAGCCGGGGACGACGCCGAACTCGGCCCAGCGCTGGTGGACCTGGCTGGGCGTGCACCGTGCGCCACGAAGCGGGCCCTGACCGAAAGGGCGCAGCGGCGTCAGAGCCCGTTCGGCGCCGGGATCGAGGATCGCCACCGGCGTGCCCTCAGCGTCCTCCAGGACCACCGGCCCAGCCTGGGGAGCCTGGGGCAGGCCGGGCGGTAGCCGAGCGAGCACTCCGGTCAGGACCAGTTCGGCGAATTCGAGGAGCTCAGCTGGAGGATGCCAGCGCGGCAGGCCGGAGGCCGCGGAGAGGTCGGACACCCGTTCAGGTTAGCGAGGGCGGACGGCGCAGGCCCCGGCCTCCCTGCGAGGGATGAAAGCCGGGGCCTGTCCGATGGAACTCGGGAGCGTCGCCGCTCAGATATCGCCGGTCAGTTGTCGCCGCTCAGTTGTCGCCGCGCAGGATGGCCAGCAGCCGGAGAATCTCCAGGTACAGCCAGACCAGGGTCACGACCAGCCCGAAGGCCGCCGTCCAGGCGTAGCGGGCCGGCAGGCCGTTGCGCACGCCCTGCTCGACGAAGTCGAAGTCGAGCACCAGGAACAGCGAGGCCAGCGCCACTCCGAAGGCACTCACCAGCAGGCCCAGCCCACCCACGCTGTACACGTTCGGGATCACGTGGAAGGCGCTGAGCAGGATGTTCAGCACAGCGAAGACCAGGTAGCCGGCCCCGGCGATGATCAGCATCTTCTGGAACTTGGGCGTCGCCTTGATCAGACCGGAGCGGTAGAGCAGCAGCATCGCGGTGAACGCACCCAGCGTGCCCAGTACGGCCTGAATCACGATGCCGTTGTAGGAGGCCTCGAAGACCGCGCTGATCCCGCCGACGAAGACGCCCTCGGCGGCGGCGTAGGCCATGATCAGGGCCGGGCGGACCTTCTTGCTGAAGCTGACGACCAGGCTGAGGGCGAAGCCAGCGATCGCCGCGACGATCACAATGCCCAGCGCGCCGGCCGGCACGGTGCCGGTCTCGTTCAGCCTATTGGTGATCGGGATGAAGGTGGCGGCCGCTGTGACCAGCAGGATGGCGAACAGGGTGCCGGTTCTCATCACCACGTCGTCGATGGTCATCCGGCCGGTGTCGACCGAGGTCGCCGACGGCGAGTTGTACATGTCCTGCAGGTCGGATGCTGACGGGGTCTGGGTGTTGAACGTCGCATAGCCCCCGCGCTGGAACTCCTTCTCGCGGTTGAAGATGGGGTTTCGGCTCTCTAGCGCCATCGGTCCTCCGACCGTGAGTCGTTCTGACACCTCGTCGAGACGTCAATGTACGGGGGTGGCCCGAAGTTCCCGGCCGTTAGGCCGATCTTTGCCCAGAAAGGATCAGCCGTCGAGCGGCTCGTACTCGCCGCTCAGGTTGCGCAGCCGATACGGGGACTCCGGGTCGATCGGCTTCGGACGGCTGCCCATCGGCGAGACGGCGGGTGGGACGGCGGCCGGAACCGGCGGAACCGGCGGAACCGGCGGAACCGGCGGAACCGGCGACACGAAAACCGGCCGGGCGGGCACGGGCGGCCTGGCCGACTTCGAAGGGCTGGGCGACTTCGAAGGGCTGGGCGGCGGCGTCCTGCTGAGCAGGGGGAGGCCGGAAGGCATGGTCACCGGCGCTGGACCCGGGACCCGCCTGGCGGCCGGTGCGACCGGTGCGGCCGGTGCGGCCGGTGCGGCCGGCTGATCGGCCCGGTGCGCGACCGGCACCGGAACGATCCGGATCGGTGCACCTTCGGCGTCGCGCCAGTGCCGTTCCGGCCGGGATCGGCCGCAGTCCGCGCACACCCCGTCATCGTGCACCGGGAGCGGGGCTGTTCCAGGCCGGATCGACGCGGGCTCGGGCCAGTTGCTGGACCAGCGGCCGGGGGGTGGACTCACCGGCCGCGGCGCGGAGAGGGGCACACCCACAGCCGGGCTGATCGGTGGCGGCGGCAGTTGCGCCCACAGCGCCGGAGACGCCAGCTGGTCCATCCATTCCGTGGTGCTCAGCTGCTCGAAGGCTGAATCCGCCCAAATCGTCGCCCGGCGCGATTCGAACTGGACGGCAGTCGCGCGGCGGGCCCGGTGGCGCCCCCGGGCCACCGCGAGCCAGATCATCAGGATGAGACCGGCCAGGAGCATGCCGCCGGCGGCCAGGCCGATTGCCAGGTGATCCCCTTGCATGGCGCCCTCCATCCGGCGATAGCTGGCAGGGTCGGCGGGGTCGCTGCTGACACCCGATAACAGCAGAGTGCCAAACGGGACCTTTGTGACCAGGGATTATGTGGGCGAATCGAGTGAATGCCCGACCTGCTCACGCGAACAGCTGATGCCGCGCTCGGGCGTAGAGGGCTGGTCAGCGAATCCGGCGCCGCTCCCGCGAGACTGGCCCCTGCGGAGCAGCCTGCTCGCCCCGCACCGGGCCACACCGGGTGGACGTCGTCACGCAGGCGGCCACCAGCTGGTCGAGGATCGGCTGCTTCCAGCCGCTGATGAAGTCCACGTGCGCGGTGGTGACCGGTCCCTGCTGGTCCGGAGTCATGGACAGGGTCAGGCCGCCGGCCATCGAGGTCGGATAGCTGACGTGGAACACCACTTCGGGAATCCGGATCGGATGCCCAGCCGGACACGAATCATTCTGCGGATAGACGACATTCGTCTGGCCGGCTCCGTTCAACGTGTGCCCGTCCCAGCACGAGGGGAAGGTCACCACCAGCCGGAGCCGCCCCATTCCAGCACAGTCGTGCGGTGTTGTGGCAGGCCGGGCCACCGAGCCGGTGCAGGTCCATTTGATCACTGACAGCGGCTGCGGGCTGGTCGCCGTCTCATCGCCGGCAATCATCTGCAGTCCGGCCGGAATGGTCTGCACGTCCGCTGCCGAGCCAACCGGCTTGCGCCAATAGATGAGCGCCGGGCCAGGTTTCAGCATCTGCCCGTGCTGGTACAGCGCCGGCGTCCAGTACGCCGACGAGTCGGCCGACGTGGTGCAGGTGGTCGAGCCGCCGAGCAACGACGACGCGGTGGACCGGGCCGCGGTGCTGACGTTGCCGAAGAAGTCGTGATGCATCGACACTCCGGGCTGGCCGAAGGCGAGGATGGGATCATCCGGGGCGCTGTGACTGTAGCCGCAGCGATCGGTAAAGATGCCGGGCTCCCCAGCACCGGAAGGAAAGCCGGCTGTTGCTACCGGCCTCGGCTGGCTGGCTACCGAATCATTCTGCGGAACATTGCTTTTAGGCATCTGACCCGGATCCATACCGTGGCCCGGCCTAGCTGCGGACGGGGCCGCCCCGGCCTGGACCACGCTCTGGGCCAGGCCGGAGCGCGCCCGCGCATAACCCGTCACAGTGATCAATCCGCCGATCAGGATCAGCGCCATCACCCCGCCGACCACCCGCTGCCTGCCCACGCCTGGCATCGGCACCCGCATCCTGACCATCTCCTCCAGCGCTCCCCGGCTGCCTGCCAGCCTGAGCGAGCGCGGCGAACGCCAGGTTCACGCCGTGTCAGAACTTGGTAAGGATCGAGAACTCCGGGCGAGCTGAGCGGGGCTGCACTGCTGCCGTGCAGCCCCGCCGCCCGAGACGGCTGATCGAGGGGCGGTCAGGCCTTGGCCTGCATGCTCGATCGCGCCGGGTTGCCCTGCTCGGCCGCCTTCGGATCCTTCTCGTCCTGCTTGGCCCGGACACCCGCTTCAATCCGGATGCCGAGATCCTTGTCCACGTTGCGCCAGTACTCGAACGCCCGCTGCAGGACAGGCTCACTGACCCCGTTGAGCAGATGGCCGGCGATGTTGGTGGCCAGGCGCTCGCGCGCCGGGTCGTCCAGCACCTCACGGACCATCGTGCCGGCCTGGCCCCAGTCGTCGTCCTGAGCGTGCAGCGTGTAGGCGGCCCGGACCATGTCACCGTCGGAGTGCCAGAGACCGCCGTCATCGGTCAGGGCCGGATCGGCCTTCGGCCCGCCGTACGAGTTGGGCGCGTACACCGGGTCGGACACGTTGCGGACCCGCATCGCGCCGTCCTTGGAGTAACTGTTGACCTCGACCCGGGCCGAGTTGACCGGAATCTGCTTGTAGTTCACCCCGAGCCGGGCCCGATGGGCATCGGCATAGCTGAAACCTCGTGCCAGCAGCATCTTGTCCGGAGACAGACCAGTGCCGGCCACGACATTGTTCGGCTCGAACGCGACCTGCTCGATCTCGGTGTGATAGTCGCTGACATTCCGATTCAGGGTGAGCCGGCCGACCTCCTGCAGCGGATAGTCGCCATGCGGCCATACCTTGGTCAGGTCGAACGGGTTGAACCGATAGGTCTTGGCCTCCTCGAACGGCATGACCTGCATGTTCAGCGTCCAGCTGGGGAACTGGCCGGCCGCGATGTGGTCGAACAGATCGCGCTGGTGGTAGTCGGTGTCAGCCGAGGCCATCTGGTCGCCCTCGTCCTGGGTGAAGAACTCGACGCCCTGATCGGTCTTGAAGTGGTACTTCACCCAGAACCGCTCGCCGCGGGCGTTGATCCACAGATAGGTGTGGCTGGAATAGCCGTTCATGTGCCGCCAGGTGCGCGGAATGCCGCGGTCGCCCATCAGCCAGG
>CAXUFS010000003.1:0-50186 GCA_964250315.1 uncultured Kineosporia sp. | reverse complement strand
GATCAGCCAGGCTCTGGCCGATCGCCGCCTGCCGGGGGAACTCGAACAGCTGCTCGGCGGCCCGGTTCCAGCCGGTGACGAAACCGTCCATGTTCAGCGCTATGTAGGCGTCCTGGGAGCTTTCCAGCACCTCCGTGACCTTGATCGCTTCCTCGGCGAGCCGTTCCGAGGCGGTCGAGGCTTCGGTGATGGCCCGCCGGAGCTGGACGATGCCCATCGCCTGCTGGGCCAGCGCCCGCAGCAACTTGACCTGACTGGGCCCGACCTGCTGAACGTCGTTGTCGTAGGCGCAGAGGGTGCCGAGGATGTGCCCCTCCTCGGTCTGCAGCGGAACCGAGGCGTAGAAGCGGAGCTGGGCGATTTCGCCGTTCACGAACGGGTTGTTCCGGAACACCGGTTCCAGCCGGGCATCGGCGGTGATGATGGGCTGGCCACCGGTCACCACCTGGTTGCACATCGCGTCGCTGCGCTGGGCCGGCTCGAGCTCGGCACCGAATGTGGCGATCGACTGCTGCCACTGCTCGTCGATGATGTTCATGGTCGCGAACGGGACGCCGCAGACCTCGGCGGCCAGCCGGACGATGTCCGAAATCCCCTCGGCGACCGGATCGTCCAGCAGGCGCAGGGCGTGGATGGCCTCGAGCCGGGCGTGCTCACGTAGATCCGTTGCGCTGATGCTCCCGGACGGATCAGCCGTGCTCACCTCCGGACTATCGGCAGAGCCGTGGCCCAGCCTTAAAGGCTGCGGGGTTGCAGCCGCACCAGTTGCCCGAGCAGTTTGTCCAGTTCGGCTTCCGGATCGGCGGTCAGCCCGGAATGAACGGCTCCGGGCTGAAGTACGGTGCTGCGGGGGGCGGTCAGCCAGCCGAACCGGGCTCGGAGCGGTTGCGCACTGGCCTGCCCGGCCGTGCTGTCGCCGTCGCAGACCGCGCGGACGCCGTCCAGGGCCGCCGTGACCGTCTCCAGGTTCAGCCCGGGGTGCAGCGCCCGCAGTCGTTGCGGGTCGAGATCGCTTGCACAGCGGAGGAATTGGAGGCGCTGGCAGTAAAGCACCACAGCCACATTGACGTACTCGCCGCGATCCACCCGGGGCACCACCCGGAGCACGGCGTATTCGAATGGGACCGGCCCTGCGGCGAGTTCGCCGTCGTTTGTCATCACACCTCCGCCCGGCCCGGCTCGCCGGGCTCGATTCGCCAGGCCGCGCCGGGATCGGCTCGGGCGAGCAGGTACCGCAGGTAGCGGGCTCGCCAGTCATCGGCCGATCGAGGATCGCCGGCCGCCGAGTTCATGGTCTGCAGGAAGACATCCGGCACCAGGGCGAGGATCTCCGACAGCAGCGACTCGGTCACGGCTGCGCTGAGTTCCTGGTCCAGACGGGCTCTTTCGTGCGGTGGCCAGCCCGCGACGATCCGGCCCAGCACGTGCTCGGACAGGTCGTAACGCCGGGCCGCCCAGGTGCCGACCGGAGGCCAGGCGTGCTGGAAGACCAGCGACGCGCCGTGATCGATGGCCCACAACCGGCCGTGCCAGATCAGCAGGTTGGGATTGCGCCAGGACCGGTCCACGTTGGCGGTGAACGCGTCCAGCCAGAAGATGGCCGCAGCCTCGGCCGATGGTGCCTGCCAGCTGATTCCGTCGTAACCGGCGGATCCGGGCAGGAAGTCCACACCGAGGTTGAGGCCGGGACTGGCGATCAGCAGTTCCTGGATCTCGGGATCGGGTTCGCCCTTGCCGATCCGGGCATCCAGATCCAGCAGCACCAGTTCCGGCACCCTGATTCCCAGCCGCCGGGCCAGTTCGCCGGTCACGATCTCCGCCACCAGCGCTGCCGTGCCTTGTCCAGCACCAGCGAACTTGGCCACATAGGTGCCGTCGTCGTCCGCTTCGACCAGCCCAGGCAGCGATCCGCCCTCGCGCAGCGCGGTGACGTAGCGCGTGATCTTTACCTGGCGCAGCACCCTGCGACCCTACTGACCAGCCGCCCGGCTGGCCGGCGCACCGGTCAGGTGTTCTTGGCCGGGATGTGTTCGGCCTGGTGCCGGACCAGGTCGGCCAGGGCGGTGCGGGCCAGGACCTGCTGCTGAGTGGTGGTGCGCTCGGAGCGGCTGCGGCCGAGGAAGGTGATGGTCCAGTGCAGCAGCGTGGTGATCCGATTCTTGAACCCGACCAGGTAGATCAGGTGCACGACCAGCCACATCAGCCAGGCGATGAGGCCGGACAGCCGGAGCGGGCCCACGCTGGCCACAGCGTTGAAGCGGGACACGGTGGCCATGCTGCCCTTGTCGAAGTAGTGGAACGGTGCGCTGGTGTCCTCGCCCTGCAGTCGCCGCTGGATCGTCTTGGCGGCGTACTTGCCGCCCTGCATGGCCACCTGGGCCACGCCGGGCAGCTGGTTCAGGGCGATCATGTCGCCGATCACGAAGATCTCCGGATGTCCGGGCACGGTGAGATCCGGATTGACCTTGACCCGCCCGGACCGGTCCAGCTCGACCGCGGTCTGGCTGGCCAGTTGCTGACCGAGCGCCGACGCGCTCACCCCGGCGGCCCAGACCTTGGTGCGGGCCGGGATCCGGCGCTTACTGCCGTCCGGATCGGTCACCTCGACCCCAGTGGCGTCCACCCCGACCACCTTGGCCTGGAACTGGGTATCGACGCCGATCTTGTGCAGCCGGTTCTCCGCCTTGCGGGACAGCCGGTCACCGAAGGAAGGCAGCGGTGCGGGGAGGGCGTCGGCCAGGATGACCCGGGCCCGGCTGGGGTCGATGTTCCGGAAGTCGTTCTTCAGCGCCCGGCGGGACAGTTCAGATATCTGCCCGGCCATCTCCACTCCGGTCGGGCCGGCTCCGATCACGACGAAGGTCAGCCACTCGGCCTGCTGGTCCGGATCGGTCAGCAGTTCGGCCATTTCGAACGCACCGTAGATCCGGCCACGCAGTTCCAGCGCGTCGTCGATGCTCTTCATCCCGGGGGCGAACTCAGCGAACTGGTCGTTGCCGAAATATGACTGCCCAGCGCCAGCGGCCACGATCAGGCTGTCGTAGGGGGTCACGGTGTCGCCGACCATGGCCTGGGAGGTGACGGTCTTGGCGGCGACGTCGATCGAGGTCACGTCGCCGAGCAGCACGGTGACGTTCTGCTGCCGCTTCAGCACATCCCGGGTGGCGGGCGCGATCTCTCCCTCGGAGAGGATCCCGGTGGCCACCTGGTACAGCAACGGCTGGAACAGGTGGTAACTGGTCCGCCCGATCAGCGTGACGTCGACATCGGCACCGCGAAAACTTTTGGCCGCGAACAGCCCTCCAAAACCGGAACCGATGATCACGACCCGGTGGCGGGCCGAGTCAGCGGAATCCGAACGACGCTGAACCGTCGGTGATGTCATCACTGCTCCTGAACCTGGGCGGCAGACTCCTATTCTGGCCAGACCCGCCCCGGGCCGCCCGATGGCCGGTACAGGCACCTGGTACATCGCGGAACGGGGCGCCGGCCTTCCCGGGCTGGGAGTGTGCTTGGTCTCCCGGCTCGGCGGCGGGGCCCGGCTCTGCGCTCTTCGGGGCTGACTCCTACCGCGATCGAGCAGCCCGGCCTTGCTTACCGGGCGACCCAGCCGTCCTCGGCTGGGAGCGGGTCAGAGTCTCCCGCAAGTGCGCGGCCAGGCGAAGGCTGAGCGCGACGATGGTCAGGGTCGGATTGACCGACCCACCGGCCGGGAACACCGAACTCCCGGCCACGAACAGGTTCTGCGTCCCGTGCACTCTGAGGTCGGCGTCGACCACTCCGGTGTGTGAACTGGGCGAGATCCGGGTGCCGCCCATGTGATGGTGGTTGCCGCCCACCATCCGGGGCTGTCCGTGATCCCAGTCACCCTGGATCACGTCGCCCAGCCCTGCTTTCCGGAAGGCAACGGCGAACAGATCCCGGGAACGGGTGATCCGGATCCGGTCATCCGCCGACCAGTGCCAGTTCAGTACCGGAATGCGCCGGCCGTACTGGTCCCGGTCAGCTCCAAGCCGGATCCGGTTCTCCGGGTGCGGCGTCTGCTCGGTCTGGTGGAGCAACTCGAACACATTCCCGCGCAATGTCTCTGGCTGAGATGCCCAGCCGTTGTGATCGACTCCGATGTGCCGGGCCATGACCCGGCGTGCGGTCAGCAGATCAGGGACGCCGATCGCCATCCGGAACGCCTGGGCCACCTGGCTGGCCCGCGACCCGGAGCGGCCGGTGGGACTGCGCAGGGCGGTGTAAGCCTGCACCGCCGGGCTGGCCAGCACATCGTGGCGGGGCAGCAGCAGTGCACTGGCCGAGATCAGGTCGCGGGCCCGCGCGGTGCCCGGCGCGATGGTCAACTTGCCCATCACTTTGGTGCCCTGGCGAAAATCCGCGTCATACAGGCTGAGTCGTGCGCCGAGCGCGACGCCCGGCGGCACCACCAGCAGACCACCTCGCACCTGCGGGTGCTCCATCCAGTATCGGCCCACCTGGTCGTGCCGGTTGCCCATTCCGCCCCGGATCCCTTCACCGGCCAGGAGCAGCAGGCGGGAGTTCTCGATCCCACCGGCGGCCAGAACCACCGCCCGGGCTTCGACCAGGCCGCGCTGGCCATCTGGCCGGGTGAATCCGACCCGGGCGATGGTGAGCTCGTCGCCGGCCGTCTCGTCCACTTCCAGGGCGGTGGCATTGGCATCGGTGACGATCAGCAGGGCCGGGTCGGCCCGGATCCTGGCGACCGCGCCGGCGGTCCACGCGCTGGCCGGACCGAACTGGAACATCTGGGTCTGCACCAGATCCGGATCCACCGGCAGCATCGGAGAATCCGGCCTGGCCCAGCCCGGCCCGGTGTAATCGAACCGGCCCAGCCCGCAGACCGGCTGGGCAGCTGCATACCAGGGGTCGAGTTCGGCGCGGCCGAAGGGCCACCCGGTGTGCGGGATTCCCGGCCTGGGCTCGAAGTCGATCTCGTCGAGGGGTGCGTACCGGCAACCCCGGGGGCCGGTCTCGGGTTCCTGGTTGGACATCCGGTAGCTCCACAGCCCGCTGGTGCCACCCAGGGCAGCGGCCCGGGTCTGTCCTATATCGCTCTGCGGATAGGGATTCTCGCCCTCCACCTGGATGTCGGTCAGCTGCCGGACGGTTCGCTCTGCGCCGCTCTCCAGCACCACCACCCGCAGACCGGATCCGGCCAGGGCCTGAGCCAGGCTCAGTCCGGCCGGTCCGGCGCCGATCACGCAGAGATCCGCGTTCAGCGTCATCTCCGCCGATGGCATCGAGCCCGGCGTCATCGAGCTCCGGCTCCAGCACCGGAACCCACCGCCAGCAGCCGATGCAACCGGCTGCCGGGCTGCCAGCGCACCAGCTTCTTCAGGACGCGCAGCGTGTCCGGCGGAAGAAGCGCGTTGGCCCGGATGGTCAGCCGCATCCGGCGATCAGCGTCGACCAGCGCCGCGTTCAGTTCGCGCCGCAGTTCGCCGGGCAGATCAGCGCGCTGTACGAACCGGCCGTGCGCCTGCAGGATGGCGTCGGCGTGATGGAAGGTCATCTGATGACGCTCGCCCTTGACCTGGACGATGTTGAAACCCGAACTGGCGGAACTGGAATGCACCAGATATCCAGATAGTGGCGCGGCCAGGAACCCGACGTCGCAGCGACTGGCCACCCGCAACCACAGGGCTAGATCGCAGTAGGGTCCATCAGCAAGGTCGAAGCTTTCGCCGGTCACCGCGCTGCTGCGCAACAGCACCGACGACACGCAGACGATGCCGCCGATGGAGATCGAGCGGCGAATGAAGGACGGCCCGGCTTCCAGGGTGTCCCGGTCCAGCCGAGCCCAGTTCTGAGCGGGTCCGTACGGACGCGCCTGCTGGTCGAGGAAGCGGAATGCCGAGTGCACCATGCCCGCGCCCGGATTGGCCTCCATGAAAGCGACCTTGGCCCTGAGGTTGCCGGGCAGCATCAGGTCATCGTCGGGCAGCATCACCCGGTATTCTCCGCGTCCGGCCCGCAGGGCCCGGGTCAGATTCCCATGCAGGCCGATGTTCTCGCTGGCCGGCTGATGGCTGACCCGCGGATCGCCAATACTCGTGACAAAACTGGCCGTGTCATCAGTGGAGGCATTGTCCAGAACAATCACCTCAATGTCCTCATAGTCCTGATTGAGAACACTGCGCAGACTGGCGGTGAGCAAATGTCGCCGGTTGCGGGTGGGAATGCACACTGTGACAGTGGGGCGAGCCATCGAGTGACCTCAAGTCTGTCTAACGCGGGCTAACTGGGCCGAACTCTCCGAGCATGCCAATTCTCGAAGGATCGCGGGCTCGAAAGGCCTTATTCTTTAGCCCGCAGGCAAACTGATCCGAAACAGAAACACCCCAAGACATCCTTAATCACATCAGTTCCATTCTCGACGCTCAGCACGCTTCAGTTATCGGTCCGGTCTCGACGGTGCCCGATCGGGTCCTCAAAACCCGGCCTCGCGGCCCTGAATGTTCGATTAGGGTTCCCAGCAATGAGTCACCAAATCTTCGCCCGCTCCGGCGCACCGCGCTGCCTGCTGGTGACGAAAGAGTTTTCGGTCAATCCCACCTCGGGCGGGATGCTGCGAACACTGGCCATCGTCGAACAGCTGGCCGCCCAGTACCGGACGACGGTGATACATCCCGGCGGCGTGCTGCTCGCCGGTCCGGCGGACGCCGGCGCCCCCACCCAAGCATCGCTGCCGGCAACGACGGGGCGGATCATCAGCCGGATCGAACAGGTCGCCAGTTTTCGGCACTACCGGTCGATCAGTGGCATGCGGATCGGCGGTTCAGCCCTCCTGCGCCACCTTCGTTCCGAAGCGATCGGCCGCTATCAGGTGGGAATCGTTGATCACACCTGTTTGGCCGGACTGGCGCCGGGGCTGGCGGCCGGGTGTGATCAGGTGCTGGTCAGCATGCACAACATCGAGTCGGACCTGATGGACCAGCGCGCTCGAGCGGCGAACTCGGCGGCATCCCGGCTTTCCATGGCCGCCGAGACCCGGTTGCTGCGTCGATTGGAAGCGGATGTGGCGGCGCGCTTTCCGCTCATCCTGACCACCCAGGCCGACGCCGGCGCCCTGCCCGGTATCCAGACCGCGATCGTCTGCCGCAACGGTATCTTCGCGGACACGAGCACCCGGCGCCGGGGCCGGCGACCGCCTCTGTCGATGGTGTTCTCCGGGGCTCTGGACTGGCAGCCCAATGTGGCCGGGCTGGAGTGGTTCATGACCCAGGTGTGGCCGCTGGTCCTGGCCGCCGAGCCGGGTGCCCGGCTTACCGTGGCTGGCCGGAATCCGGATCCGGTCGTGATCCGGGCCTGCCGGACGCCAGGCGTCACCCTGTTGCCGGATGTGCCGGACATGGCGGCGGTTCTGGATGCGCATGCGCTCGGGATCGTCCCGCTGCTGGCCGGCGGCGGTTCCCGGATCAAGATCCTCGAGTACCTGGCCGCCGGGATCGACGTGGTGTCCACCGTGGTGGGGGCGTCCGGACTGGAGGACATTCCGGCTGAGTTGATCGACCGGCTCCCGTCCGATCCGCGGGCGTTCGCTGGCGCAGTGGTCGCGCGGATGCACGCCCCCGGTGAAAACGGGACTCAGGCCCAGGACTGGGTGCGGAAGAATTATGCCTGGGATGTCACCCTGCAACCGCTGCTGGATCATCTGGCGCGCGGTCTCTGATGGCGCTCAGCCCGCTTCCCGTTCGGCCTCGAGCGGGGTCCTGCTCATCACCGGGGATGTCACCAGGGGGCCGGTCAACACCGGCGGGAGCGGTGCCGCTGATGTGGACGGCCTCCAGCGCCGATGACCGACATGCCAGGCCACCGACCAGAGAAAGCCAGCCGGGCTGTGCTGTTCCCTGGCCGTGCGGGCCAGTCCGCGCAGTGAGGCACGAAGTGACTTCGACCGGCCCGTCGTGGCGGTTCTGCCGGGGTGCTGAGCGTCATCCGGGACCAGGATGATCGGCCGGCGCTGGGCGTACCGGTCACTGAGCATCGCGGCGGCCGCGCCGTATTCACGCCCCTGACGCCAGATCCCGCGAAGGGATGAACGCAGCCGCACGTTGAGGACGGCGTCCGGCCAGAAGGTCAGCGGAACGCCGGAGAGCTGGATACGCCAGCACAGATCGGTGTCCTCCAGGCAGCCGACTGCAGGGTCGAAGCCGCCGGCGGCCAGAAAGATCGCTCGATGCACCCCAAGATTGCCGCCGCCGGCGTGGGGAAGATCCGGTCCGAAGGGGGAGTGCTGAAGTTCGTGTTGCTGCTGGATGGGCCGCGATCGCAACACCGCAGCCGGATTCAGCGGATTCGGGTCGAATCGGCCGGCGATGAACTGATGACGGCGCAGGCCGGCGACCATGGCGGCAACCCAGCCGGGGCCGACCTCGTCGTCGGCGTCACAGAATGCCAGCCAGGGAGCCCGGGTGTGGGCGGCCCCAGCGTTGCGCGCGTAACCGGCTCCCGGGTAAGCGCTTGCGTCGATCACGGTCAGTGCGGGAAGGCGCTCCTGGAAACTCATAGCCACGCTGACAGTTCCATCGGTGGATCCGTTGTCGCAGATGATGACGTCCCAGCTGGTGTCAACGATCTGCTGGCTGAGAGCGGAAAGCTGGGTAGCCAGGGTGGCCTCGGCATTGCGGCACGCGATGATGACACTGAGCGCGGGCTGCGGCACGAGTCCCCCTCTCAGCGCTGTCGGAGAGCGCTAGTAGCCACTCACTTACTCGCCCTGTGCCGGAAAAGTCTTATGTGACAATGCTTCATTCCTGAGCCGAACGTGACGCTTGAGTCGGTCTGCCCGGTGGCGTGCCTTGCATTCCAGCCTAGGAAAGGGTGGCCGCCGTCATCCGGCGGATGTACCGCAATCAGCCGAAGGGAGTACTGGCAACGGGCAGTGCGGTTCGCGGAGCGATCCATCCGGGGTGATCTGGCGGATCGGCCACGAAATCGCCAACGCTGGCGGCACTCTTGGAGGATGCGACGGCTCAGCGTCTCGGCCTTCGTGCCCCGGAACTCCGATGCTGCCGCTTCTCGGTGTCCTCTCAGCAACAAGGTTCTACCTTGGCGCCAGCGCATCACGGCGCCGTTCTGGCGGGTCGATCGCCGGAAAGTCAGCCGGGCGGGCAACATTCCAGACATTCCGGCCGCCGCAAACACTTCGCAAAGTCAGGTGACCAGGTGCAGACCGATCCGCTCACGCGCTACGGCGTTCTGCCGGAGCCGTCCATGATCATCGGAGGTGGCCGTTGAGCGGGGCGGACATCGCCGAGATGCCCGGTTCTGAGACGGGACCGGTCGTGGTCGAGGCGAGAAACGGACGCCGCGCCGCCTGGACCTTCTTCGATCAGGCGCTGTCCAGCCTGACCAACGCTGCCTTGGCGATTTTGGTGGCCAGCAAGGTGAGTGCGGGCGAATTCGGAGCTTTCACACTGGCTCTGATCACGTTCAGCTTTGTCACCGGGGTGGGCCGCGGGCTGATCAGCGACCCGTTCGTGGTCCGGTTCTCCGACGCGGATCAGCGCGCGCATCGCGCGGCTAGCGCGCGGGCCGCTGGAGCCGGAGTCAGCTTCGGCCTGGCGTCCTCACTAATCTGCGCCGCCGCCGGAATCGTGCTGCGGGGGGATCCCCAGGTCAGCACCGCCCTGTTCGCTCTCGCGGTTTCGCTTCCCGGCCTGATGATTCAGGACATCTGGCGGCACATCTTTTTCGCCGCCGGGCGGCCAGCAGCGGCCGCGATGAACGACCTGGTCTGGACCGTGGTGCAGTTCGCACTGCTTGGACTGCTGCTGGCAGCCGGCAGCCGGTCGGTCTTCTGGATCACACTGGCCTGGGGCTTCGCCGCGCTGGTCGCGGCCGTCATCGGCGTGTTCCAGACCGGGGTACTGCCCCGGCCCTCAGCCACGCTGGCCTGGTTCCGGGAGACGCGGGACCTGAATGTCCGGATGGCGCTGGACTTTGCGTTGAACATGGGGGCCATCAACCTGGCCATCTACGTGATCAGTGCCATTGTCGGGCTGGCCGGAACGGGTGCGTTGCGCGCGGCTCAGGTGCTGCTGGGCCCGCTGACCCTGCTCTATGCGGGGCTGAGTTCCTTTGTCCTTCCGGCACTTTCCCGGCGGGCCGGATCAGGCCGGAGCCTGATCCGGGCCTCACTGCTGACCAGCGTGGCCTCCGGTGGACTGGCCACCGTCTGGGTGGCGATCCTGGTCGTGTTGCCGGACTCGCTGGGTGTGCGGCTGCTGGGCGCCAGCTGGGCCGGAGCGCACCGGGTGATGCTCGGGTCGGGCGTGGTCGCCATCGCGGTCGGATGCGTGATCGGGGCGTCGCTGGGGTTGAAGGCGTTGCGCCGGGCCGATCAGATGCTCAAGGTCACGCTGATGCAAGCCCCCTTCATGCTCGGGCTGGGCGTGCTCGGCGCCTTCACCGGTGGCGCGGTCGGCGCGGCCTGGGGGTTCGCTGGGGCGCAGGTCTTCGGCCTGGTGGTGTGCTGGATGGTGTTCCTCCAGGCTCATTCCGCTCCTCGCGAATGGATCGGCCAGCCCTGACCTGTCTGCTCTTGGCCTTCCCCCGGCCGGGGCGCAGTGGTCGCCATCTCAGCCGGGACTGCTGGGCACCGGGCTCTGGGTGCCCTGACCGGCGCTGACCGGTGAGGTGCGGGCATCGAAGCGACGTTCAGGGGTGAAGCGTGGCGACCGGGGATGGCGCGCCCCGGATCCGGCGCAGGGCGGCCATCGCGTCGGAAACCCCGACCGTGACCGGCGGACCCCAGATGCTGGTCAGCAACCAGGCCAGCACGATGGTGTTGGGCTGCAGCAGCGATCCGGACAAGAAGAAGATCATGAGGATCACTGCGGTCGGCAGTACCGGTAATGGTGGCCCGCGCAGGATCGACACCAGCAGGAATGACACGAACAGCACGGCGGCCGGAAGACCATATTCGAAGGCCAGTTTCGGCGCGATCGCGTAGACCACGGCCACCCCCTGCCTGCCGCCACGGTCGGACTCCAGCACCCGCTCGGACGCGCCGGCCCCGGCTCCGATCAGATACCGGCTGGGCGCTTCGGCCAGCCCAGAAGCCACCTCCTGATACGGCTGCACGAAACGCAGATACCCGCTGGAGCCCTGTTGTGAGGTCTCGTCCCGGCGGTTCAGCAGCAGATCTGCGGCCGGGGTCGAAAAGATCACCGCTAGTGCGGCGACGCCGGCGATCACGTAGCTGGGCCGGATCCGGCTCGGGACCAGGATCACCATCAGTGTGATTCCTGCTGCCAGCAGGAGAATGCCGGTTCCGGACAGGGTGGAGGCCATTCCCAGGCCCAGCATCAGAGGCTGCCAGGCTGGAGCCCTGATCAGCAGCGACAGTATCAGCGCCAGAGCCAGGAACTGGCTCAGGAACGACGGTTCCAGAAACACGAAGGCGTTGGCCTTGACGATCTGGTTGGTGTAGGAGATTTGGTTGGTCGTGTTGTACCCCTGTGCGATCCAGGCCTGACCCAGCCATTTCAGCGGATAATCGGTGTACACCCATCCGGTCAGCAATTGGGCCAGCATCTGCCCGGCACCGACGGCGGCAACCACCACCATCAGCCGGACGAAAGTCCGCATCACGGCATTCATCTGATCCAGGAACACTTGCGACACACAGAACATCCAGGGCAGGTAGAGGACCAGCAGCAACCACAAGGAGCTGAGCGAGACCTCGTTGCCCAGCCACAGGGTGAACCAGGTCGCAGCCACCGCTGCTCCGGCTCCGGCGATGTACAGCTCGGTGCGAACCCGGTTGTAGCGGACCGCACCCCGCAGCCGGAGCATCAGAATGCCGATGAATGGAACGGCCATGATCGCGAAGACGGGTGACTGGCCGAGCGGTATCACGATCCGTTGCAGTAACACGGCGGAGATCAGCATCACCTGGAGTACCCGGCGTACGTAGGTCTGGTCGCGCAGCGTCACCTTGAGCATCGGCCGGGCATCCACCAGCCGCAGCCGATCGGCCTTCTCACTCAGCGCATTCAGGGCATCCAGGCTGGGCTGGGGACTTTGCGCGGCGCGCCGCCAGCGGCTGCGGACCTGCCGTCCGGCGCCCAGTTCCATCGGCTGCCAATGCTGTTCAGGCACGCGTCACTTCCTGACCAGCAACACTGGCCCGGCCGGTGAGCACCCCCCGGACGTAGCTGAGATGCTCGTCGGCGCGCCCGGAGTTGCCACCGGCCAGCTGCTGACCGGCCCGCAGCAGATACCCCAGCGCCAGGCCCGCACGAATCGCGGCTGCGGTGGCCGGGGGCTGGTGTTGCCTCAGATACTTGGCCATCGATGCACCCCGTAGCCGCAGCATCTCTTTCGACGGCGCGCCCGACCCGCCAGCACCGTGCGGCACCAGCACGTCAGTACGCAGGCACTGGCGAAGGCCTTTCTCCCGCACCGAACGGCCGAAGGCCACATCCTCGTTGTACACGAAGAACTGCTCGTCGAAGCCGCCCAGACCGAGGAAGGTACTGGTCCGTACGGCCATGCAGGCACCGGTGGTCCAGTCCACCTCCAGCGGCAGGAACGGCCGGGGGGTGGCGAACAACCCCGAGCGCGGAAAGAGTTTGTGCAGTCCGGCGGCATGGATCAACGCCCGCCGGAATGAGGGTTCCCACCCACCGTTGCCGATCTCCGGCTGACCTGCTGGATCCGTCATTGTCGCGGCGCAGGAAGCGAAAGCGGGATTCAGTTCCAGAGTTTTCACCAGTAGCCCGAGATCGGCCGGGAGGGGACGGCAGTCGGGGTTCACGAAGACGACGAACTCGTGCCGAGACGTGCGCGCTCCCAGATTGGCTGCCCGGGCGAATCCATGACCGCCACCGTCCAGGCATCGCCCGTTCGGCCGATGGGCCATCAAGGACTGAACATCATCCTCGCCAGAAGCATTGTCCACCACAACAACTGGCTGATCGGCCGGAATGTTGGCCAGTAGTTCGGCGATCCGGGCCTTGCTCCGGTAGCTGACAATGACCAGTTCGTACGATGGCATTGCTGGGTTTTCAGCGTCTGCTGATGGTGATTGCACCTATTGCTCCTCTTGGGCCCTTGTGGGTCATCCAGTCCGCTGTTCGATCGGCCGCATCGGCGAAGACCCCTGCCCAGGCTAGGCGCTCATGTCAGACTGTGACTGGCGAATAGCGCGCGTGGCCAGCGAAACCTGATGAAAATCCCTGGCCCAGAAGAATTGCCGGACTTGTGCTTATTGAGGGCGGATGCCCCGCAGCAGAACCGATCGAGGAGAAACGCGTGCAGGACATCCTGGCAGCGAGGCAAGCGGACACGTCCACCGCCGCCGAGGAAGCACCCAGCCTGGTGCAGGCCGTCTGGCGGGAACGCTGGGTGGTACTGGCCTGCGTGTTGCTGGCGGGCTTGGCCGGTGGCCTGCTCAGCAATCTGCAGTCGCCGCGCTATACCGCTCAGTCCCGCATTTTCATGTCTGCCACAGGTGATTTCGATCCTCTTCAGCAACAGCAGTTCGTCAATGATCCGGCCCGCTTCGTGGCCGACCAGGTGGCCGTAATGACCTCCACCGAGGTGCTGGCCGGGGTCAGCACGAGCTTGCGTCTGCGCATTCCGGTTGCCCTGCTGCGGGACGACATCAAGGTCACTTCCAATACGGACAGCAACGTGATCACCGTGCAGGCCACGGCTGCGGACGCCGTCACCGCCAAAGACATCGCCGACCGCATCGGTACCCAGTACCGGGTGTTCGCCCTCGCCCGGGTCCGGCAACTGGCCACCCAGGCGGTGGCGCAATCCACCGCGGCGGGCCAGAGTTCAGCTATCCGCGCCGCCGCCGCGGTCTACGGTGATGGGGTGTCGGCCATTGAGATGGCTGACTTGCCTAGCGCGCCGTCCAGCCCGCAACCGATCCGTAACGGCCTGATCCTGGCCCTGATCGGATTTCTGGCGGCCTGCGGGTACGCCCTATACACCCAGTCGTGGTCCCGCCGGAAGGCAGGACCGGCCGAGGCGTCGGCGATCTTCGGGGCCCCGATCCTGTCGGAGATCCCCGATCGCGGCCGGATCACCGCGCACGACGCGATCGCGGCCGCCTATTCCGAGCCTGGCGACGCCTACCGGATGGCCGCGGTCGGACTGGACTACATCCGGGGAACCGCGCCCGGTGTCTTCCTGGTGACGGCACCGCACGACGGGGCAGGCTCGAGCCTGACCGCACTGAATCTGGCTGCTGCCGCTGCCGACCACGGCCGCCGGGTGTTCCTGCTCAACATCGAGGACACCGTGCGCCCGCTGGCCGAGTCCGACCACGGGGTGCTCCGGGTGCCGCTGCACGACCTGGCCCAGGGCCGGATCGACCTGGGTCACGCCGTGGAGCGGCGGTCGGCGTCTAGAGCACAGTTCGGCATCATCCGGCTTCAGGTCCTGCAGCCCGTGCAGGGGCACCCGGTCGCCGACGTGCAGCAGATCTTGGATCAGCTGCCCGATGACACCGACCTGGTGCTGCTGGACAGCCCCCCTCTGCCCGCCAGCTCGGCCTCCTTCGTCCTGGCTGGCCAGGTCGACGCCGCCGTGGTGGTGATCGATCAGGTCACTACCCCGGCCGACCTGGAAGAACTGCAGCGCCGGTGCCGGCTGGCCGGCATTCCGGTCGCTGGGGTGCTGGTTAACCATTTCCGCCGCGGGGGGACCGGCAAACTCCGTCGCCGCCGGCGGGTGAGTACTACATCGGTCGCCGCTACCCGGATGAACGACACTTCTCCTCGCGGCCTGCCAATTCTCAACGGGGGAGGGGCGCTTGCCGACGGCAGGCTCCAATTGCCGGGCAATGGAGTAATTCCTGAGCCGAGCCGGTCGAAACAACCAGTGCCAGCAGGAATCAACGGTGACCGTAGTGGTGGGCCAGCCGCCCTGGACGGTCCGTGGTCGGCGGTCACCCGGGTCAGCCCCGGCTGGTCAGACGACGTCCGGCCGGAGTGACCTGGCCCCCGATTGCCTGCGAGCCGCTGACCGCTGCTGGTCTGGCTCAGCCCGGCCTCAGGAAGGCTTTCCTAATCTGTTCCGGGGGGCGGGAACTGAGCGAACGATGAAAGGGTCAGCCAATGATGTCCACGGCTCTGCACCAGGAGCCGCGCCGAGCACCGGAACCGGAACGGTCCCGTCGCCGATGGGTCTGGGTTGCCGTGGTGATCGCGCTGACCGTCCTGATCGTCCTGAGCGGTGGAGCGGTGCTGCTGCTGACTCCTCATCGGGACAGCGACCTGAACCAGGATCCGGCCCTGTCCGGGCGGGATCCTGATCGGACGCCGATCAGCACCAAAACCGCCGTGTTTCGCGGCACCGAGGTTCAGCAGGTCCGGCAGTACCAGTCCTGGCTGGGCCAGAAGGTGGACTACATCGTGGACTTCTCCTCCCGGAACACCTGGGAGCAGATTGTCGACCCGGCGTACATGCTCAATCAGTGGCGGAACTCCGGTTTCCGGCCGGTGTATTCGACCGCTTTGCTGCCCGAACAGGATCAGTCGGCCAGCATCGAGATGGGAGCTACCGGCGCCTACGACCATTATTTCGCTGGCCTGGGACGCAATCTGGTGGCAGCCGGCCAGGGGGACGCGATCCTCCGGCTCGGCTGGGAGTTCAATCTCGACTCCTCTCGCTGGGGGGCCGGCTCTCCCAAGCAGTTCGTTGCCTATTGGCGCCATGCCGTGGCGGCGCTGCGATCAGTGCCCGGCCAGCGGTTTGAGTTCGACTGGAATCCCAACAACGGCAAGAACAAGTACGACGCGGTGGCCTACTATCCCGGCGATGATGTGGTCGACTACGTCGGGGTCGATGCCTACGACGTGGCCTACAGCCGCAACACGTATCCCTATCCGGGCGACTGCGATCAGGCCTGCCGGCTGGAGCGGCAGCAGAACGCCTGGGCCAGGTCGATATATGGCGGATCGAGAGGATTGCACTTCTGGTCCCGGTTCGCCGCCCATCACGGCAAGCCGATGTCATTGCCGGAGTGGGGATTATGGGAAAGGCCAGACGGACATGGCGGTGGCAATGACGACTACTACCTGACCAAGATGCATGAATTCATCAGCGACCCGGACAATGACGTGGCGTACCAGTCCTACTTCGAGTTCGATGGCGCTGACGGCACTCACCGATTGATGGGCCAGGACTTCCCCGGAGCCGGCGGCACATTTCGGAGCTTGTTCGACAACGACTGATCCGGTTCCGGGCGCTGAGCCGTCTGATTGGGCCGAACAGGCGTCTCGTCGCCGATCGCCACGGCACGCCGCGTCACAGCCGTACCGTGAGATCAGTGTCTACACTTCTGCGTCGTGTCGCGTGCTCGGACCGCCGGTGAACCGGCGCCGGGCCGTGATTCTCGCTGAGTGCATGACCGGCCATGGGTTCGCGGGTGCCCAGCCATGACCGAGCGACGCCGGATCAGGCCGGATTCGGGCCCAGCGAGCGACCCCTGGGCCAATCTGGCTCGGATCGAAGCGCTTCTGCAGGCTGCACCGCCCGGAACCAGTGAGGCGGAGCTCGCGGCTGCGCCTCCCGCCTCGCACCTCCCGGATCCAGACCGCGGCAACTCATCGACGGATACGCCCGTCTCACCGCCCCTGCGCCGGGATCGGGAGACTCTGCGCCGGGATCGGGAGGCTCTGCGCCGGGCGCCGGATGGTCCGCCGGCGCAGTCAGCGGATCCAGCTGGTGTCCTCCATCTCTTGCCGCCCCGGTCCGCAGCCCGGTCCTCCGGCGGCACCGATGCGGCACCCGCTGCCCGGCGGGCCAAGACCCCGGTCCGGCCCCGCGGCAACGCGCAGACCGCTGCTGTCCGGCCCGAGGTTTCCTGGCCGTCTGATCCGATCTCGGCCAGAAACCCCGCGCCGCACCGATTCGCCCTCTTGGCGATCGCGGCGGCCATGGTGCTGATCCTGGTCAGCGTCTGGATCGGTGCCGCCCACTGGATTCCCAGCCGGAGTGATCCGGCCGTACCGGCCCGGCTGACCACGTCGCCCTTGGCCCAGCCGACGCCGAGTGTGCGGCCACCGGCGCCGCCGGTGATCCAGCCGGTCACTTCCGCGTCCCCGGTCAGTCCTGCCTGGGCGAAGCGGGTCAAGCTTGGGGTCTATCGAGGCACATCTCGCCAGCGGATCGCCGGTTTCGAATCGTGGCTGGGCCGTGACGTGGACTATGCGGTCGACTTCTCCACGCGCGACACCTGGAACGATATCGCCAACCCGGCTTACATGATCAGACAGTGGTCGGGTTCCAGCCAGCGGATGGTTTATTCGACCGGTCTGCTGCCCAGCAGCGGGAGCTACACCGTTGCTCGTGGTGCCGGGGGTGCATACGACTCGTACTTCCGTACTCTGGCCCGGAACCTGGTCAGAGCCCGGCAGGGTGATGCGATCATCCGGCTGGGGTGGGAGTTCAATCTGGAGTCGTCCAGATGGTCCACCAACAAGCCGGCCGACTTCGTCGCCTACTGGCGGCATGTGGTCACTGCGATGAGATCTATTCCAGGACAGCACTTTCAGTTTGACTGGAATCCGAATGTGGGCGACACCGCCTTCGACGCGACTGCCTACTACCCCGGCAGCGCCTACGTGGACTATGTCGGAGTGGACGTCTATGACGTCTCCTGGGCACCGCAGACCTACCCCTACCCGGCCGGCTGCGACGCCGCTTGCCGGTTGGTCCGTCAGCAGACCGTGTGGGACCAGCTGTATGACGGGCAGCACGGCCTTGGATTCTGGGCCCAGTTCGCTCAGGCCAGGAAGAAGCCGATGTCACTGCCGGAGTGGGGGGTCTGGCAGCGCACTGACCACCACGGCGGCGGGGACGATCCGTATTTCGTTGAGCAGATGTACCGGTTCATCGCCGATCCGGCCAACAACGTTGCCTATCAGGCCTACTTCGAGACCGACAGCGGTGACGGCGCGCACCGGCTGATGACGACGATGCCGAACGCCGGGAAAGCGTTCCGGAAGTACTTCGGCTAGCCGTCGTCCTTCCGCTCATGCTCGTCGAAACCACCGCGTACGGATGCCTGCGAGGCCGGAGACGGTGGTTCCAGGGAGCATGAGCGAGAAGAGACGGGGACGGGAGACGCCTCAGGCTGGGAACAGGGCTCGCTGCTCGGCCCGGAGCTGGTCCACCAGTCGGCCCTCCGGCAGCATCACATCAGCGTAGGTCAGCAACGCATCCTTGGGGACGTCGCGCAGCAGCGTGCAGCCCTCGGCCACCCCCATCGGTAGCAGGTCCTGTTCGGCGCTCTGGTCTGCCCGCTCGGCCACCCCGTAGCTGTCGAAACCGCCTAGGCCATCGAGGATCTGGCCTGTGACCAGGTCTTGCTTGGCCACCGCGACCACCTCGACCGTGGGACCGGCCAGCGGCTGCAGGGCGGCATCACCGAAGAGTACGGCCCGGGCCACGGTCAGCGGAACCTCGAAATGGCACAGGTGATACGGGGTATAAAAGCTGTACAGCGGCCCATTGCCGAGCTTGTACAGGTTCAGATAGTGCCGCTGTTTCGGGTCGTCATGGGCGGCCAGTACGAAGACGCCAGGGCCCGGCTTGGATCCGACCACGTAGTCCACGTAACCGCCGGCGGCTCGCAGATCATCGATGTCGTAGGCGGCGGTGAGCTCATCCACGTGCCCGGCGTGATCGGCGCCGCGCATGCCCCGGCGCTCCACCGTCATGCCGGTCGCGTTGGCCACGATCGCCTGCTCGAAGGAGACCTTGGTGCCGTCGGCGAACGACGTCACCATGTACGGGTCCTGCCCCCACTTCTCGGCAAAAGCCTTCTGCGTTGCTGGGGTCCGATATTCATCCTGCAGACCCTTGATGTTTCCGCAGACCAGTGGGGTCAATCCGATGCTGCGCACGAACCGGACCAGATTGCCCTGCACACCGGGCTGGTCGCCGTCGCACCCGGTCAGGACGACACCAGCCGCATCAGCCTTCGCTTTCAGCACTGAGCCCACTGTGCCGTCCAACTCGGCGTTGAGCAGCACGACGTGCTTTCCGCCCTCAATGGCCGCGGTAACCACGTGCGCGCCGTACTCGACGTGACCGGTGGCCTCGACGATGGCGTCGATGCTCTCGGATTCGCACAACGCCCGGAAGTTCGAGGTGATCGCCGGGACGCCGCGCTGTACGGCCTTGTCCAGGCCCTGCGCGTCTTCGACCACCTCCCACTCGAGGGTTCCGGCTTCGGTGTAGGCGCGCTCGGCATGGGCCTGGGTCCGGTTACAGATAGCTGAAAGCTCCATTCCTGGAACCGAGTTCACCACCTGATTGACCAAACCACGGCCCATGAAACCGGCCCCGGCCAGGCCGACCCGGATGGGCTTGCCCTCGGCCTGGCGCCGGGCCAGAGCAGTATCGACGATGATCATGCGGTTACACCCTCCAGCAACGCCCAATTCGCGTCCTTGCCGCTGATCACCGAAACCGGCAGCGGCCAGGAGAGATCCAGAGCGGGGTCGTCGAACCGCTGACCCCGCTCGGCCGCCGGGGTATAAGCCCCAGTCACCTGATAGGTCACCTCGGTGTCGTCGACCAAAGTCTGGTATCCATGGGCGAACATCGCCGGGACGTACAGCGCCTTGCGGTTGGAGTCGGTCAGTTCGACCGACACGTGCTGCAGGTAGGTGGCCGAGTCCGGGCGCATGTCCACAATCTGGTCGACGATTGCGCCGCGGGTGCAGCGGACCAGCTTGACCTCCGGCGCCCAGTCGAGCTGATAGTGCATTCCGCGCAGGGTGCCCGCCCGGTGGTTGAAGGACAGATTGCACTGCTCAACGGCGGGATTCAGCCCGGCCGCTTCGAATTCGGCCCGGTCGAAGCTGCGGGCGAAGAATCCGCGGTCGTCCTCACGCCGCTCGAGCTCGACGATGACAACGCCGGCGATGTGCGTACCAGTAATGATCATTTAATTGGCTACCTCATCGGTGGTCCAGAACAGGTCAGCGTCCAGCTGCTTGGTCGCGATCAGATGTTCCAGCTGCTTGAGCCGGATGTGCTGACGACCGGTGAAGGTCTCGGCGTCCATGCCGATGGCGGAGAACACCTGGTGTAGCTGGTGAGCTCCCGCAGTGGCGTCCCAGTCACAGGAAAATCCGGGCAACTCAGAACTGATCTTGTCGAAATTGACCCGGTAGGAACGGTTGTCCTCCCCCGCCGCTCCGAAAGTCACTTCACAGCCCGGGAACTCAGCTCCCACTGTTTCCGCGATCTGGCGAACCTGGTAGTTCTGCTCGTTGCTGCCCACATTGAAGGTCTGGTTGTGGATGGCCTCCCGGGGCGCTTCAAGAGCACAGTAGATCGACTTGGTGATGTCGAGGGCATGCACCAGGGGCCGCCACGGCGTCCCGTCACTGCTCATGGCTATCTTCTTGGTGGTCCAGGCCAGGCCGGCCAGGTTGTTCAGCACGATGTCGAACCGTTGCCGGGGGGAAGCACCGAACGCGGTGGCGTTGCGCATGAACACCGGCGAGAACGTATCGCTGGCCATCGCCCCCAGATCCCGCTCCACCAAGGTCTTGCAATCCGCGTAGGCGGTCTGCGGATTGACCGGACTGGTCTCGTCGACCACGCCCTGCGCCACCCCGTACACGCTGCAGGACGACATGTAGATGAAGCGCTCGACTCCGGCCTGGACCGCCAGTTCGGCCAGCCGGACCGAGCCCCGGTGGTTCACCGTGTAAGTGACGTCGGCCAGTAGCTCGCCCAGCGGGTCATTCGACAGCTCGGCCATGTGCACGACCGCGTCCATACCCTCCAGGTCGTCCCGGGTGATGTGGCGGATGTCTTTGTTCAAGGTCTTGGCCGTGATTCCGGCGCTGTTGTACAGCCAGCCCTGCCGGTAGTAGCCGGTGTCGGCACCGAGCACCTCATGTCCGCGCCGGATCAGCTCCGGCGCGACCAGGCAGCCCAGATAGCCCTCGGTTCCGGTAACCAGAATCTTCATCAGTCGTCCCACATCTTCCAGCTCGCGAGGCCGCGGTCCCAGAGCTTGTTCAGCTCTGTCCAGTCGCGGTATGTGTCCATTCCCATCCAGAATCCCTCATGCCCATTCAAGGACAACTGCCCGTCCCGGGCGATCTGCTGCAAAGGAGTTTGCTCCAGCATGGTGGAGTCATCGACGTCACTGAGGTACTTGTCGATGAAATCACGCTCGAACATGAAGAATCCGCCGTTCACCCAGCCGGTGGCCAGCGTCGGCTTCTCGTTGAACTCGGTCACCTGGTCGCCATCGACATGCATCTCGCCATATCGGCTGGCCGGGTGAACGGCGGTGACCGTGGCCATCCGGCCCATCGCCTGATGGCTGGCCATCAGGGCGGTGAGGTCGACGTCGCCGATACCGTCCCCGTAGGTGAGCATGAACTGTTCGCCGGTCAGATGCTGGGCGATCCGTTTTATCCGTCCGACCGTGCCGGTCTCAAGGCCGGTCTCCACAAAGGTGATCTCCCAGTCCTCGAGTTCGGCCGAGGTGTGATACGTCGGCTCGTTTCCGTCGTGCTTGAGGGTGAAGTCGGAAAGGCTCTCCCGGTAGTCCAGGAAGTACCGCTTGATCTGGTCACCGCGGTACCCCAGGCACAGCACGAACTTCCGGAAACCATGGGCCCGGTACACCTTCATGATGTGCCAGAGAATGGGCCGGCCGCCGATGTCGACCAGCGGCTTGGGAACCTTGTCTCCGCTGGCCTCGCGCAGGCGGGTGCCCATCCCGCCACAGAGGATAGCGACCGGGATGTCGGAGGGAGATGGCTGAGCACTCACAGGGAATTCCTCACAACCGATTGTTCGCAGGCGTATTCAGTGGATCGGCCCCTCCGTGGGCCTGCTTCGACACGATCCCTGTGTCTGCATGCTGCGGATGCGCCCGGTCACCCGGGACGAGAAGCGTGGCTGCTCAGGCCCCTTCGGCCCGGACTACCGACATGGCCGTGCGTAGCAAGATCTTGATGTCCAGCCACAGCGACCAGTTCTCGATGTAGTAGTTGTCGAACCGGGCTCGCTCGGCGATCGAGGTATCCCCCCGCAGCCCGTTCACCTGAGCCAGGCCGGTGAGCCCGCAGGGCACCCGGTGCCGGGCCACATAGTGCGGGTGCTCGGAGCGGAAGGCGGCGACGAAATGGGGCCGCTCCGGCCGGGGCCCGACCAGGCTCATGTCGCCCCGGACGATGTTGAGCAGCTGAGGCAGCTCGTCGATCGACGTGCGCCGGAGAATCCTTCCGACCGGTCCGAGACGGTCGTCATGGGCGATGTTCCAGTTGGTAGCTGATTCGCTCTCGTCCACCGGCTTGAGTGAACGGAACTTGAGCAGCTCGAAGTGCTGCCCGTCGACGCCGACCCGCTCCTGCCGGAACAGGACGCCGGGACCGCCCTCCAGCCGGACCGCCAGCGCGACTAGCAGCATCAGCGGAGACAGGGCGATCAGGGCGAGACCGGAGAGCAGTACGTCAGTGGTTCGCTTCACCTGCCAGGCCCGGCTGCGCCAGGCCGCCCGGCGCAGCCGGATCAGCGGCATACCCCAGGCGGTGTCCATATCGTCGGTGACGTGATGCAACTCAAAAAGCCTTGGCACCACGAAAATTTCACAGTGCAGGCGGTCGCAGGTCCGGATGATGTCGACCATCTCGGCCTCTCGCATGGTGCCGAAGGCGACCACCACGTTGCGAACCCGGTGATCGAGCAGGACCTCGACCAGCTGATCGGGCCGGCCAAGCATGCGGTGCGAGGCGGTGCTACCGGCCCGCGGCGCATCGAGGTCCAGAAAGCCGATCGGCTGGAGCCCGTACTCGGGATGCTGGGAGAGCGACTCAGCCATGTAGGTACCAACTCGCCCGGCACCGAGAATCAGTGTGCGGTGGGAGACCCGGCCAGTTCGGCGCGCATATCGGACCAGGTTGTAGGCGCCGGCCCGGAGCATGACGCCGGTCACGCCGGTGACCGCGGCCGCTATCAGCAGCTTCCAGTCCAGCAGATTGCTGTCCCAGCGCAGCTGATTGAGTACCAGTTGGCCGGTCATGGTCAGGGCCAGCACCACCAGTAGCCGGCCGGTGAGCTTGGGCAGGTCATCCAGGATCGAAGGGGACAGCCGGGAGCGATACAGCCCGGCCGATCCGTTCATCGTCAGCAGGAGCAAGGTGAACAGGCTCATCACCGGCCGGATGCCACCACTGGCGAACATCCCCGCTGCGCAGGCCACGAGGTCCAGTCCGATCAGCAGAGGCATGATGCCGGCCCGGAAAGGCCAGCCCTGCCAGGTACCGGCCGGAGGGTCGTCGTCGGTCATCGCGCTTCGGTGCAGGTCGATCGGCTTGGTGTCGATCAGGTGTTGTGGATACGCCGGAGCGGGGGCGGAGAGCATCTGCAACTGGCTGGCCGGGGTGTCGCGGATGTCGACGAGCAGACGCGAGGTACTGGAGGAATCCTCCCGAACTGCGGATCCTTGGCCGCGCCGTCCCGCCCTGCTCATCTGTTCACGCAGTGTCACCGCGTTCTCCTTCTCTCGCCATGGACGCCTCCGGCTTGGAGTCCATCGAAACGATCGCTTCCAACCGTATGTTCTGGCTCTGACCAGTGCTGAAGAACGGGCAACTGACTACCGGGACGCCTCTGTTCAGTAACAGGCCTCGAATTGAACGTGACTCTCAGTATTCACAGCAGCATCGGCAATGCCGCAATTCAGGGCACGCAAATGGGGTTATCTCACCAAAACCGGCTAATGCCACGAAGGCCGGTGCAGCCCAATTTTGACCGTTCGGATGAGCCCTCGCTGGCCCGTCGGCCGGCCCCTGTCAAGCGGTGGCCGCCCCGGGCAGGCCAGCAAGTCTTGAGCGGGAAGGTGCCTTTCCGGCGGCCGTGCTGGCGGCGTCAACCGATCGCGGGATCTGCTCAGCTGGCTGCCGGATGGGCCGGACGGGATGCCCCGGAATGGGAAGCGCTGAGGGATCAGCGATCGGTGAATGTGGCCAGTTGTCCGGTGATGTGCTCGGCGATGGCCATGGACGATGTTGCCGCCGGCGAGGGGGCGTTGCGGACCGCCAGCACATTGCCCAGAACCGAGATCCGGAAGTCGTCCACCAGCCCGCCATCTCGATCCACCGCTTGAGCCCGGACGCCGGACTGAGCCCGCTCCAGGTCGCTGGACCGGACCTCGGGCACATACTGCCGGGCGAACCGCAGATACAGTGCCCTGCTCAGTGACCCGGCCATTTCCTGCACGCCCATTTTCCAGTGCTTGCGCGCCAGTTCACGGAAACCGGGCCACATCAGAGTCTCTCGCAAATCAGCCGGATTGATCCGGCTGCGGGTATAGCCCTCCCGGGCGAAGGCGAGGACGGCGTTCGGTCCCAGGTCCACGCCGCCGTGTACCCGCTTGGTGAAATGCACTCCCAGAAAGGGATAGTCAGGGTTGGGTACGGGGTAGATCAGGCCGTTGACCAGATTCAACCGTTCCGGCTTGAGCCGGAAGTACTCGCCCCGGAAGGGCACGATCGCGGGCCCGGCGTCATCACCGGCCCAGCCGGCGACCCGATCCGACTGCAGGCCGGCACAGATGATCAACTGGTCCACCGTGATAGCGCGCTCACTGCCGCGGATCTCGACCCGGCCGTTCCGCTGGGTGATCGAGCTGACCTCGAAACCGAATTCGATGCTTCCGCCCGCTTTGACCACGTCGTCGGCGAAAGCTTGTGCCACGGCGACGTAATCAGTGATTGCGGTGTGCGGGGAGTGCAGGGCGGCGACGCCCGCCGCGTGTGGCTCTATCTCACGGATTCCGGCCCCGTCGAGCCAGCGGACGCCGGGAACGCCGTTGGCCGCTGCCCGTTCCTGGATGTTGCGCAGGGCCGGAATCTCGCCCGGATTGATCGCCACCACGAGCTTGCCGCACTCCTGGTACGGGAGGGCCTTCTCCTGGGTGTACTCACGCAGCAGGCCCATTCCCCGGCGGCAGAGCGTGGCCTTGAGGGAGCCGGGGGTGTAGTAGAGACCGGCGTGCACAACGCCACTGTTGTGCCCGGTCTGGTGCACGGCGACCCGGGACTCCTTCTCCAGCACCGTCACAACGGCGCCGGGATTCAGCTCGGTGATCCGGCGGGCGACGGCCAGACCAAGAATTCCGGCGCCGATCACGCCCACCTGCTGCACGGCCATCCGCCCGCTCTCCCTCGTCCATCCGCTTGTCCTGGATCGAGCCTAACCACGAGGACGGGCCCGTCGCCCCATCTCTTCACCAGTGCGGCCCGAGTGGCTCATGTGGCCGAAACTGAAGTCGTGAGGGCCACACTCGTGGGCAGAGAGTGGCCGCCCGGGATAGCGTCGGGCGTTATGACCGCCTCCGTTCCCCGCCCCGGGCAGACCACCACCGAACCCCAGCCGGGCTTCAGCCGTCGCCGGATCTCAGCCCAGCGCCGGATCACTGGACTGCTCACCGGTTCGATCAGCCCGGCCATCGCCGGACGGGCGCCGTTGCTGGTCCGCCGGGGTTACGTCTGCGACTACGAGGCCGGCGAACGGCCATTGCCCGCGGATGATCGGGTGCTGCGCTACGCCCGCCCGGGCCTGCTCCCGGTCAGCACCATCGCCTGCGTTGCTACCAGCGAACCAGTGGTGAGCCTGACTTACGACGACGGTCCTGATCCGCAGTTCACCGCTCCGGTGCTGGATTCGCTGGCCCGGTACGACCAGAAAGCAACGTTTTTCGTCATGGTCGGCGCGGCGGAATCCCAGCCCGAACTGGTGCGGCGAATCACCGCGGAAGGGCATGAGCTGGCCTTGCACGGCATCGATCACACCCGTCTGACCGAGCTGCCGGCTCGACGTGCGGTGGGGCTGATCCGTGAAGCCAGAGATCGGCTGGCCGACCTCACCGGCCAGGTTCCGTCACTGTTCCGGCCGGCCTACGGCGCCCAGACCTTGGCCCAGCTGCTGGCCACCCGAGCGCTGGGAATGGAGGTGATCGTCTGGTCGGCCTGGGCCCGGGACTGGGAGAACGAGCCCGCCGACGTGGTCGCCGATCGCGCGGCGGCTTCGTTGCATCAGGGCGGATTCGTGCTGCTCCACGATGCCGCTGGAGACGGTGTCGGAGCTGGCGGGCAGTTCGACCGGGGACAGGCCACCCAGTTGCTGATGGAGCGGATGAACGAAAAGGGCTACCGGTCGCAGACGGTCAGCCGGTTGCTGGCCCAGTATCCGGCTGTCCGGACCTATTGGACCTGATTCTATTGCTGGCGCCGGTCAATCAGCTCCCGCCAGTAGCCGATCGACCAGCCCAGATGCATGATCATCGCGGCCGGTCCGGAAAGTGCGGCCGCAGGCTGCTTCTCCCGCACGGCGAGCACGCTGCCGTAACCCAGACATCCCAGCGCCCAGCCCAGCGGTGGAATCAGTGCCAGCCTGCTCAGCCCGGGCGTACGGGCGACCCGGAGAACCACCCCAGCGGTGATCGCGGGGGCCACCATCAGCGGCAGCAACTGGCGCAGCTTGGGAACCGCGCGATGCTTGAGGGTGGTCCTGGCCCGGCCACGACCGTAGTTGACGTACTGGGTCAGGAGTGCCTGTGGACTACTCCGGGGGAAGTAGGTGCTCCAGGTTCGCTGGGTCAGCCAGATGGTAAAACCGGCGCTGCGAAGCCGGATATCGAGTTCGGCGTCCTCGTTATGGGTGAAGGTCTCGTCGTATCCACCGATCGCCTGGAACGCTGCGACCCGGATAAGAGCATGGTGGCCGTGATCGACCCATTTGCCGGAGCGGCGCTCACCCGCGTTCCGGTGGGACGAACCGCCGTTTCCCAGGGCCGAGTTCTGAGCGGCAGCCACGCCTTGCTGAAAAGCACTGTGGCCCGCGGTATGCATGGCGATCACGATCGAATCGGCGCCGGTATCGTCTGCCTCGCCCAGCAGTGCGGCCACGAACCCACTCGGGTATTGGGAGTGAGCATCGATCCGGACCAGATACCGCGCCTGGGCACCGAAGGTGGCGACGGCCAGGTTCACTGCACTGCTCTGGATCCGGTGCGGGTTGGAGAGCAGGCTGATCCGCTCGTCGGCCGCTAACTCTTTCACGATCTCCTGAGTGCCGTCGGTGCTTCCGCCGTCCACCACGACCAGGTGCAGATCGAGCGCCGGATCGAGCACCTGCCGGATCACCCGCTCAATATGAGCAGCTTCATTCAGGCAGGGAATGACCACGAGTACCGAGGCGGGTCGGCCGGTTTCGCTCATATCAGACCATTCTAGAGCTGGAGTCAGATCGGCACAGTAGTCCGTTCGCAGTGCTCCGGATCGGCTAAAGCGGCGGCCGCGGAGCCAGCGTGAATCGAAAAGTGGCGCCCAGACCAGGTTCCGCATCGGCCCAGATCCGGCCACCATGACGATTGATGATCCGGTGCACGGTAGCAAGGCCGATGCCGGTACCGGGAAAGTCTGATTGATGATGGAAACGCTGGAAAGGACTGAACAGTTTCTGAGCCCGGGCCACGTCGAATCCTTCGCCGTTGTCCCGGATGTAGTAGACCGTCACTTCCTGATCGGGGGCCTCACTGCTCACCTGGGTCTCGATCTCGGATCCGACCTCAATGGAGGCGTAACCGGTCCGGGCGGTGAACTTCCAGGCGTTGCCGAGCAGATTCTCGAATACGTTCCGGATCAGCCGGCGATCGGCGAAACCGGGCAGCGGGCCGTGCACGTTGGTGATCACCTTGCGACCCGGGTCGGCCGCGGCCAGATCGCCGAGCACGGATGAGGCGATGTCCGCCAGGTCGACCTGGTCGCGTTGCACCGGAGCCCGGCCAACCCGCGAGAGCTCGAGCAGGTCCTCGATCATCTCGGTCATTCGCTGCAGGCCGCTGTTGATCCGATCGACGTAGTGCTGGCCGGTCTGATCCAGCTGATCACCGAGCAACTCGACCAGCATGGAGGTGAACCCGCCGACCGTGCGCAACGGCGCCCGCAGATCGTGTGAGACCGAATAGCTGAAGGTCTCCAGCTCTTGATTCTTCCGTTCCAGTTCTTCCACCAGGACAGCCCGGGTCTGCGCGATCTGTGCCTCGGCTCGGGCTTGGGTCGCCTCGATCTCTTTGCGCAGCAACGCTTCCCGGATCCGCCGGTGCTCATCGTATAATTGCTTGCGGCGCAACTGGGCCCGGATCCGGGCGGCCAGTACCTCGAAATCGCCACCCGCAGGAACATATTCGTCCGCACCCACGGCCAGCGCGTCCACCATCAGTTGCTGATCATCGTCAGCGCTGAGCAGGAGGAGCGGGATGTCGCGCAGTTCGGGCACCGCCTTGATCCGGCGGCACAACTGAAGGCCGTCGTCGTCACCCACGTCGGCCTGGAGCAGGATGCAGTCCACGGCTTGGACGGCCAGCAGTTCCAGGGCGTCCGCCCCGGAACCGGCCGGCACGACGTCGTACCCCTCTCCGCGGACCCGATCGGTCAGTAGGGCGGGCAGCGAGCGGCCGCCGCCGATCGCCAGGATCTTCTTCGGAGCCAGCAGACTGGCGGTCGGGATGGGACTGCTCTGTGGTGTCTGCCGCAGCGCCGCCGACACCTTCGCCGCGATCACCTCGACCGGTTCGCCCTCGTGCGCGAATGCGTCGGCTCCAGCTTCCAGGGCCTGCAGTTGTGCGCTGACGTCGTCGGTCCGGGTCACCAGCAAGCAGAAAGTGCCCCGCAGGGCAGCGTCCAGACGCAACCGGCGAATCACGGTGGTGCCGTCCATATCCGGCAGGTCGTTGTGCACCACCACCGCATCGGCCCGGCGAGCCGCGGCCACTCGCAGGCCGTCCATTCCGGTGCTGGTCAGCGCGACGCTGTGGCCCGAGCCGTCGTCCAGAGCCGAACCGAGGGCCTCACGAACCGCTTGCGGGCTGGCGATTACCAGCACGGTACTGCTGTCCGCTCCTGGATCTGGACCAGCCGGCCGGCGGACCAGCTGTTCCGCCTTGGCCACCAGATAGACTGAGTCGTAAGGCTTTCCAACGTATTCATCCGCACCGGTCCGTAAACCACGGAGCCGATCTTGCACTTGCGCCTCAGTCGACAACATCAACACAGGGACCGACGCGGTGCTGGGCCGATTCCGCAGGGCGTGCAGCACATCGACCCCGTCTGCATCCGGCAGGAGCACGTCCAGCACGATTGCGTCGACCGGTTCGGCGGCTAGCACCTCCCAGGCCTGCGCCGCCGTGGCGCAGGGGGCGGTGCGCCATCCAGCCCGGGTGAACGCTTCGACCAGATCCATTCGTACGGTAAGGCTGTCGTCGAGGATCAGTACGGTTCCGGTCAATGTCGCCACCTTCTCTTCATCTCTGTCCGGGTACGGTCATTCGCCCGGCCAGCGCACCGCTGAGCGCTGATCCGATCTGCTCCAGCGGCAGAACGAACTGGGCGGCACCCAATCTGACTGCCTCGGCTGGCATTCCGTAGACCACGCTGGTGGCCTGGTCTTGAGCGATGGTCATCCCCCCGGCCCGGCGAATCGCCAGCAGCCCGGCCGCTCCGTCCCGCCCCATCCCGGTCAGCAAGCAGGCGGACGCAGCCCCCCCGACCTCGGCGGCGATCGAATCGAACAGCACGTCGACCGAGGGACGGCATGAATGCCGGGGCGGGGAGGTGCTCAGCAGCAGCCGCCCGGAACGCACCTGTAGATGCCGTCCCGGCGGAGCCGCGATCACCCAGCCGGCCATCGAGGACAGGGCCGCACCGGCTTCGGCGACGCGCACCCGCTGCCCGGTGGCATCTTGCAGCCAGCGGGTCAGACCGGGATGGAACGATTGACTCACGTGCAGCACCAACAGGATCGGGACCGCAGGAGGGCGCGGAAGAGCGGACAGCACGGCGGTGATGGCGGCCGGCCCGCCGGTCGAAGCGCCGATCGCGATCAGTTCGCACTGGCCGGGCCGGGATGACTCCGGCTGATTCCAATCCGATACCGTCGCCGCTTCGTCGACCACGATCAGCGGCCGGGGCGAATGCTGAGTGACGACGCGGATTCTGGACACCACGGTGACGGCCGCGACCAGTTCGCGATGACGTCGCCGGATGTCCTGTTCCCAGCCGCTGTCAGGCACGTGGCAGACGTCGACCGCGCCCGCGTTCAAGCAGGCCGCCACGGCGTCCGGCGCCGTCCCGCCGGTTGAGATCACCAGGATTGGGGTCGGGCAGCGCTTCATCACCTGGTGAATCAGGTGCGGCCCGGTCACCGGCGACAGGGCCGGATCAATCAGCAGGACGCTGGGTCTCCAGCGGGCGCAAGTATCGGCCAGCCGGTGGCCGTCCGCGGTCTCGGCCACCACCGTGATGTGGGGTGAACCGTTCAGCGCCGCACGGATTCGAGCCCTGAGCCGCGCCGATGGTGTTGCCACCACGACGGTGATGTCCGCAGATCCCCTCATGTCCGGCCTCAGCCCCTGGTCACGATTCAGCCTGGCTGGTCAGCTTCGCGATCAGAGCCAGCAACTGGTCCTGGTCGAACTCACCCTTGTTGATGAGCCCGCGAGCCCCCACCTGCTCGCCGCGCCGCCGGTCGTCCTCGGAGGCTCGGGTGGTGACCAGGACACACGGCAGGCCACGCAGTTGCGGACGGATCCTGGCCTGTTCGACGAAGCCGAAGCCGTCCATGCCTGGCATTTCGACGTCGACCAGCGCCAGGGAGTAAGGCCGGCTGGCCGCCAGCATCAGGCCTTCTTCGGCACTGACCGCCAGCTCCACCTGGTATCCGGCCGCTCGCAGAATGCTCTGCTCCAGCATCCTGGTGGTGAGCGAATCGTCCACCACCAGGATCGGGGCCACAGCGGCGGTCCCGGGCTGGTTCATGGGCCGATCGGCCCTGGCTGCGGCAATCAGGGCAGCCGGGTCCAGAACCAGCCGGGGCTGACCGTCCGAGTCCAGCCACACTCCGGAGACCACCGGTGTGGCGGGAGCGATCTCGGGTACCGGATGGATGGCGACGTCGGCCGTGGCCAGCAACCGGTTGACTCCCAGAGCAGCCTGGCCGGAGGAGTCGTCCAGGATCAGCACGGTCCAGGCCGGCTCGCTCCGGCTGCCTGCGGCTGCGCCGGTACGCGCGCGGGCAGGCCCGCCGGCCCGGTCAGCCATGGCGTTGATCCCCGTCTCGTTCCCGGGCTGCCCGCCGGGGCCGGTGCTAGCGGCGTCCAGTACCTCGGCCAGCGGCCGGAAGGCCAAGGCCTCTCCCTGATGAGCCAGGGATTCTCCGCTGGGACCCCGGCTGATCTGGCCGGCCCGGATCCGAAGCGTCGTTCGCACCGCCGACAGCGGGATCGCCACCGTGCGGGCCGGGCTTCCGGCTTCAGCCAGCAGTACCTGACGGGCGATCAGCGAACCGAGGGCGGAGAGCTCGATCGTGGTTCCGCTGCCCCGGCTGGTGGTGATCCGCAACCGGCCGCCGAGCCGTTCAGCGGCGTCCCGGACCACATCCAGCCCGATACCTCGCCCGGCCAGCTGGCTCAGGCTCGCGGCGGTACTGAATCCGCCGTGCATCAGCGATTCCAGCACTCGTTCCGGGGGGCCGGCACCGGCCGCATGCCCAGCCCGGTGCAGCTGTTCGCGGACCGAATCGAGATCGATCCCACGGCCGTCGTCAGTGCAGCGGAAGGTCAGCTGCGCGCCGGTCTGCGACACCTGGATGGCCACCGTACCTTCAGCACTCTTCCCGGCGGCGACCCGGTCGGACGGAGTCTCGATCCCGTGGGCCACCGCGTTGCGGACGATCTGCCGCAGCGCCACCTGAGCCGCCGACAGCACGGGCGCGTCCAGCCGGACCTGACCTCCGGCCAGATCGATGCGCACCGACTTGCCCTGTTCCCTGGCCACGTCCCGGGCCGCCAGCTCGAGGTCGTGGAAGATGGATTCGACCGGGACCAGCCGCAGCTGTTCAGCTACGTGGTGAACCTCGCGCAGCTCGCGATCGATCCGATCCGCGCAGCCGCTCAGCGAGCGCTGCAGGTCGTCGGCCGCTCGCTGCAACCGGGCGACCTTGAGTACCACGGCCTGGCGTCCCAGCCCCGCTCGTTCGGCCAGCGCGGACTTCAGCCGGGCGAGTTCGGCCGAGCAGTCCAGTAGGCCCCGAACTTGGGTCATCGCCTCCGCGACCCCGCTGATGACCTCGTCGATCTCACTCAGCCAGACCCGGGCAGTCTGGTGCAGTGGCTCGCCCGAACCGGTCGCGCCGGCACCCAGCTGCGACTCGGCGGTGACGGTTCTCTCAGCGGTGAAGGTGCTTCCATCGCCGAGTGTGTCTGCACTGGCGAGCGTTTCAGCGGCCGGGACAGAGTGGGGAAGGGTATCCAGCTCGCTGGTGATACTGCCCACTGTGGCCTGGAGCTGATCCAGCACAGCAGGAGGCACCTGGTTGCTCGTGCGCCGGTAAGGCTCGGCCAGCTCCTCCAGTTGGTGGGCCAGCTCAGCGATGCGAGGTAATGACACCACTCTGGCCGCACCCTTCAGGGTGTGTGCGTGCCGGAGCAGCAGACCGGCCTGACCGGCGGGGGACGCATCCTGGGCCAGCTGAGCCAGGGCGAGCGAAAGAGTCTCGGTCAGTTCGCGTGCCTCGATCCGGAAGTACCGGTAGGGGTCGGCCATCGGGTTCGCCGCCCTAACCGGCCGAGGTGGCGTCGACCAACTGGCGGAGCCGGGTCGACAGTTCAGCCAGCTGGGAGGCTGTCTGCAGGGTCTGCGAGGTTCCGCTCTCGTTCTCCTTGGTGGTCTCGGTGACATTGGCCACCGCGAAGTTCACCTGCTCGACCGCGGTGGTCTGCTGCCTGGTGGACAACTCAATCTCCCGGGCGGCCTCGGTGGTGGTCGTCACCAGCGACACAATCTGCTCGAAGGAGTCAGCCACCCCGGTGAACTGGGCGGTACCCGCATCCACTGCCTTGGAACCGATCTCGGTTGCCATCACCGTGGTGTGCACCGCCTCGCGAACCAGATCGATCAGTGAGCGAATCTCCTTGGTCGATTCGGCCACCCGATCGGCCAGCTTGCGGATCTCATCGGCAACCACGGTGAATCGCCGGCCCGACTCTCCCGCCCCGGCAGCCTCGATGGTGGAGTTGATGGCGAGAATGTTCGTCTGCTCGGACAGTTCAGACACGATGTCGAGGACGGCGCCGATGCGCTGGGACTTGTCGCCGAGCTCAACGATGTGATCGACGATGACATCGACCTGATTGCGGATCTCCGCCATCGAGGCCTGAGCCGAGGTGACCGTGTTCTGGCCTGAACGACCTGCGGTCGCGGTCTGATCCGCGACATCGGCTACCCGCTGGGCACTTTCGGCGATCTGCTGGGACGACGCCAGCAATTGGGTGATCGTGGTCGAGATCTCGCTCATTGCGGTGGCCTGTTCCATCGCCCCCACCGCTTGCTGGTTGGCCGTGGTCTGCAGTTCCGCGGAGGAGCTGGCCACCTGTCCCACGGCCGAGCCGATCCGCTGCCTCAGCCGGCGGGTCAGGATGATGCCGAGCAGGGCGGTCGAGAGGATCGTGGCGGCCAGTGCCCCGACGATCAAGTGAATGTCACCCTCGGCATCCTGTTCTGATTGAGCAATATCACTTGCTGTCAGCGATCTTTCATAGTCGTAGAAGTTGGTCAGGGCCGTCTTGAGCGAAGCTCGGGGCTGGGACAGCGCATTGAATGCGCGGGCGACGGCGGCTGGGCTGGCCCCGCCGTGCTTGAGGGTGATCAGTTGATCGAGGCCGCCGCGGGATTCCTGCGACAAGCTGACCACAATCTGCAGCAGGGAGGTGCCCTTGGCTGTGTGCACCGCTTCGTGAGTCTGGTTCAGCATCTGGAAGAACAAGGCGTCGTTCTCCTTGGCCTGCTCCGCGAATGCCTGCTGGCCGGAGATGAGATAGCCGCGCAGAGCGGCGGCTCGCTCGGCCCGGGCGGTCAGCAGCTGCTGAGTGAGGAGCTGGAGTCGCGAGTCCTGATCGATCACGCGATCCTTCGACCCGGCCACGTTGCGCAGTCCGATCAGCGCGATCGCTCCTGCGACCAGGTTGAGCGCGATCACGGTGACGAAACCGGCCGCGAGGGCCCGTCCGAACGTCCACTTGCTGATCATGACTTTTCTCCAGGGCGATCGATCGGTGGCCGGGCATGGTTTCGTGGCAGCAGAGTTGACATCGAGCAGATCTGAGTCGCGGAGATAGCCTCCGCTGACAACTGCCGGTACCCCTCGAGATGTTCGAAGCTGACGGCGGCGTTGGGCTCGTCCGAACAGGTCAGCATCCACCGGGGCGGGCTGCTCGAGTCGCCGGCCAGCAGTCCCAAGTCGTACACGGCCACCACCCGGCCCCGGCTCGAGGCCACCCCGAGGAAGGCCGGTTCCTGGCTGGGTACCGCTGAAATCTTGGGCCGGATGACCACTTCGGCGATCTCGGCCAGCCGGATCGCGTAGACGGTCTGACCCACCCGGGCCCTCAGCACCCCGGTCAGTTCGGTAGCGCGCTCCTGCGCGGGCTGGGAGAAGGCCTGATCGAACTTCGATCTGAGCTCGGCGGCCAGATCGGGCCCGCCCGCCCGCGGGAGTGGGATCGCGCCGGGCCTCATCCGGCGTCCCGCCGGTTGACCAGCTGAAGCTGGCAGAACGAGATCAGCGCGGCGATGTCGAAGCCGCCGCCGAAAAGCAGCATCCGGCGCATGGTCTCGCTGGGTAACAGGTCCATGGCCAGAGTGAAGTGCCGGTCCGCACCGGCCGGTGACGGCGTGCTGCTGATCAACCGGCCCAGGTGAATGTGCGGCAGGGCGAACTGCCGGTCGCGATTGGCGGCGGCCAGGCAGTGCTGGACAGCGGCGTCATTGTCGCCTTCACACTCGCGAATGATCGCCAGCAGCAGGTGTGCGTCGGCTGCGACCGAGCGGCTTTTCACCAGCTGCCGACAAGCATGCTCGGCGTCGGCCAGCCGTCCGGCGTGAGTCAGCAGGGCCGCTCGCAGAAGTAGTGCTTCCAGAGCAGGCCGGGCGCCGATCAATTGGCGGTCCAGGCTGGCCAGCGCTTCCGAGAAGCGTTCTTGGGCGAACAGTTCCAGCACCGGGCCGAGTTCGGGGTTGCCGTCCGACCCGGGCCGGACCGCCTCGCCCGGCGCGGCCGGCCCGGCCGTGTTCCAGTCGCCGGCCGGTCGCTGGGATCCGGTCAATCGCAGGTGCGCGGCGGACTCCGGCCGGTGCAGCTCACCGCGTTGGTAGTAGAAGGTGCCATCGGTCTCGCGCAGGTCGAACGGGGATGACATCCCGGGCAGGTTCTCGGCCGAGCCGAGGAACAGGAAGCCGCCGGGCTTGAGCGCGCCGGCAATGCGCAGAACCACCCGCTGCATCGCCTCGGGGGACAGGTACATCAGCAGGTTGCGGCAGAAGACCACGTCGTACGGGCCGCTGCTCCAGACTTCGGCATCGTCAGCGGCGAGATTTCCCGCCAGGAAGCGGATCAGTTTGTGCAAGGACGGATCCACCAGATACTGGTTCCCCGATTTGGTGAACCATCGGCTCCGGATATGCAGCGGAACCGCCCGTAGCGACCAGGCGCTGTATCGGCCCTCACGAGCCTGTCCCAGGACGGCGGGATTGATGTCGGCAGCGATGATCGCGGGCTGGGAGGCCGGATTGTGCTGACGCAGAATCAGAGCCAGCGAGTAGGCCTCTTCACCGGTGGCGCAACCGGCGCTGAGCAGCCGCAGGCGGCCCGGGTCGGCACCGGCCCGCTGACGTTCGGGGATAACGGTTTTGACCAGAGCATTGAACTGTTCGATGTGCCGGAGGAAATAGGTTTCCGCGACGGTGAGCCGACTGGCCCAGGCGGTCCTCTCGGCGCCGGGCCCTGACGTGACATGATCGAGGTAGGCCTTCGGGCCAAGCTGGGTGAACGCCATCCGGTCGGCGAGAACCTTTCGCAGCAGCGGGGATTCGGCCGAGGCGAATCGAAGGCCGAGGTACCGCTCGACCAGGCCGGCGAAACGGTCCAGGTCGCCCGGCGTCAGCTGCTGGTCGTTCACCGAGCCGCTCACCGGGCCGCCTCCGGCTCGGTCGCGCATGCGGGCGGCTCGAGTTCGGCCGGGGCAGGCTGATCGAGGGCCAGTGCGGCCCAGGCCTGTTCCGGCAGCAAGCGGGTGTGACTGAGCACCAGCAGCAGCTGGTCATCCAGCTGACCCAGGGCGGAGACGATCCCGTGGTCCATTTCGGTCAGCAGGCCCGGAACTGCAGTCAGATCAGTTGTTTCCAGCTGACGCAGGCCCGCCACGTCGTCCACGGCCAGTGCGACCGAGCGTGCGCTGTCACCGTGATCGGGCCGGATCGTGACGAAACGACCGGCCTGAGTCGGTGATCCGGTCACCAGCGCAGGCATGTCCAGCACCGGCACTGGAATGCCCCGGATGACGCTGACCCCCAGCACGTACTGCGGAGCGCCAGGGATCGGGTCGATCGGTAAGGGGCGCATGGTTTCGATCACAGCCTGGATCGGCAGGGCGATGAATCGGCCCCCGGCCCGGCAGACCAGGAGCGACACAGCGCTGCCGGCCTGCCGGCTGACGTGCCGCCCGAGCGCGGCGGACTCACTCTCCACCGCCGTCTCACCTCTGAGGTCTCCTGGAGCGGCCGCCCGCACCCATGTTGCTCAGAGTAGTACCTAATTAGCAGAGAGTGAGGTATTGAGATTGGGCCTACTGGGGCAACTGCTGCCGGCTTCTTCCGGGCTGGGGCCCAGGGCCCGGTGACCGCAATTGGCTACCCGCTAGTAACCTGAGTCGAATGAGCCGCTTCGATCCGATCCGGGCCAGTCTGGCCGGCCTGAATCGGCTGGCGTCGTGGCCAGTACTTGATCGGCTGGGCCTGCGCCGCCGAACCGAACGCGCGGTGTTCACCGTGACCAGGTCCGGGTTCCAGACGGTGGCGGCCGCCAGCCGTGCCTTCAGCTCTGATCCGCCCCGGTCGGCCGCCTCGGCGACGGCCAGTCCGACCCGACCCGAAACCCCGCTTTCGGCAGAAGTTTTCGACCTGAATCCTACTGATGATCAGCAAGCTCTGGTGGACGTGGTCACCACCTTTGCCGCTGAGCGGATCCGCCCGGCTGCCTCGGCGGCGGACCGGGAATGCCAGACTCCAGCCGAGATCCTGGCCGCCGCCACCGAACTCGGCCTGGCTCAGATCGGTATCCCGGAGCAGGCCGGCGGTCTCTGGGCGCAGCGCAACGTGGTCACCGGAGTGCTGGTGGCGCAGGCGCTGGCCCATGGCGACCTGGGCATCGCGGTTGCCTGTCTCGCCCCTGCCGCAGTCAGTACGGCGCTGTCGCTCTGGGGTTCCGCCGACCAGCAGGCTCGCTATCTCACCCCGTTCGCCAGCGGCGGTGCTCCAGCGGCGGCGCTGTGCGTCCTGGAGCCACGAGCAGGTTTCGACCCGTTCAGTCTGCATACCCGGGCGATCCGGCGGCCGGGCGGGTTCACGATCAGCGGAGTGAAATCTCTGGTCCCGCTGGCCCATACGGCCGAGTTGTTCGTGGTGGCCGCCGAGCTGGATGGTGAGGGGCCGGGCCTGTTCGTGATCGAATCCAGCACGGCCGGGATTCGCGTCGAGTCCGAACCGGCGATGGGACTGCGGGCGGCCAGCCTGGGCAGGCTTCTGCTGGACGATGTCGCCGTCCCGGCTGACGCTCGGCTGGCCGGATCGGCGGCCCTGGATCCGGCCGGATCGGCGGCCCAGGACCCGGCCGATGATTACCGTCGCTGCATCCGGCTGGGCCGGCTGGCCTGGTCAGCCCTGGCAGTGGGCTGCGGGCAGGCGGTGCTCGACCACGTGATCCCCTATGTCAACCAGCGGATGGCCTTCGGTGAGCCGATCAGCCATCGCCAGGCGGTGGCCTTCACCGTCGCCGACATGGCGATCGAACTGGAAGGCATGCGGCTGGTCTGCTACCGAGCGGCCAGCCGGGCGGAGCTCGGCCTGGACTTCGCCCGGGAGACGGCGCTCGCCCGGCAGTTGTGTGCTGAGCGTGGGATGATCATCGGGAGTGCCGGCGTGCAACTGCTGGGTGGCCACGGCTTCGTCAAGGAACACCCGGTGGAACGGTGGTACCGCGACCTGCGAGCCATCGCGGTGATGGAGGGGGCCCTACTGGTCTGATGATCAATCTTGAGGTCCCGGCCCGGCTGACCAGTCTGGTCCGCTATGCCCACCACATCGGGGCCGAGGTGTTCCGGCCGAACTCCCGGCGCTACGACCAGGGCGAGCACAGCTATCCGAAGGAACTCGACATGCTGGCCGCGGCGATCGAGGGGATGGAGGCCGCCCGTCCGGACACCCGGGCCGGCGCGGCCAAGGTCCGGCGGAGCTCGGATTCCGTTCAATCCGGTGAACCCGAGGTCCGCAACGGCAGCAACCTGGCCACTGCTCTGACGGTGATGGAACTGAGCTGGGGCGACGTCGGGCTGCTGCTGTCGATGCCCCGGCAGGGGCTGGGCAATTCGGCCTTCGCCGCGATCGCCAGTGACGAGCAGCTGGCCAGATTCGGGCACCTGTGGGCCGCGATGGCGATCACGGAGCCCGGATGCGGCTCGGACTCGGCCGCGATCACCACCACCGCCCGCCGGGACGGCGATCACTACGTGCTGAACGGCGAGAAGATCTATGTCACCGCCGGGCAGCGGGCGGACGCGGTGGTGGTGTGGGCCACTTTGGACCGCACCCGGGGCCGGGCCGCGATCAAGTCGTTCCTGGTGGAGAAGGGCACACCCGGCTTCACTGTGGTCCGGCTGGACGAGAAGCTCGGCATCCGCGCATCCGACACCGCCACCCTGTCGTTGGTGAATGTCCGGGTGCCACGGGACAACCTGCTCGGTGATCCCGAGGTCCAGGCCGAGGGCGGTTTCGGCGGGGTGATGCAGACCTTCGACAACACTCGCCCGATCGTGGCCGCGATGGCCTGCGGAGTGGCCCGGGCTGCCCTGGAACGGACCCGGGAGCTGCTGACGGCATCGGGTGTCTCGATCGGCTACGACCAGCCGACCTGGCAGCAGCAGGCGTCGGCGGCGGCCTTCATCGCAGCCGAGGCCGACTACGAGGCCAGCCGCCTGCTCACCCTGAGGGCGGCCTGGCTGGCCGACAACAGCACACCCAACTCGCTGGAGGCCTCGATGGCCAAGGCCAAGGCCGGCCGCTGTGCCACCCAGATCGCCCTGCGCTGCGTGGAACTGGCCGGGTCGCTCGGCTACGGCGAGGGAGAACTGCTGGAGAAATGGGCCCGGGACGCCAAGATTCTGGACATCTTCGAGGGCACCCAGCAGATCCAGCAGCTGATCGTGGCCCGGCGGCTGCTGGGCAAGACATCCAAGCAGCTGCGCTGATCCGGGTGTGCAGACTCAGCCCGCGGCGCGAACCTTCTCGGCCAGTTCACGGGCCGGTGGGTGGATGGCCTCGGTCCAGGACGGGAAAGCCTGCAGGGCCTGGGCCAGCTCGCCCACCGTGGTCCGGGTCCGCACCGCCAGCGCCAGTTCCGCGGCCCACGAGTCAGCTTCCGGGCCGATCGCTGAAATCCCTAGCAGCAGGCCGGAATTCGCGTCGGCCACCAGCTCCACTCCGGCGGGCGCCTGCGCCGCCAGCTCGTGATGGTGACGGGCTGCTGTCTGCTCGATCGAGGATCGCGCGGTCTGAGTGGCATCGAACCGGGCGACGATCGGCTGGTGCCCGGCATCCCTGGCCTGATCCTCGGTCAGCCCGGCGCAGAACACGGCCGGATCGGTGTAGACCACCCGGGGAATGCCGGTGTGATCGGCGTCCGCACCGTGTCCCTGGAGCTGGGCTGCCACGGTCCGCGCATGGTAGTTGGCGGTGTGGGTGTAGGGCGCCAGCCCGGTCACATCCCCCACCGCGAAGACGTTGCCGAGCACATCTCCAGAGCGGGTCTGGATCCGGCAGCGCGCGTCGATGGAGATCGGCCCGCTGGTGTCGATGCCCAGCAGTTCAAGACCAAAGCCCTCGGTCCGCGGCCGTTTTCCGATCGCCACCAGCAGGCGGTCGGCTTCGACGTCGCGGTCGCCCACGGTCGCGGTAATGGCGGAGTCGGTGCGGTGCACGCGGGTGAGTTCCTCTCCGGTGACCACGTCGACCCCCAGGAGGCTGAGTGCGCTGGCGATCGATTCGCCCAGCCAGGGCGATTCCCTGGGCAGCAGCTGAGGGCCGGCCTCGACCAGCATCACCCTCACGCCGAACGAGGCGTAGACCTGAGCCAGCTCGCAGCCGATCGGGCCGCCACCCAGAACCAGCAGTCGCTTCGGCAGTTCGTCGCTGCTCAGGGCCAGGTCGCTGGTCCAGTACCCGGCGTCCTGGAGCCCGTCGATCGGCGGAACGATCGCCGCCGACCCGCTGGCGATCACCAGGGCCCGGGTCCAGCTCAGCCTGGTCACGTCCCCGTTGCCCGCGGTCACCCTGACCACGTGGCCATCGGCGGCCGGCTCGACCACGCCATTGCCCCGGAGCAGTTCCACCCCCTCCTGGGTCAGGGATCCGGCCGCGTGGCTGTCGTCGCGATGCTGGCTGTCCTTGTCCCGCAGCAGCACGGCGGTGGCAAATCCGGAGGCATCGGACTCGGCTGTGTGCGGGCCGGAGGCCAGATGGCGCCGGGCCTCGTTCAGCATCGCCTTACTGGGAATGCAGGCCAGATAAGGACATTCGCCACCAACCAGGCCGCGCTCGACCAGTGCTACCGAGATGCCGGCGCGGGACAGTTCACCGGCCAGCGGCTTCCCTCCGGAGCCGGCCCCGATCACGACGACGTCGTAGGAAGCATCACGCTGCATGCTGCTGAGCATGCCAGTGACATTGACCAGCGGCAGGCCGGGGGACCCAGCGCTGGAATGCCGGACCGGCGGACGTAGGTTGCTCTTGCGAGCAGGCCCGCCCGCCATGGCAGCGACGCCAGCGCGGCGATGTTCAATGACTGTGCACGAGGGCAGTGCATGACCTTCGGAGATTGATGTGATGACCAGCGGCTCCGGCACGTCCCCCGTCCCGGCGGATCCAGCCCGGCCGTCTGAGCCGGTCCGGCCGTCTGAGCCGGCCATGCGGCGGGCCCTGCGCCGGGCCGGTGACGGTGTGACCCTCGATCCGGCCGAGGCCCAGGTGCTGCTGTACGCACGCGGCGACGACCTGGACCGGCTGATGCGCGCCGCCGCCGCCGTCCGGGACGCCGGGCTGGCCAGCGCCGGGAGGCCCGGCGTCGTCACTTACTCCCGCAAGGTGTTCGTCCCGGTCACCCGGCTCTGCCGCGATCGCTGTCACTACTGCACCTTCGTCAAGACGCCGCACCAGCTGCTCAAGGGCCGGTACGGCGAGGATGCCCAGCCGCTGTTCATGAGTCCCGACGACGTGCTGCGGATCGCCCGCCAGGGTGCGGCGCTGGGCTGCCAGGAAGTGCTGTTCACCCTGGGCGACCGGCCCGAGGACCGCTGGCCCGAAGCTGCACAGTGGCTGGCCGAGGCCGGTTACGACTCCACCCTGAGCTACGTCCGTGCGCTGGCCGTTCAGGTGCTGGAGACCACCGGCCTGCTGCCGCACTTCAATCCCGGCGTGATGAGCTGGGAGGAACTGGGCCGGATCAAGCCGGTCTCGCCGTCGGCCGGGATGATGCTGGAGACGTCGTCCCGGCGCCTGTTCGAGACCCCTGGCCTGGCCCACTTCGGCAGCCCGGACAAGGATCCGGCGGTGCGGCTGCGGGTGATCGAGGACGCTGGGCGTCTCGGCCTCCCCTTCACCAGCGGGGTGCTGATCGGAATCGGCGAGACCATGGCCGAGCGGGCGGACAGCTTCTTCGAGCTGCGGCGGCTGGCGCGCGAATACGGTCACATCCAGGAAGTGATCGTGCAGAACTTCCGGGCCAAGCCGTCCACTGCCATGCGCTCGGTGGCCGACGCTGAGCCGGAGGAGTACCTGGCCGCGGTGGCGGTGGCCCGGCTGGTGCTGGGGCCGCGAATGCGGATCCAGGTGCCGCCCAACCTGTCCGATCCGGTCCAGCTGAGCCGGCTGCTGGGCGCGGGAGCCGATGACTGGGGCGGGGTTTCGCCGCTCACCCCTGATCACGTGAACCCGGAACGGCCGTGGCCGCAGCTGGACGATCTGGCCGGCTGGAGCGCAGAGGCCGGCTTCGAGCTGACCCAGCGGCTGACCGTGCATCCGGAGTACGCGCTGGCCGGAGAACCGTGGATCGATCCCCGGCTGAGCGGGCACGTGCGGGCGCTGATGGATCCGCAGACCGGCCTGGCCGATCCTCGCGCCCTGCCGGTGGGCCGGCCGTGGCAGGAACCGGATCCGGAATGGGGCAGCAGCGGCCGGATCGACCTCAACGTCACCATCGACATCAGCGGCCGGACGTCGGACCGCCGCGGCGACTTCGACGACGTCTATGGCGACTGGTCGGCCTTGCGGGAGAAAGCTTCCGTCACCAGCGTTCCGGAGCGGATCGATGGTGACGTCGCGGCCGCCCTGCGGGTGGCCGGTTCGAATCCGCGGGCGCTGAACGAGGCCCAGGCGCTCGCGCTGGCCCACGCCGACGGCCCGGCGGTGACGGCGCTGGCGTCGATCGCCGACGACCTGCGGGCCGAGGTCAGCGGTGACGTGGTGACCTACGTGGTGAACCGGAACATCAACTTCACCAACGTCTGCTACACCGGCTGCCGGTTCTGCGCCTTCGCCCAGCGTCGCAAGGATGCCGACGCGTTCACGCTCTCGCTGGACGAGGTGGCCGGCCGGGCCGAACGGGCCTGGGCGGACGGCGCCACCGAGGTCTGCATGCAGGGCGGTATCGATCCGCATCTGCCCGCCTCGGCCTACTTCGACATCGCCTCAGCAGTGCGAAACCGTGTGCCGGACATGCATATTCACGCCTTCAGTCCGATGGAGGTGGTGAACGGGGCGACCCGGACCGGTCTTCCGATCCGGGAGTGGCTGATCCGGGTCCGCGAGGCCGGGGTGAACTCGATGCCCGGGACGGCGGCGGAGATCCTGGACGATGACGTGCGCTGGATCCTGACCAAGGGCAAGCTACCGGCCGCGAGCTGGGTCGAGGTGATCAGCACCGCGCACCAGGTCGGCCTGCCGACCAGCAGCACGATGATGTACGGGCACGTGGACACTCCTTCGCACTGGGTCCGGCACCTGAATCTGCTTGCCGCAGTGCAGGAACGGAGTCTGGCCCACGGTGCTGCGGCATTCACCGAGTTCGTCGCGCTGCCGTTCGTGCACCACAACGCGCCGATCTATCTGGCCGGGGTGGCCCGGCCTGGGCCCACCGCGCGGGACAACGTGGTGGTGCACGCACTGGCCCGGATTCTGCTGCACGAGCGGATTCCCAACATCCAGACGTCCTGGGTCAAGCTCGGGGTGGAGGGCACCCGGGCGATGCTGCGCTCAGGAGCGAACGATCTGGGCGGAACCCTGATGGAGGAGACCATCTCGCGGATGGCCGGTTCGATGCACGGCTCGATGAAGTCGGAGGCCGAGCTGCGGGAGATCGGTGAGGGCATCGGACGCCCGGTCCGCCAGCGCAGCACCGTCTACGGCGAACTCCCGGTTCGCGCCTGATACCCGGTTCAGCCGCCGCCGGCGTCCGGCAACTGCACGCCGAGCACGCTCAGCAGCTGACCCATCTGCCCGGTGAGCTGACCTGCTAGCCCCTCGAGCCGATCCACCTGGCCCTCGAGCCGCTCCATTCGCCCGTCCAGCCGATCCATTCGCCCGTCGAGCCGATCCACCTGGCCCTCGAGCCGATCCACCTGGCCCTCGAGCCGGTTGAGCTGGCCGGTGTGCTGACGCTGGGTCGCGGTGATCCACGTAAGCATTCCGTAGATCTCGATGACGTCGTTGTCCAGTTGCTGCACTTTGCGCTGAGAGTCCCCCGGCTGGGCCATGTTTGACCCTAACCGGTGGGCCGTCAGCGGGGTAGATGGAGATCGGATCTGTGGACAAACCGGGCGCCGGGCGGGCTGTGGACGGCTCGGATCAGGGCAGGGACCAGTCGATGGGTACGTCGCCGAGATCCTCCAGGTGCTCGTTCACCCGGGTGAACGGCCGGGAGCCGAAGAAACCGCCGGCCGCCGACATCGGGCTGGGATGCACGCTCTGCACGCAAGGCACGTCGCCCAGCATCGGCTTCAGGGTCTGCGCGTCCCGCCCCCACAGAATCGCCACCAGCGGCTGGTCCCGCTCCACCAGGGCCTGGATGGCCCGCTCGGTCACCGCCTCCCAGCCCTTGCCCCGGTGCGAGCCGGGCGAGCCCGGCGAGACCGTGAGCACCCGGTTCAGCAGCAGCACGCCACGCTCTGTCCACGGTGTGAGATCACCGGTGGCCGGTTCGGCCACCCCCAGGTCCGACTGCAGCTCACCGAAGATGTTGGCCAGGCTGCGCGGGACCGGCCGGACGTCCGGCGCGACCGAGAACGACAGCCCGACCGGATGCCCCGGCGTTGGGTATGGATCCTGGCCCACCACCAGCACCCGCACGTCGTCCAGCGGCTGAGTGAAGGCCCGCAGGACGTTGCGCCCGGCCGGCAGATATCCCCGCCCCGCCGCTATCTCCGCCCGGAGGAAGTCACCGAGCTGAGTGATGACCGGCTCGACCGGCGCCAGGGCCGCGGCCCAGCCGGGGTCCAGTTGCTCAGCCAGGGTTCGCCGCCCGCTGCCCGTCACGATCGGTGAATCTATCGCTGAGCCCGCTCAGGATCTGGCCGGCCTACACTCCAGACTCGTGCACCAGCGGAATGCGGCTGTTCAGGCTCTGGCCGACGCGGTCTGGGAATATTCACGCGACCGGATGGCGATGATCGAGCCGCCGCTGGACGCGCCTCGGTCCGAAGCCGAGATCGCCCGGTCGGTCGGTCCGACCATCACCGAGGCCGGGCTGGGCGGGGAACAGGCGCTGCGGTTGTTCGGCAACGAACTCGCGCCGTCCTGCATCTCCACCGACCACCCCCGATATCTGTCCTTCATCCCATGTGCTCCAACCGAGACCAGCACCCTGTTCGACCTGGTGGTCGGCGCGTCCAGCATCTACGGCGGGACCTGGCTGGAGGGAGCTGGGGCGGTCTATGCGGAGAAGGAGGCGCTGAGCTGGCTGGCCGGTCTGGCCGGACTGCCCGACGGTGCGGGCGGCGTCTTCGTGCCCGGCGGCACCATTGGCAACCTGTCCGCCCTGGTCACCGCCAGGGATGCGGCCCGCCGCCGCCGGGAGCAGGGCACCCTGCCCTCGCGCTGGGCGGTGGCCGGCACGGACCATGCGCACTCGTCCATCCTCAGCGCCTGCGAGGTGATGGATGTGGACTTCGTCGGCGTCCCGGTGGACGCCCAGGGCCGCCTGACCGGCGCCGCCCTGCGGACGGCACTGGGCCAGGCCGGACATGACGGCGTCTTCGCCGTGGTGGCCACGGCCGGTACCACCAACCTCGGCATCATCGACGAGCTGAGCACGGTCGCCGAGTTCTGCCGGGAGCGGGGGATCTGGCTTCACGTGGACGGCGCCTACGGCCTGGCCGCGCTGGCCGCCCCGAGCAAGCGGAACCGGTTCACCGGGATCGAGCAGGCCGACTCGTTCGTGGTCGACCCGCACAAGTGGCTGTTCGCGCCGTTCGACTGCTGCGCGCTGGTCTACCGCGACCCCTCCCTGGCCCGGCTCGCGCACACCCAGCGGGCCGGCTACCTGGATGTGGTCACCAACAACGGCGACTACAACCCATCGGACTATGCGATCGGGCTGACCCGGCGGGCTCGCGGGTTGCCGTTCTGGTTCTCGTTGGCTGTGCACGGCACCCAGGCCTACACCGACGCCATCGAAAAGACCCTGAGGGTCTGCCAATTCGCCACCGAGCAGATCCGGAGTCGGGAGTATCTGGAGCCCCTGCACGAACCGGATCTGTCAGTGGTGGCGTTCCGGCGCCTTGGCTGGACCCCGGAGCAGTACTCTTCGTGGTCACAGAAGTTGCTCGACGACGGAATGGCGCTGGTCGTCCCGACCACTCACCAGGGTGAGATGGTCACCCGGCTGGCCATCGTCAACCCGTTGACCACGGAGGAAGACATCATCCTCATCCTGGACTCGATGGCGTGATCCGCTCGGACATGCACCATTGACCGGGGAGGGGAAATGACATTGCTGTGGTTTCGAACGTATGGTGACGGCAGGACATCGGCCGCGGCGATCACGGAGGGCAGATGGTCACACCGGAGAACAGCACCCCCGTCTCGCCGGACCGGCTCGCGGGACGGCCGCTGGACCAGTCAGCCGAACGGCCGCCGGAACCGATCAGCAACGCGGGCTACGCGCAGGGAACGCTCAGCCCGACCGAAGCCGAGATGCTGGCGTTCGAACGCCAGTGGTGGAAGTTCGCGGGCGCCAAGGAGCAGGCCATCCGCGAGCTGTTCGATCTGTCCGCTACCCGGTACTACCAGGTCCTGAACCGGCTGATTGATCGGCCCGAAGCGCTGGAGTTCGACCCAATGCTGGTCAAGCGCCTGCGCCGGACCCGGGAGGCCCGCCGGCGCACCGGAGGCACCCGGTCGTCATCCGCGACCGGGGGCTGAGGCCAGCTCAGCGGCCGTTGCTCGTTCGCGGGCCGGTTCGCTTGTCGTTCCAGGAGTCTTCGCATGAGTGGTACCCGCGCTCCGGCGCATGATCAGACGTCCGGTTACCCCAATGGTCCGGCCAGCGGTCAGGTCGAGGCCAGCCGCCGGGGCGCCCACCGGACCAGGATCCGGCCGGTCGCGGCCGGGCTCCCGATCCTGGCTGGCCTGTTGATCGTCTTCGGCGCGATCGGCGGAACCTGGTATGTGCTCAGCGACTCCTCCGCCAAGGATTCCTCACCCTCGGTGGAGGCGGCGGTCCCGGATGACGAGCCCAGCGGAGCCGTTCCCGCATCGGCCGGAGCCAGCCCGTCCAGGCCGAAAGCGGCGTCTAGCCAGACTCCGCAGCACTCCAGCACGCCAGTCGGCTCGAGTGCCTCGGAGCAGGCCGACCACAGCATCTCGATCCGGGTGCTGAACTCGGTCCCGGTCAAGGGCCTGGCCGCCCGGGTGGCCAGCGACCTGGGACACGATGACTGGAACGTCACCGACACCGGCAACTCGATTCAGAAGAACCTGGGAACCACCAAGGTTTACTACGGCAGCAAGCGCGACAAGAGCACAGCACGAGCAGTGACCAAGGACCTCGGCTTCGGCGAGATCGTCTCGGATCCTTCCGTGGCTACCAAGGGCTTGGTCGTCGTCCTCGGCGAGGATGCTCGCTGAGGACACCTGCGCCTGCGCGAACAGCCATTCACGCCTGCTGACCCTGCGCGAACGCGCCATTCAGGAGGCGTAGCCGCCGTCGATCAGCCCGGCTGCGGACTCGAAGTGGTTGCGCAGGGCGGCATCTCCGGTGAACCACCAAGACCAGGCGCAGCACACGAAGTAGGCCGGGAGGAAGCCGAACGGGCCCAGCCAGCGCGCCCACTGACCGCTGTGACGGGCCTCGTGGTCGAGCAACGTGGGCCGGGCCAGCAGCTGGACGTCGCTGAGCCCGAGCAGGACGACGTCCCCGATCGTGATAGCCCGGTTGCGCACCGGCGGTACCGGCCAGCGATAACCGCGGGCCACCAGGACGCCGTGCGGTCCCGGGCCGATCGTGCACCGCCCGGCCCAGGCCACCAGCAGCCCGAGCGGAGTGGCCAGATTGATCCAGTTCACGCACTGCCGGACAATGATCACCCAGCGCTTCTGCGACGGCCCCCGGACCGGCCGCCCGGCGCGGCCCAGCGAGCTCATTCCTGCAGCCCAGCGCGGCCTCGATGCGTCACCCGGGCAGCCTAGGACGTGCTCACCCGATGGGGCCCCCACCTGGGTCGGGTAGGCGCTAAGGTATGTCCCGGTCGAACAGTTCGATGAGCACGTCCTCTCCAGCGTCACGCAAGAGGCCCGCACGTTGGACCATCCCGGACCCGTTGTCCGCAGCGGCGAAGGCGAGCGTGAGACCCGGCCAGGAGCGCAGTGCTCCCGGTCGCGCCGAAAAGAGCAGCAGGAGCAGGAATGGCTCAGGGAACCGTCAAGTGGTTCAACGCCGAAAAGGGGTACGGCTTCATCACCGTTGATGGTGGTGGCGCCGACGTGTTCGTCCACTGGTCAGCGATCCAGATGGACGGCTACCGCTCCCTCGATGAGGGTCAGCGGGTGGAGTTCGAGGTCGGGCAGGGTCAGAAGGGCCCCCAGGCCGAGGCCGTTCGCCCCGCCTCCTGATCAGGTTCGGCAACCGCCGGCCCCTGATCATCAGGTTTCTCCCGGAGCCGTCTCCTCATCTGAGGGGGCGGCTCCTGGAGTTTGGCCGAATCGATTACTTCGCGTAGAGCAACTAAGCTGGTCCGCGATGACCACTCTCACCTCACCCCGCTCTGGCCGTAACCCGCGCTGGGATTCCAGCCATCCCCGCTACCGCTGGGTCGCGCTGTCGAACACCACGGTCGGGATGCTGATCGTGACGATCAACAGCTCGATCATGCTGATCTCGCTGCCCGCCATCTTCCGCGGCCTGGGCCTGAACCCGCTGCAGCCGGGCAACATCGGCTATCTGCTGTGGATGATCATGGGTTATCTCCTGGTCACCGCCGTCTTCGTGGTCAGCCTGGGCCGCCTGGGCGACTCGCTGGGCCGGGTCAGGATGTACAACTTGGGTTTCGTCGTCTTCACCGCGGGTTCCGTGGCGCTGGCGCTCACCCCCTTCAGCGCTGGTGGTGGCGCGCTCTGGATCATCGGCTGGCGGCTGGTGCAAGCCATCGGCGGGGCCATGCTGTTCGCCAACTCCACCGCGATCCTGACCGACGCCTTCCCGCCACACCATCGCGGGATGGCGCTGGGGGTGAATCAGATCGCCGCCGTAGCCGGTTCCTTCCTCGGCCTGCTGGTCGGTGGCGTGCTGTCCGAGGTCTCCTGGCGGGCGGTGTTCTGGGTCAGCGTTCCGATCGGTGTCTTCGGCACCCTGTGGTCCTACCGCTCGCTGCACGAACTGGGCCAGCAGAAGCACTCCCGGGTCGACTGGCTGGGCAACATCACCTTCGCCGCCGGGCTCAGTGCCGTATTGGCCGGCATCACCTACGGGATCCAGCCGTATGGCGATCACAGCACCGGCTGGACCAATCCCTGGGTGCTGGCCGGGCTGATCGGCGGCGGCCTGCTACTGGCCGCCTTCGTTCTGATCGAGAACCGGGTCGCCGATCCGATGTTCCAGCTGCGGCTGTTCCGCAACCGGGACTTCGCGTTGGGCAACGTGGCCGGACTGCTCGCATCGATGGGGCGCGGCGGCCTGCAATTCATGCTGATCATCTGGCTGCAGGGGATCTGGCTGCCGCTGCACGGGTACGCCTACGAGTCGACCCCGCTGTGGGCGGGCATCTATCTGCTGCCACTGACGGCGGGCTTCGTGGCGGCCGGCCCGGTGTCCGGCTGGCTGTCGGATCGCTATGGCTCGCGACCGTTCGCGACCGGGGGCCTGCTGCTCACCGCAGCCACGTTCGCCGGGCTGATCCTGGTGCCGGTCGATTTCAGCTACTGGGTCTTTGCCGCCCTGATCTTCGCCAACGGCGTCGGATCCGGCATGTTCTCCTCGCCCAACGCCTCGGCGATCATGAGCGCGGCGCCCGCTGATCAGCGCGGAGCGGCGGCCGGGATGCGCGGCACCTTCTTCAACGCCGGCTCGTCCCTGTCGATCGGGGTCTTCTTCTCGCTGATGATCGCCGGGCTGGCCGTGCATCTGCCGCAGACCCTGACCGCCGGCCTGCGCGCCCACGGCGTGCCCAGCGCGGTGGCCCAGCAGATCGGGAACCTGCCGCCGGTAGGCAGCCTGTTCGCGGCGTTCCTGGGGTACAACCCCGTCGGCCAGCTGCTGGCCCCCAGCGGTGTGCTGAACCGGATTCCGCCGTCCGACGCCGCCACGTTAACCGGCAAGGAGTTCTTTCCCGACCTGGTGTCCGGCCCCTTCCACGACGGTCTGATCGTTGTGTTCCTGGCCGCGGCGGCGATGATAGTGGTGGCTGCTCTGACGTCAGCGCTGACGACGGGGAGGCCGGATCAGGAGGCGGGATGACGGCCGATTCTGGTGTCCGGGCGGACGCCGATCCGGCGCTGGGC
>CAXUFS010000002.1:0-55443 GCA_964250315.1 uncultured Kineosporia sp. | reverse complement strand
CCACCGAGGTCATACCCGGGATCAGCAGTGTCCAGGCGCTCGCCGCCCGCCACCTCGAGGCGCGGCTGCCCAGGGACGGCACGCTCGCCATCTCCTGGGGTACCTCGGTCACGGCCGTGGCGGACGGCCTGAGTGACGACCCGTCGCGCCAGGTCCGGACCGTCCAGATGCTCGGAGCGGCCGGTTCACGGCAGCCCGCCATCGACGGGCCGGAACTCGCCCGAACCTTCGCAGCCCGGCTGGGTGGGGAGTACCGGACCCTGAACGCGCCCCTGGTGCTGGACGACGAGGCACTGGTGGACGCCTTACTGCGGCAGCATTCGGTGGCGAGCGTGCTCGCCGAGGCGGCCCAGGCGGACGTCGCCGTGATCGGTCTCGGAGGTATGGCGCCCGAGGTGTCCTCGTTACTGCGGGCCGGTTTCGCCCAGCGCGGGGATCTCGAGGACAGCATCGCCGACGGTGCCGTCGGTGATGCCGGTGGCCACATGCTCGCCGCCGACGGCTCGGTCGTGCAGACCGCTCTGAGCCGCAGGATGCTGCGCCTGGACGAGCAGTCGCTGCGCGACATCCCTGAGGTGGTTGCCGTGGCGGTCGGGCCGGCCAAGGTGCAGATCATGCGAGCCGCCCTGCGCAGCGGCATCGTCGACGTCGTCGTCACCGACGCCCCGACCATGGAAGCCGTGCTCCACGATGACCGGGGTTCTGCTCCGGCGACCCTCGACAGGAAGCGGGGAACGCCATGAAAGCTGCGGTCTACGAGGGCGAGGGCCGGGTGTCGGTGCGGGACCTGCCCCTGCCTGCTCTGCTCGAGGCGCAGGTCCGGGTGCGGATCGAGTCGGACACCATCTGCGGCACCGACCTGCGGATCGCCAGCGGAGCCAAGTCGAAGGGGGTGACCCCGCCGGTGGTGCTCGGCCACGAGGTGGCCGGTACCGTCGTGGAGGTCGGCGACGCCGTGACCGGGTACCGGATCGGAGACCGGGTCGGCATGTCCCCCGAACTGGCGTGCGGGCACTGTTACGCCTGTCAGCGGGGTTTCTTCAACCTCTGTCGCAACGCCCACGTCCTCGGTCACGACCTGGACGGCGGGCTGACGGACTTCCTCACGGTAGGTGCGGCCGCCGTGGCGGCCGGAAACCTGGTGGTCACCGATCCCCGGGTGCCCTTCGAGCACATCTCACTGGCCGAGCCGCTGTCCTGCGTGCTGCACGCGCAGCGGATGCTTGCGATCGACCCGGACGACACGGTGCTGGTGATCGGGGGCGGTGCGATCGGGCTCCTGCACGCTCAGCTCGCCAGGGTCTTCGGCGCCCGGCAGGTGATCGTCAGCGAGCCTGTCGGCCTCCGGCGCGAGATCGCGTCGCGGCTGGGGGCCGACCACGTCGTCGATCCCACCGAAGAGGACCTGCTCGCCCTGGTCCGGTCGGTCACCGGCCAGGCCGGGGCCGATGTGACCGTGGTCTGCATCGGCGTACCCGCATTGGTGGACCAGGCCCTCGAGGCGACCCGGCCGCGCGGCCGGGTCAGCCTGTTCGCCGGTTTCCCTTCAAGCTCGGCGGCGGCGATCGACCCTAACCGCATCCACTACGGCGAGCTCATCGTGACCGGCAGTTCCAACTCGACTGTGCAGGAGTACGCCGCCGCCGTCCGGCTGATCGAGCAGGGGCGGGTCGACGTCGGCTCCCTGGTCACGCACCGGTTCCCGCTGGAGGAGATCTCGCAGGCGCTGAAGGCGGCCGCCTCGCCGGACGCGATCAAGGTCGCCGTCCTGCCTCACGGCTGAACACCGCCTGGCGCCCGCGGCGCGGGACGACAGGGACAAACAGGGGACCAGGAGGTTCAGACCACCCGCAGGTTGCCGCCGTCGACCGGGATCTGCGCACCGGTCGTGCGGGAGAAGCGGTCGCTGAGCAGCAGGCAGACCGCCTCGCTGACGTCGTCCAATCGGACGTCGACCCCGAGAAGCGTGCTGCGCTTGTACTCCTCGACGGTCTTGCCGTAACGCCGCGCTGACGCCTCCAGCGCGTCCTTGGTCCACAGGCCGGTGGCGAAGACGGCGTCCGGGTGGACGATGTTCACGCGGATGCCCTCCGGCGCCAGCTCGAGCGCCGCCACCCGCCCCAGCTGGGTGAGACCGGCCTTGGCGGCCGAGTAGGCGGCGGCACCCGGGCCCGGCGCCGCCACGTTCCTGGAGCCGACGATCACGATCGAGCCTGGCCCGCTGCCGCGCATGGAGGACAGCACCTCCTTCATCACCACCAGGTGGCTGGTGAGGTTCACCCGCAGGCTGCGCTCGAACGTCTCAATGTCCAGGTCGACGATGTGCTGGCCAGCGCTGAAGATGCCCGCGTTCGAGACCAGCAGGTCGATGCGCGCCACGGTGGACAGGAACCCGGTGATGGCGAGCCGGACCGCTTCTGGGTCGGTGACGTCGGTGACCACACCGGTCCACAGGTCGTCGCCCGACGCGCTCGTCACCTGTTCGGCGAGGTCGAGGCCGAGCACCCGTGCCCCCCGGGCCATCAGCGCCTCCGAGACGGCCAGACCGATCCCGCCCGCCGCACCCGTGACGACGGCGGCGCGGCCCGCGAACTCGGCTGTGGCTCCGTTCACGCCGCACGACCCAGCTCGTGGTAGACGTCGTAGGCGTCGTCCACGGACAGGCCGTCGTGCACGATGGCCGACACGGCTCGGATCATCGCGGCCGGGGCGTCACTCTGAAAGATGTTGCGGCCCATGTCGACCCCGAGGGCGCCCTCGTCGACGCACCGGCGGGTCATCTCCAGCGCCTCGCGCTCCGGCAGCTTCTTGCCGCCAGCCACCACCAGCGGCACCGGGCAACCGGCCGCGACCGAGCCGAAGCCATCGGCGACGTAGTAGCACTTCACGAACCCGGCGCCCAGTTCCGCGGCGATCCGGGTGGCCAGCCTGAAGTACCGCGCGTCCCGCACCATGTCGCGGCCGACGGCCACGACCGCCATCACCGGGATGCCGACTCTCAGCCCTGCGTCGACCAGGGTGGTCAGGTTCCTGATCGACTGCGTCTCCCGCTCGGTGCCCACGAATATCTGCACCGCCAGCGCCGATGCGTTGATCCGGACCGCGTCGTCGGCGTCCATGGCGACACGCTCGTCGGACAGGTCGCCCAGGACGCTGGGCCCGCCGCTCGCCCGCACGACGATGGGCTTGCCGGTGTCGGGCCCTACCGTGCTGCGGATCGCCCCGCGGGTCGCCATCAGTGCGTCCGCATGCGGAATCAGCGGTGGCAGCGCGAGATCGAGGCGCTCAAGGCCGGTGGTCGGCCCCTGGAAGTATCCGTGGTCCACCGCCAGCATCACCGTGCGGCCGGTGTCGGGCCGGAAGATCCTGGACAGGCGGTTCTTCAGGCCCCAGTCGTAACCGGCGCCGCCTTTCAGGAAGAAGCCCGGGGTCTGAACTGGCACGTCCTCGTGGTACTGCTTGGTGGGGGTGAAGTCCTGCTCGGGCACGGGAAGTCCTCTCTGTGTCGTCCGGGTCACTTCGTGAGCGGCTCACGCACCGGGTCGTCCTTGTAGACTTCGGCCGCGTTGTCCTTGGTCACCAGGATCGGTGTCAGCAGGTCCGTCGGCACCGAGATCGCCCCGTTGTCGGTGCTGCCGTTCGTCTGCGCCTGCTTGCCTTCGCTGAGGGCCTTCACCATGTCCACCGAGGCGGTCACCTGCTTCAGGGTGGCTTTGTCGATGGTGCTGTACTGCGTCCCCTCGGCGATCAGCTTCACACTGTCGGGGTCGGAGTCCTGGCCGGTGATCGGTGGGTAGTAGCCCTTCGCCCGCTTCACCGTGGTGAGCAGGGCCCGGGCGATCGTGTCGTTCGGTGACAGGATGCCGTCGAGCCTGGCCGAGGAGTACTTAGCGGTCAGGATCGAGCTCATCCGGCTCGCCGCGTTGTTCGGCAGCCAGCCCTGCGTCGCCACCTTCTGGAAGGTGGTCTGACCGGAAGCGACCTTCAGCGTGCCGTCGTCGATCTTCGGTTGCAGCACCTTCATCGCGCCGTCGAAGAAGACCTTGGCGTTGGAGTCGTCGGGGGACCCGGCGAAGAGTTCGACGTTGTACGGCTTGGAGTGACCGGCCTGAGCGGCCAGCCCCTGGAGCAGGCTCTGGCCCTGCAGCTCCCCGACCTTCTCGGGGTTGAAGGTGACCCAGTAGTCGACGTTCTTGGTGTTGGTCACGAGCCGGTCATAGGAGATCACCGGAATCCCCTTCGACTTGGCCTGGGCGAGCTGGTTGCCCAGCTGCGAGCCGTCGATGGCGCCGACGATGAGCACCTTGGCTCCGCGGGAGATGAGCGCCGAGATCTGGCTCTGCTGCTCGGCGACGCCGGAGTTCGCGAACTGCACCTGGCTCTTGAACCCGGCGGCGCTCAACATCTTCGGGAACAACCCCTGGGCATCGACCCAGTTCTGGCTGGTCTTCTGCGGCAGGGCGACACCGATCAGGCTGCCCTTGGGGAAGCCGGTGGCGGACCCGGACGACGAGGCCGTCGTGTCACCGGAGCGCTGGCTGCATCCGGTGATGGCGAGTGCCGCCACCGCCAGAGCTGAGCCGACGGCAAGGATTCGGGGAATTCTCGGGCGCATGGCTTTCCTATCTGTCGTTCGTCATCGCTGACGAGTTGGGCAGGGCGGAGGATGTGGCGCCCGCCGGACGGTCTGCGGGCTCGGTGTGCGGGCCGATCGCGGATGACGGCCGTGCGGGATCGGTCTCGGCGCCGGGGGCCGGATGCTGGTCGTCGTCGAGCGGGGCGCCCTGGCCGGCGCCACGGCGCAGGCCGTCCAGGAGCAGGCCGATGATTGAGGGCCGGCCCTGGCCCTTGTGATAGACGTCGATGGCCACGGCTCCGAGCAGCACCAGGCCCTTGATCACCGCCGTGGTGCTCACCTCGACGCCGAGCAGCTGCAACCCCTTGTTCAGCACGGCGATCACCAGACCGCCGACCACGGAGTTCGTCACCGTGCCGATCCCGCCGGAAACCGCTGCCCCTCCGATGAACACCGCTGCGATCGTGTCCAGCTCCCACCCCGTGCCGTCCGCCGGACCGGACGCGCCGGCGTGACCGACGAAGACGATCGCCGCGACCGCCGCGAGCAGGCCCATGTTGAGCATCACGAAGAAGTCGATGCGGCGGACGTTGATACCGGTCAGCTCGGCCGCCGAGCGGTTACCGCCGACCGCGTACACGTGCCGGCCCAGCGGTGTCCTGGCGGCCAGGAAGCCGTAGGCGATGACCAGGACCAGCAGGATGATGCCGGGGACGGGGAAGGACTTGCCGATCGGCCCCGAGGCGAACAGGTAGGTCGCGATCAGCGTCGCCAGGCTGAGCAGTACGACCTTGGTGACGCTGGCCCACAGCGGACGCAGCGGAGCCCCGAGGCGGTGGGCGTTGCGGCGGCTGCGTACCTCCAGCACGATGATCAGCGCCACACCCGCGAGACCCAGCAGCACGGTCGGATTGTTGAAGCCGGTGTCCGGGCCGATGTCGGGCAGCGAACCATTGCCGAGGGAGACGATGCTGTCGGGCACTGGCACCGTCGAGGACTGGCCGTAGATCTGGTTCAGGCCCCTGAAGATCAGCATTCCGGCCAGCGTGACGATGAAGGCGGGGACCCCGACCACGGCGACCCAAAAGCCTTGCCAGGCACCGATGGCCAGCCCCAGCAGCAGCCCCGCGAGCACGGCGAGCGGCCAGGGCAGGTGGTGCTGGGCGATCAGCTGCGCCACGACGATGCCGGTGAGGGCGGCGATCGAGCCGACGGACAGGTCGATGTGGCCGGCGATGATGACCAGCGCCATGCCTACGGCGAGGATGAGCACGTACGCGTTCTCGCTGACAATGTTGATCACGTTGTCGGGGGTCAGCTCGATCCCGCCGGTCAGCACCTGGAACAACAGCAGCAGGAAGACCAGTGCGATGGTCATCCCGAACTGGCGCAGGTTGTTCGAGATCGTGCCGGAAATCTGCTTGGACAGCTCGCTCATGCCGGTCGGTCCCTCCGGTTCATCGTCATCAGCCGCATCAGGCTTTCCGGTTCGGCCTCGTCCGCTTCGAGCACGCCGGTGATGCGGCCCTCGCAGATGGCGTAGATCCGGTCGCAGAGGCCGAGCAGCTCGGGCAGTTCCGAGGAGATCAGGACCACGCCTTTGCCCCGGGCCGCGATGCCCTGGATCACGCCGTAGATCTCGTATTTCGCGCCGACGTCGATGCCTCGCGTCGGCTCGTCCAGGATCAGCAGGTCGGACTCGGTGAAGAGCCACTTGGCCAGCACGACTTTCTGCTGGTTGCCACCGGACAGCTGGCGCACTCCCTGCTCGACGCTGGTGGCCTTGGTGTGGAGGTTCTGGCGGTAACCCTCGGCGACCACGAAGGCCTGGTCGTCGTCGATGACGTGATGGCGGGTGATCCGGGGCAACCCAGCGGAGACGGTGGTGTCCTTGACGGTGTCGAGCAGGTTCAGGCCCAGGCTCTTGCGGTCTTCCGAGACATAGGCGAGACCGGCGCGGACTGCCTGACGAACGGTTCGCGGGGCGATCTCGCGGCCGTCCTTCACCATCCGGCCGGCCGCGAACGTGCCGTAGGAGCGGCCGAAGATGCTACGGGCCAGTTCGGTGCGACCAGCGCCGACCAGGCCGGCGAACCCGACGATCTCGCCGCGGCGGACGAAGAAGGACTCGTGGTCGCAGACGAGTCGTTCGGGGACGTCGGGATGTCGCACCGTCCACCCCTCGACGGAGAAGAACGGTTCGCCGATCGTCCGCGCACGCTGGGGAAACCGGTGGTCGAGGGTCCGGCCCACCATGGCCCGGATGATGCGGTCCTCGTCGACGCCATCGGCGTCCACCGACAGGGTCTCGACCGTCCGGCCGTCCCGCAGGATCGTCACGCTGTCAGCGACCTGCTCGATCTCGTTCAGCTTGTGCGAGATGAGCAGGCAGGTGAGCCCGCGGTCGCGCAGACCGGTGATCAGGTCGAGCAGGTGCTGGGAGTCGCGCTCGTTCAGCGAAGCCGTCGGCTCGTCCAGGATCAGCAGGCGCGCATTCTTGTGCAGCGCCTTGGCGATCTCGACCAGCTGCTGCTTGCCGACACCGAGGGTCTTGATCGGCGCGGTCGGCTCCTCGCTGAGCCCGACCTGCTCCAGCACCCTGGTGGCGGTGACGTAGGCCGTACCCCAGTCGATCACGCCGCGTCTGGTGGTCTCGTTGCCGAGGAACAGGTTCTCCATCACCGAGAGCTCCGGGACCAGGGCGAGCTCCTGATGGATGATCGCTATGCCCGCGGCTTCGCTCTGCCTGACGTCGCTGAAGCGCACGGGCCGGCCGCGCAGGAGAATCTCGCCCTGGTAAGTCCCGGACGGGATGATCCCGCAGAGGATCTTCATCAAGGTCGACTTGCCGGCACCGTTCTCTCCGCAGATGGCGTGGACCTCACCGCGGCGAACCGCGATCGAGACATCGGACAGCGCGGTGACTCCGGCGAAACGCTTCGAGATGTTCCGCATCTCCAGCTCATACACCGCGTCGGCACCGTCATCGTCGACGAGCATCGAATCGCCTCCGTCATTGCTGCACATATGTGCATATGACTGAAAATCCGTGCATGGGGATATTAGGAGCCGTTCTGCCAAGGCACAAGGGGTTTCGGTCAAACGGGGGCAGCTGAATAACTCGATCGTTATGAACGCGCGGATCGGGCGTGGCCGAGCTGCTGGCTCAGCCGCGGTCAGGGTGGGACGACACCGGTGCTCAGCCAGAACGGCGCACGGTCGCTTCGGCGCCCTGCAGTGACGGGTGCTCGCAGATGTGGGGCGTTCCGCAGGGATCCCGCACAACCACTCGTTTACCGGGCTGTGCCTTGGGGGCTCTTAACGAAGGCGCAGGGATCATTCAGCCTCATCCCAGGAACGGATCGGATGGTCTGAGGACGGGTGCTCAGCAAGGGTGCCTCTGCTGCTGGAGGCATCGCGATGAAGGCGGACACCATGGCTTCTGTGGCCGTGTGGCCCGGGCCCAGTCCGGCTGGAGAGAGTTCGTCCCCGAGCCGTCCAGCGCGCCGGATTCCGCTCTGGTGGCGGGACGCCGCCGGATCGCTCAGCTGGGCCAGCGGCCTGATCGTGGTCGCGCTCTGGGTCGCCGACGGTGGCCTGCAAGGCATCGATGGCCTCGGTAGCGGGCTGGACAGTCTGGGCCGGCTGACCGGTCTGATCGCCGCTGATCTGCTGCTGATCCAGGTGCTGCTGATGGCGCGGATTCCCATCATCGAGCGGTCGTACGGCCAGGACGAACTGGTTCGCCGTCACCGGCTGGTGGGCTTCACGTCGTTCTCGCTGATGCTGGCTCACATCGCGCTGATCTGCCTGGGTTACGCCGTCGACGTCCATCTGAATGTCGTTGTCGAGACGTGGAAGCTGGTCGTCGGCTATCCCGGAATGCTGCTCGCCACTGCGGGTTCCGGGCTGCTGGTGATGGTGGCAGTGACCAGCGTCAAGCGAGCTCGGAGGCGGTTGCGGTACGAGTCCTGGCATCTGCTGCACCTTTACGCGTATCTCGGAGCCGGGCTGGCGCTGCCCCACCAGCTGTGGACCGGCCAGGAGTTCCTCGATCACCACCTGGCCACCGTGTACTGGTGGACATTGTGGGCGGCCGCAGCTGGATCGATGCTGATCTGGCGCCTGATTGTTCCACTGCGCCGCAGCATCTTTCACGACCTGCGAGTGATGACCGCAGTGCCCGAAGGGCCGGGGGTCGTGTCGATCTGGATGCGCGGCCGGCACCTGGACCGGTTGCGAGCCGAGGCTGGGCAGTTCTTCACCTGGCGCTTCCTGTCCGGCTCCGGCTGGACCCGCGGGCATCCGTATTCACTGTCCGCGGCGCCGTCCGCCCATCATCTCCGCATTACGGTCAAGGACCTGGGAGACGGATCCGGCAATCTGGCTGCGCTGCCTGCTGGCACCCGGGTTCTCATCGAAGGTCCCTTCGGCCGGCTGCACGACGGCGTTCGCACCCGGCGCCGGGTCACCCTGCTAGCCGGTGGGATAGGGGTGACCCCGCTGCGGGCGTTGCTGGAAGCCATGCCGCAGAAGCCGGGTGACGTCACACTGATCTACCGGGCGCACAGTGAACCGGAGCTGATCCTCAGGGGCGAACTCGATCGGCTGGCTAACAGCAACGGAGCCCGCGTCTTCTATGTGACCGGCCCGCGTGCGCTGGACCGCCCGTCCTGGCTGCCGTCGTCGGCCTCGCATCTCAGCGACGTGGAGGCCCTGCGCCAGCTGCTGCCCGATCTGGCCGAGCAGGACGTGTACATCTGCGGCGCGCCAGCGTGGATGGAGGCTGCCGCAGCCGCGGTCCTGGAAGCAGGCGTGCCCAAGACCCGTATCCACCAGGAACGCTTTACCTGGTAGCGCGCTTTTCCGAATCCCTCTGTCAAGCAAGGAAGATGTCCATGCGCCGGATAGTCGTCGGGCTGATGAGCACGATCAGCGCGCTGGTTCTGCTGTTCAGTTACCACACCAGCCTCCGCTCCACGTCGAGCGCGTCTACCGCGGCCAGCGCCCAGCCTGCGACCAGTCCAGAGCCAGCGACCGGCAGTTCCGCGGCGGGCGGCAGTTCCTCGTCGGACGGTGACGGATCGTTCACGGGGCCGGAGGTCAATACCCAGTGGGGAGTGGTCCAGGTCCAGATCACCGTCGCATCCGGGAAGATCACCCGAGCTCAGGCTGTCCAGTTCCCGCAGAACAATCCCCGGGACCAGGAGATCAATTCATACGCCGTCCCGCAGCTGAACTCCGAGGTGGTGGCGACGCAGAGCGCGTCCATCGACGCCGTGTCCGGCGCGACGGTGACCAGCGACGGCTACATCCAGTCGCTGCAGTCCGCCGTAGACAAGGCAAACCTGTGAGAACGCCGACCGACCTGCCGGCCCCGCCCGATCGCGGCGCCGCAGTGCCGTTCACCGTCCAGCCCCGAAGGGCTTTTGCCGAGCAGGTGATGGGCCTGCCGGTCAGCCTCCATGTGCGCGGTCCTCAGGCCCGGGGCAGCGCCACTGCGCACGCGGTGGCCGCCTTCTACCAGCGGCTGCGCGCCGATGACGCCATGTTCAGCCCCTGGCGGGTGGGTAGCGCGGTGAGCCGGATCCGGCGCGGGCAACTCGCCCTGCCCGATGCCCCGCAGCTGGTACAGGAGGTGGCCCAGCTGTGCGCCCAGGCCCGGGAACGGACCGGCGGGGCCTTCGACGCGTGGCGCCCGGACCCGCATGGACGGCGTAGCTTCGATCCGACCGGCCTGGTCAAGGGCTGGTCGGTGGAACGATCCTTCCAGCACCTGGCCAGTGATCTTGGACGACTCGGGCCGCACGACCTGCTGGCCTGCGCCGGTGGTGACATCGTCATGAAGTGTTCCCGCACCGACACCCCAGACTGGGTGATCGGGATCGAGAATCCCCGCGACACAAGCAGTCTGGTCACCACGTTGACGATGCGCTCCGGCGGCGTGGCCACCTCGGGAACCGCGGCGCGGGGCGAGCACATCCTCGACCCCCGGTCGGGAGCGCGCCCGGCGACGACGTTGTCCGCCAGCGTAATCGGCCCCACCCTGACCTGGTCCGACGTCTACGCCACCGCAGTGTTCGTGGACGGCGATCGAGCAGCAGGCTGGTTGTCCAGCCAACCGGGCTATGCCGCTGTGCTGGTCACCGGTGACGGCGTGGTTCGGCCGCTTGTCTCCAGTAAGGCACTGAGAAAGTTCTGAACTGCAGTGGCTACCGATCATTCTGATGTGACAGGTAGCCCTCAGACCTCACCCATTAGCCGGTCATCATCAAGGCATCTCATGGTTCCTACATTTACTCGTATGGGAGCAGGAGGCGTCTACTCGGCCGCAACGATCGTCTTGGCAGCGGGATGGTCGTGGCCGGCGCCTCGATCCTCGCGGCCGGGGTCGCGTTCACCGGTTTCAACTCCGCGATGATGGGCTCTTCATCGAGCGGTCTGCGCACGGTCACGGTGGCCTATCTGACCTCAGCCGCAACGAGCGTCGCGACCTCGGTGAACGCGGCGGTGGTCGACATCGTCACACGGAGAAGTATCAGAACGGGACCGCCACAGGCACGGGGATGATCTTGACCAGCACAGGCGAGATCCTGACCTGACCACGGGTGACGTGATCACAGCCATCAACGGTCAGTCTGTGGACGACGCCTCGACCCTGACAGCGTGATGGCCCGCACCAGGCCGGGCCCGAGGATCACTGTGGACTGGACCGGCAGCACCGGCCAGACCCACACCGCGCAGGCGATCTTGGCCGCCGCCCCCGCCGATTGACGTCGGCGTATCGTCCTGTCGCTCGGCGTCGAAGCGTGCTGCGGGGACCACCGGTCCGCCGGGGACCGGCAGATCATGTGCGGTCGCGTCCGGCGAGGTAGGAATGGACCGCGGAGATGACCACGGAGCCCTCGCCAACGGCCGAGGCGACGCGTTTGACGGAGTCCGCCCGTACGTCCCCGACCGCGAACAGGCCAGGTGCGGAGGTCGCGTAGCCGTCATGGGTGACGACGAAGCCCTTGTCATCGAGTTCGACGCCTGCGTCCAGCAGCGCGCTGGTGCAGGGTTTCGCCCCGATCAGCACGAACACAGCAGCCGCATCGAGGCGCACGTCACGATCCTTGGCCTGGTCGTGCCACGTCACCCCGGTGAGCCGGTCGTCGCCGTGAACCCCGGACAGCTCCGAGCGCGGGTGGATGGTGATGCGGTCATGGTGGGCGAGGCGCTGCGCCAGGTAGTTCGACATGGTGACCCGGATGTCGTCACGACGGATCAGGACGTGGACTCTGTTCGCCCGCCGGGCGAGGAACAGGGCGGCCTGGCCGGCGGAGTTCGCGCCTCCGACGACTACCGCGTTCCGCCCAGCCACCAGCGGAGCCTCGAGCTGACCCGCGGCATAGTAGACGCCGCGCCCTTCCAGGCGGCCCAGGCCGGGCAGCTCCAGGCGGCGGTACCGGACGCCGCTGGCGACGACCACGGCCGGGGCCAGGACGTCGAGCTCGTCGTCGAGCCTGACCCGGAAGGCGCCGCCGGCGTCCCGCGTCACGGCGGTGACGGCCCGCGGGGAGGCAAGGCGCGCCCCGAACTTGACGGCCTGCAGCATGGCCGAGCGGGCCAGTTCGACCCCGCTCACGCCCTGGGGGAAGCCGAGGTAGTTCTCGATCCGCGATGAGCTGCCTGCCTGGCCGCCGATGGCGACGTCCTCGACGACCACCACGTCCAGGCCCTCCGAGGCGCCATACACGGCCGCAGCCAGCCCCGCCGGTCCGGCCCCCACCACCAGCAAGTCGCAATGGGAGCCGTCGGAGACGCTCCACAGGTCGATCCCGAGCGCGGTCGCCAGGTCGCGGCTGGTCGGAGCGGCGAGTACCCGGCGCTCTCCGGTGACGACGGCCGCGCCGGACTCGGGCAGCTCGCAGGTCTGCGCAAGCTCAGCCCAGCCGCCGGTGTCGGATCGAAGGACCGTCCGGTAAGGGATCTGGTTGCGTTCGGCGAAGTCCCGCAGCCTGTGCAGATCCTGGTCCTCGTCACCGGCCAGCACCAGGCCGCCCTCGCCCAGCCGCTTCAGCAACCGCCGCCGGGCGTCCAGCGCCGAGAGCAGTACGTCGCTGAACTCGGCCGAGGTTTCCACGAGCCGGCGCAATTTCTGCGCAGGGACTCGTAACAGCGATGTGTTCTCCATCGCTATACCGGGCAGGAACGCCCGCTGTCCCATCAGCATCCCCAGCTCGCCAACGAAGTCGCCTTCCTCGATCACGAAGACGACTCTGTTAACGCGCCGGTCGACAAGTTGAACCCCGCCGCTCAGCACGAGGTTCAAGTCGTAGGGGTCGCCCGCTTCCCACAGGATTTGGCCCCCATCGGGGTGAAGCACCTCACCGGCGGACCGCAGCAGCTCCAGCACGCTGTCGCTGAACACCGGCCAGGCCGAGGCATCGACCCCACCCTTGCGATGGGACGAATAGATGGTCCCCTCGTCGTACCTGGGCAGCCCGCCGGTCACCCCGGAATAGTAATAAAGCTTCAGGTCGAGTCCGGCGGCACGCTCAGTGGGTTGCGACCCCGGCCCAGGATTAGCCCTTGTCTGGGTCCACTCACTGGCGCAGGCAAGACCTGAGAGAGATCCAGCGCACGCGGACGGAACTCCGGGGGCTCATTCCCGGGTATCAGCCAGTGAGCTTGTAGACGGTGCTTCCACCGACGGTGGTGGCGGTGTAGTGAGCGGCGACCCAGCTGGCAATCTGGCTGGCGCTGCCACTGCCGCCCCCTGGTCCGCCGCCCATTCCGCCGGTCTCTGCGATGTAGCAGGAGATGTCGCCGGCCGCGACCCAGGCTTGGAACTGGGCCAGGGTGGGAGCGTTGTCGCTGCCGGTGAAGCCGCCGATGGCCATCACCGCGCGGCCACTGCTGATCTGAAGGGAGGCCGCGCTCTGGGATCCGGTGGTGGCGGCCGCCCACCGAGTGCTGGTCCCGGCGAGCAGGGTGATCAGCGCGGTGTTGCTTGAGGATGATCCGCCCATGCCAGAGGTGGCGCCCATCCCGGAGGACGCCGGTCCGGCCGAGGGAATGCTGCCGGCGTGGGCGTGGCTGGCGGTGGAGACGGCGTATGCGGCCGAACCACCGATCCCCGACAGGAGGGCGGCCAGCAGAGCGACGAGCGCGAGCTTGCCCAGCAGCTCGCGGAACAGCAACCCGAGGACAGCCAGGGTTGCTAGCACTACGACGCTGTAGGTGATCTCGCGGTGCCAGGCGCCGAGCAGGTGGGCGTCCCAGACGGCAGTGGTCTCGATCATGATCGCGGCCACGATCTTGGCGGTCCAGGTGGCTCGGCGCTGCCAGAGCAGATGAGCGCTCACCGCGAGGACGGCGGCGATCTGCGGGGCCATGGCGATCGTGTAGTAGGGGTGGATCGTGCCCTGCATGTAGCTGAAAACGAGCCCGGTGACCAGCAGGCCGCCGCCGAAGGCGATCAGAGCTGCGCGGCTGAGATCGGTGCGGGGCCGCCGCCAGGCGCCCGCGAACCCGCCCCCGAGGCCGATCAGGGCGGCTGGCAGCAGCCAGGAGATCTCCAGGCCCATTTCGCTGGAAAACAGCCGGGTCAGGCCGGTAGCGCCGCCGAAGCTGCTGCCGGCAGCGCCGCCCGCGCCGCCGCCGCTGCCGCCGTTGCCGCCGTTGCCGTTGCCGCCCAGTAGCCTGCCGAATCCGTTGTAGCCGAGCGCCAGTTCCAGCAGGCTGTTGTTGGTCGAGCCGCCGATGTAGGGGCGGCTGGACGCCGGCCAGAGATCGACCAAGGCGATGTACCAGGCCGCTCCCGCGAACATCGTCGCCACGCCCCCGGCCAGATGCAGCATGCGGCGGCCGAGTCCGACTGGAGCGGCCAGCAGGTAAGCGGCACCCAGGGCCGGGACGACGAGCAGAGCCTGACCCATCTTGGTGATGAATCCCAGTCCGATCAGGAGCCCGGCGAAGGCGAACCAGCGCCCGCGGCCGGCCTGCACGGCGCGGACCACGCAGTAAGCCGCGGCGGTCAGCAACAGGGTGAGCATGGCGTCGGGGTTGTTGAACCGGAACATCAGAACCGCCGCCGGGGTAAGGGCCAGCACCATTCCCGCGAGCAGGCCGTAGATCGGGGTGGTGACCCGGCGGACGGCGGCATACAACAACCAGACTGCCGCCACGCCCTCCAGAGCCTGAGGCACGAGCATGCTCCAGGTGCTGAAACCGAAGATCCGGCCGACGATTTCCATCGGCCACAGGGAGAGCGGAGGCTTGTCCACCGTGATGGCGTTACCGGCGTCCGAGCTGCCGAACAGCATCGCCTTCCAGCTCTGCGTGCCCGCCTGCACGGCGGCGGCGTAGAAACTGTTCCCGCTGCTGGCGCCGAGATTCCACAGATAGAGAACGGCGGTGGTGACCAGCAGGCCCAGCACGGCGGGGCGGACCCAAGCCGGATCCTTCACCGGTGCAACCGGTTCCACGATGGACGCAGGAGGAACGGCGAGGCGGCGTTCCGGGGCCAAAGTCGTCATGCCGTCACCGTGAACCGGCCGGGTGACTGAGAACTGGATGTGACCTGAGGATTTCTTGTGACGCGCAGCCTGCGCTCTGGTGGCACAGGAGCCCGCCAGCCGGCGCTCAGCGCCGCTCCAGAACGTCCAGGCACCGTGATCACAACGGAGCGCCACCCAGGCGCCCGAATGAAGCACTGGAGCAGACAAGATGAGCATCACCTCGACTGATCCCGCGCCGGATCAATCGCGCGACGAGCTCGCGCCTGAGACTGAGAACCGGCTATCAGCAGAGCGTTCCGCGCTATCGACAACGAAAAGTAAGGTTGCTGCTGGATTCTTGGCGGTGGCGCTGCTGGTCACCGGCGGCTTCGCCCTGACCCACCTCGGCGGCCCGGCCACCTCCGCATCGAACGTCGCGGCCGGAGGCCCGGGCGGTGGCGGCCCCGGAGGCGCCGCGAACGGGAGCTTCACTCCACCCGGCCAGGGAACCATCGCGGCGGTCTCGGCCTCGTCGATCACCGTGAAGACCAGCAACGGCACCCAGACCTACAAGGTCACCAGCGCCACCGAAATCCAAAACAACGGCGCCACCGCAAGAACCACCAGCCTCACCGTCGGCGAAAGGGTGGTCGTCTTCGCCGGAACGCCTCCGAACTCGGCGGCGACCGTCTCCGCGGACACCGCCAACCGGATCATGGCCGGATCCTCTGCGACCGCTAGACCCAGCGGCGCTGGACTCCCCGGCGCACAGACCGGTGCCGTCCCATCGGCCTCTTCGGGAACCACAGCACTTCCGGCTGGATAATTGAGCATGGATGGTCCGGCGAAACCGTGTTCGCCGGACGAGCGACAAGGCGCTTTCAAGTTCTCCCCGGTCGGTCATCCGGATGGCCTGACCGGGAAGGGCCGGGTCGGCGGACGCGCCGATGGCAACCTGGCCGACCTGGTCGGCGGTGACCCAGCCCGGTTCGCCAGGGGTCAGACGGGTACTGACCGGCCCGAGGATCAGGGCGAACGCCCGCTGCCCGGCGTCCACTTCGGAGACCGGGACCTGCTGCATCATGAGCACGGCGGCCTGTTCCATGCTGACGAGTCCTCTGCTGGGAACGGGCCAGGACGCCGACGCACCGACGATCACGGTGTAGGTGCCACCTTCGGTCAGCCCTGGAACGGCTGCTCGTGCGATGGCCATATGAGCAGTGATCAGCCCGACGAACGCGCTGTCCCAATCGGATTCGTCGATCTCCCAGAGACGCTTGCCGGCCCAGCACCCCCCGATCGGGGCTACCACGTCGTCCATGCCGCCCAGATTGGCCACCCTCTGGGGTGCGGGTGGGGACCACGACGTCGGCGCCGGTGGTGAGGGCGAGTCATGCTCAGCAGCCGGCCTGAACCTCCGCGAAACGGCCGGGGTCATGACGCGGCTGAACCGGCCAGACCTCCAAGGTCGTCCCCACATTCGCGCCCCGGGCGGAGCCATCTGTCCGGAGGTGAAGCCGGCTCTACGGGAGTCCAGGCTGATGGCCCTGCGGGCGCAGGGCGTCCAATGATGCATTGAGGACAGGTTCCCTGAAAGGGGGGTCACCTGGGATATTCGCGATCGAGGCGATGAGCGCGAGGATCTGCTCAGGGGTGAGGTCGGCGCGTAATTCACCTGATTCGCGAGCCGCTTTCACCAGAGGACTGGCTACGGCCACGATGCGCGCGAAGCCGGTACCGAATATCGGGCTGTCCCTGTCGGTATGTTCGAGCAGTTCGCTGGCCAGGACTCGCTTGCTGGTGAAGTAGGCATAGAAGCGACGCAGCCACGCTTCGAGTCTTGCTCCAGCGGTGGCGCCCTCACCGGTTGCGGCCGCCCGGCAGATGGCGGCGATTTCCTCGCGGTACAGCGCCTCGAGCAGAGTGCGCCGGTCGGCGAAGTTTCGATACAGGGTCGCTGAGCCGATGCCGGCCCGGCGAGCGATTTCCGCCATGGACACGTCGGCGCCAGGGTCAGCGAACGCAGCCTGCGCCGCGGTCAGGATCTTTTCGCGGTTACGTTGCGCATCGATTCTGCGGGCCGCTGGCTCCACCGCCGGTTCGGGTTGCGTCACGTCTCCCGCCTCACATTGACGCGCCGGTCCAGGCCCAGCCTGGACAAGTGGGGAGGGTGTCCGTATCGTCGATGTGGGCACCCCCTCCGTTTGAAGCCTATCCGGCGAACGCCATGTAGCGACGCTCGATCGTCGCGAACCCCGCGAAGGAGACCAGCGATGGCTGAAACGCAGCTCGGTGCTCGCGCCAGCGACGCCGGCCAATCGTTCCTCTCCACGCGCGGCCCGGATTGGTGGGGCGGGATCCATGCCGTCGGCACGATCCCGCCGCGTACGGCCCTCGGCGTTGACGCCACGAGCTGGTCCTCAGCACGCGACGCGCTCATCCGCGAGCCGGGCCCGGCAGGGCGGCTGGACTCCAGATGAGCGCCGGTGCTGCGACCCCCGCTGTGTCGTTCGGGCTGATGACCGCTCAGCAGCAGGTTGACTACCCGGAGCTACTGCGCGTCTGGCAGGACGCCGACGCGTTTCCGCAGATCGAGCACGCGTGGCTGTTCGACCACTTGTTGCCGATAGGCGGCGACCGCCTCGGTCCGATCCTCGAGGGCTGGACGCTGCTGGCGGCGCTGGCCGCTCAGACCCGGCGGCTGCGCCTGGGCCTGCTCGTCACGTCCAATCGCTTACGGCCACCCGCCGTGCTGGCCAAGATCGCTACGACCGTCGACGTTGTCTCCGGCGGACGTCTCGAGTTCGGCATCGGCGTGGGATCACGTCCCCAGCCCCCCGAAGCGCGGCGTGAATATCCGGCCCACGGACTGCCCTTCGACGACTTTGCCCGGGCCGTCACCAGCTTGGACGAGGCTTGCACGATCATTCGCCGACTCTGGACCGAGTCCGAGCCCTTCGACTTCGACGGCCGCCTACACCAGCTGACCGGCGCGTTCGCCAGCCCCAAACCCGTGCAGCACCCGTATCCACCCATAACCATCGCCGGGCGCAGTGACGCGACGCTGCGGATCGTTGCCAGTCACGCCGACGTATGGAACATCCCCGGCGGCGACCTCGATGACTGCATCCAGCGCAGTCGCCGACTGGATCAGCTCTGCACCGAGATCGGCCGCGAGCCGGCCACCATCATCCGCTCCATCGTTCTGCCATTCTCGGATGAGCATCCCCGGGAGACCCGGGATGCGCTCCGGACAGTTATCGATGGCGGCTTCACCCGCGTGATCCTCGGACTGCGCGCGCCCTATCCCAATGGGATCGTCCAGCGGCTGGCCGACATCGTCAGCGGTGTCGCTTGACGAGCGCGCCGCAGCCCTGAGAAGGGGACGAAGGATGAGCTTGCACCCGGTCACCGACCTCTTCGCCCGGTTGCCCGAAGGGTGGAGCGTGGTGCGCTATCGCGGCCGGCGGTGGGGCGTCAGCCACACTCGGCACGTCGGCGGCCGAGTCGAGAAGCTGTACGCCGAGGAACTGGGCGGCGCCGGCATCATCAGCGCGAACCTGTACCTGCCTGGCGGGATGGAGCCAGAAGTTGGTGAGCGGCTGCGGCCCTGTGAGATGCCGGCCGCCGACATCCTGGACTTCCTGCGCGGCTGGAAGCCGCCCGCGAAGACAGTCTGACGGCGCATACGAACCCCCAGGAATCGAACTCCGATCGCTGGACAGCATCTGCGACTTTCCGCAGATGCGGATGGGCAGGAGCGGGCCGGCGCCACACTGCGCCAGCGGACACGCGCTGTCAGGCGCCGCGCATCGAGAAGCGCCGCTCGATTTCCGCGCTCATGTACTGCTCCGCGGGGCCGTTCACGATCGCCTCGAGGATCTGCTTGGCCACGTCCTCGGCGGTGTCGGGTGACGTGTTCGATCCCCCCGATGGCGGCGGCGCCGAGACCATGCTCTGATCCACGGTCGCGTTCTTTCCGAAGTTGGTTGCCGTCTGCCCGGGATACATGACGGTCACAACAATGCCGTCGCCGGCGAGTTCGCCGCGGGCGGTCAGCGACAGGCCGTTGAGCGCGTACTTGGTTGCCGCGTAGGCCCCGATCGTGGGGATCGCCATCTTGGAGACGTTCGAGCTGACGTTCACGATGCTGCCGCCGCCCTGCTGACGCATGTGAGGGATGACCGCCTGCATGGCCAGCAAGGGCCCGTACACGTTCAGCTCAACGATGTCTTGGAAGTCCGCGATCTTCACCTCGGCGAGGGGGGCCCGAAGAGCCCGGCCGGCGTTGTTGACCAGCACGTCGATACGACCGTAGTGCTCGACGGTCGCGTCCACCATGGCGATGATCGACTCTGGTTCGCTCATGTCAGCTTGAATCGCGAAGCTGTCCTTGAGCTCGCCGGACAGCTGGGCGAGCTTGTCAGCGGAACGGGCGGCAAGGGCAACTCTGGCGCCCCGGTCCGCCAGTAGCCTGGCTGTCGCCGCGCCGATCCCCTCCGATGCTCCCGTGACCAGAACAACGTTTCCTTCCACGTCCACGGCGTCACTCCTTGCGTCGCTCGTCCGGCGGCTACCTCTGGCCGGGCATGACAACCACGTTAGTCAGTGGCAGGGATGCGGCCGGACAGGGTGTTCAGGCGATTCGTTTCCGACCACCTACTGTCGTCCGCGCGACGCTTGTCAGTCGCCAGCGCTCAGGAGGTTCGCGGTGCCGGACACCACCTGCCATATGTCGATCTCACTGGACGGCTTCGTCGCCGAAGCGGATCAGAGCCGCGAGAACCCCCTGGGGAAACGGGGACAGGAGCTGCACGGCTGGCACATCGGCGATCCACGGGCCAACGACGCCGACAAGATCGCGAACGAGTGGCTCATGCGCCCCGAGGCGCTTATGTGATGGGGCGCAACATGTTCGGCCCGATCCGGGGAGACTGGGACGAAGCGTGGCGTGGTTGGTGGGGCTCCGAACGCCTTATCACGCACCGGTTTTCGTGCTGACCCATCACGATCGCGATCCGATCCAGATGGGCTGCATTCACCGCTGACCACACACATCCGCTATCGCCGCGCCAGCTGACTTCGTGGTCAGCGTTGCGTGGTCCACACCAGCTCGTGGCGCCGGGTCGCACTTCTTGGTGCGGGGCCTCCCGGATGACCAGGATCTCGCGGCGCCGGATGGCCTCGCGTCTTCTTCTATGCCGGCGGCCACGGACCCATGTACGACCTCGCCGAAGACCCTGTCTCCATCGCCCTCATCCAGGATATGTGGCGCGCTGGCAAACCCGTCTCCTCCACATGCCACGGTCCTGCCGCGCTGCGCCACGTCGTTGACGCCGACGGCGAACCGCTCGTTCGCGGCAAGCGCGTCAATGCATTCACCAACAGCGAGGAAGCAGCCGTTGGCCGCACCGACGCCGTACTCAGCCGGCCCGGTCGCCGACGTCCTGCTCGATCAACTCAACGCCGGCTAACTGCCGGCCAGCACGAGTGTCCCAGATCGTGGAACAGCCGGGCGTGATCGCGTAGTGAGGACCGGTGCCGCCTCAACGACCTGAGTTGGGAACAGCCGGGGCAGGCCGCTCGGACCCGCATTCCGCGCAGGTCCCGTAGATCTCCATCGTGTGTTCGACGTCGACGAAACCTTCCGCGGCCGCGGTCTTCTCAGCCCATCGCTCGATACTCGCGGCAAGAACCTCGACGGTGCGGCCGCAGAACCGGCACACCAGGTGGTGGTGGTGGCGACCTGTCGCACAGGCCCGGTAGAGACTCTGCCCGTCGGCGGTACGGACGACGTCGACCTGGCCACGATTGGCCAGCACCTGCAGGTGCCGATAGATCGTGGCCAGTCCGACCGGCGTACCGTCGTTCTTCATCTGGGCATAGAGATCCTGGGCACTGCTGAAGGCGTCGGTCTGGGCCAGGGCCTCGACGACCATCTCCCCTTGCCTGGTCACGCGCATGCTCGTGCCGTTACGCAATCCGTCCCGATGGACGTGCCGCCGGTCGGTCACCGCCACGATCACCTACCTGCCCTTCCTGGAGCGTTCAGACTACGGGTCATACGCCGGGCGAACTCAGCAGAGCTGACTTCGGGATTCAGTGGTCGTCCCAGTGATCGTCGTGAGCCGCGTGGCGGTGACCGTCGTGGAGGTAGTCGATGTGGCCCAGGTGCGGGACGCCGGCATGACCGCAGTCCGGTCCGTGTACGTGGTCATGCGCGGAGTGCTCGGCGTGCTCCGACGGCTCGCAGTCGTCGTAGTGCTCCTCATGAGCACGGTGCAGGTGGCCATCGTGGACGTATTCGACATGGTTGCCGTGCCTGAACGAGACGTGTCCGCAACCTTCACCATGGGTGTGCTCGGTCGCCGCATGGTGGTGAGCCCCGCTGGTATCGGTCGTGCTGGTGGTCATGATGCGTGGTCCTCCTGAACATGAGAAATGGCGTCGCGCACGATGTGCGCCACGTGCTGATCAGTAAGCCGATAGGCGATCTCGCGGCCTCGCCGCTCGGTACTCACCAGTCCAACGCCTCGCAGTACCCGAAGATGCTGCGACAGCAGGGATTGACTCGCGGTGAGTGATTCCAGCAGTTCGTGAACACACAGCGGCCCCTCCGCCAGCGCTCCGATCACCGCGAGGCGGATTGGGGATGCCAGCGCCTTGAGCAATCCACTGGCGGCTTCCAGTGCTCCGGGGGCGAGTGGCTCTGACTGCGACACATGAAGACATTAGCAGGTAATCATATGTTCGCAATGGAGACCGGGACTCCAAACCGGAAGTCACTCTCAGCTACGCTTGATAGCTAGCGGTGGTCCTCGGTTTTCTGTTCCTCAAGGATTCGTGTGCCTCGAAGTGAATGCCGGCGGCCCTGGGCCGCCCTGATCGCCGGATTGGCCGCGGTAGCGGCCGCCTCTACCGGCGTGGGCGGGGGCCAGCTCAGCCCCTCGAGCCTGGTTTCATCCCTGGTTCCCGCACCGGCGATCTCTCCCAGCACCCCGGCTGGGCCCGCCACAGTGGCCAGCCTCGTCGTGACCAGTGACGTGCTTGTCCCCGGAGCCATTGTCCCAATGCCCTGGCCCAAGGCGGGGCAGGCCGGACTCGAGGTAGCCGGGGTGGGAGAGCTGGGTACCTCGGGTATGCAGCGGGCCAGTCCCATCGCCAGCGTTACGAAGGTGATGACCGCCCTCGTCGTCCTACGTGATCATCCGCTGGCCGAGGGGCAGAACGGGCCGGTGATCCGCGTGACCCGCGCCGAAGCCGACTCGTATGCCCGGCGCAAGCGGGCCGGCGAGTCACTCGTCAAGGTCAAGGCAGGCCCGACGCTCACCGAACGCCAAGCCCTGCAAGGTCTTCTCATCGCCTCCGGCAACAATGCGGCCGACATCCTGGCTCGATGGGACGCCGGCAGTATCGCCACCTTCGTGACGAAGATGAATGCCCTCGCCACGAATATGGGGCTTCCATCAACGCATTACGCGGATACCTCGGGCCTGAACGCTCGCTCACGCAGCAATCCACGCGATCTGATCAAGCTCGCTGGCGTGGCCATGCGCGACTCCACCTTCGCTTCCATCGTCCAGACAAGACGCGCCAGCATCCCGCTGAACAAGATCAGGAACACTAATAGGCTGCTGGGGGCTCACGGTGTCGTCGGTATCAAGACTGGCTCGACCCGGGCAGCCGGAGGATGCCTCCTGTTCGCCGCGCAGAAGCTGATCGGCGGACGGATCTACACCATCTATGGCGCGGTACTCGGGGCGCCAGGGCCAAGAATCCTGACCCACGCCTTCACCAGCAGCAACGCCCTGATCGTGGCGGCCGCGAAAGCTCTGCGCAGCACGACGGTCCTGCCGCAAGGAACGCCGGTAGCCACCGTGACCCATCAGGATGGAACTGTCGTCAATCTCATGCTCGGACGGCCACTCACGGTGGTCGGCTGGCCTGGACAGTCCTACATGTTGAGCCTTCCTCCTGGACTTGCGCCTGGCCAAGACCCCACGGCCGTGACCGCCCGTACCGGAGCACAAGCGATCAGCATTCCGCTCATACCGGAGGCCAGCTAGCCGGACCGGTTCGCATCCTGGAACGGCGCCTTTCGAAGTCGTCTCCGCGCCAATGGTGTATTGGCGAGACTGATCCGCGTGACCAGAGAACCGACGATAACGCTGTGGCGCCCGACCGGACCCGAGGAGTTAGCTCTCGTCAAGGCAAGTAGCTGGACCGCTTGGCCGCCTCGCCTTCCCGGCCAGCCCATCTTCTACCCCGTACTGAACGAGGAGTACGCGATCAAGATCGCCCGCGACTGGAACGTGAAGGCAAGTGGCGTGGGGTACGTGACTCGGTTCAGGGTGAAGAAGTCATTCATGGATCGATACCAGGTGCAGCAAGTGGGTGGCCGGACAATCCTCGAATACTGGATACCGGCCGGCGAACTCGAAGATCTCAACCACAATATCGTCGGCAAGATCGAAGTCATCGCCGAATACCGCTGATCGCCTCTCTGAGAACGGAACGCTGGCTGGCCGGGGTGCGCCACGCGGCAGCTGCGGATGAGGACCCGAAGGTCAGAGCCGGAAGCTGGCCCGATAGTCGGTGGGCGTGCGACCGGTCAGTTCCCGGAAGGCGCTGTTGAACGCTGACATCGACGTATATCCAACCTTGAATGCGATCGCGGTCACCGGCGGCGAGTTCCTCGATCGCTCGCAGCACGCGCATCCGGCGCAGCACCGCTCGCCAGGTCATGCCGGTCTCCTCCTCGAAGCGGCGAGCCAGCGACCGGGGGGCAAGGCCGGCCACCAGGGCCGCGTCCTCGAAGCGGATGTCGTCGCCGAGCCGCTGCTCGGTCAACTGCAGCGCCCGGCGCAGTTCCGGCGTCCGTCCTGCCGGTACCACCACCGGGCTCGGCTGTTCGGCCAGCCGCCACGTCACCGTGGCGAGAGCGGCGAACAGTTTCTCGGCGTACGCCGGAAGCGCCTCGTCGCTCTCGCCCCAGCCACTGCATTCGGTCACCAGCGCCCGCGCGAGCGGACTGAGGTCGAACACCGTCAAGGGCATTGGCGGCGGGGTGGCAATGAACCCGGTACTGAACAGGACTGACGAGGTGGTGGCCGGCCTCGGAATACTCACCCTGATGTGCTGGTCGGCCCGAACCAGTGCAGCTCGGGCCGGCGGCAGGAGCCACGCCTGACTCTGCGCCTCCAGCCTGAGGACGCCGGCGGAAACGCAGAGCAAATAGTGGCGGTCGACGCAAAGGTCCTGGTCAGCGACCGGGGCAAAGGTGCGCACGAAGCTGTACGCCGGGCGGGTCATCGCCGGTCCCTCATCGCACCGATCGCAGGACCTTCAACGGCCAAGCCGGTCAGACGACTGTTTCCAGCAGATCAGCCCGGAAGCGGCGGCTCACCGGCGGGCCGGTCATCAGCGGCCGGATCACCTCGCCCAGACGCGCGAACGAATCAGATCCGAGATAGCCGCCGAACGACGCCTCGTCGTCCCACTCGTGCACGACGGTGACGCCACCTGGGTCCTCCCGCGAGGCATAGACCCGGAAGCCGGCGTTTCCCCGCATGGCCTGTATCTGATCACGCTCCGCTTCGAAGTGAGCAAGCGCAGCAGGACGATCGGCGGCATCGGTACTGAAGTCGAGGATAGCGATGAGCACCAAGAACCTCCTGCATGAAAGTGGCCACCCCGTGAGCGAGACATCTCGATCATCACGCTCGAAGGGCCTGGCCGGCTCCCGTACATCGGACACGTTCACGCTGCCAGCAGACAGGCAATCGCTCCAGACCCATCGCCGCGCCGTCCCGGCGACCACCTGGCCAATGTACCCTTGCAGTTACATAACCACTTAGGTACCTTACCGGGATGGACGCGGTGTTGCAGGCGCTGGCCGACCAGAGCCGCCGCACGGTGCTGCAGATTCTGCGCCAGCACCCGGCCACGGCCGGCGAACTGGCCGGGGCGCTGCCGATCGCCCGGCCCGGCGTATCGCGCCACTTGCGAGTTCTGCGGGAGGCCGGGCTGGTCGAGGTCCGCCGAGAGGCGCAGCGAAGGATCTACAGCTTGCGGCCAGAGGCGCTCATCGAGGTCGACCAGTGGCTGGAGGAGTACCGCGGGCTGTGGCAGAACCGGCTCGATGCCCTGCACACAGAAATCAGACGAGGAAAGAAGGCGCAGAAGTGAAGATCATCGGGACGATGCGGGCGCTGGGCCAGACTCGCGGAGCGGTCCGCGTGGAGAACATGTACGACACCGGCATCAACGATCTCTGGGAGGCATGCACCACGCCGGAACGACTTGCACGGTGGATTGCCGAGGTCTCCGGCGATCTGCGTGAGGGTGGGATGGTCCACGCGGTCTTCACCAGCACCTGGACCGGGCCGGCCAGGATCGAGATCTGCGACGCCCCGCACCATCTGTTGCTGACGACGGAGCCAGGCACCGGCGATGAGTGCCAGATCGAAGCGTGGCTCACCGCGGAGGGACCCCGGACCAGGCTCGTAGTCGAGGAGCGCGGAATCCCGGTCGGCTCGCTCCACTTCTTCGGAGCCGGCTGGCAGGTCCACCTGGAGGATCTCGCACGCTCGCTCGCGAGCGACCTTCCCGCACACCCCAGCGGCTGGTCGGAGGAGAGGCCGGCCGCCGCCTGGCACGCGCGCTGGACCGAACTCACACCGGAGTACCAGGACACGCCGGTCGGCTGATGTCCGGCGGCTTGTAAGCCGGTCGTCACGGTCTGCAATCCGCAGCCTCATCCGAGTCCGTGGCGCTCAGCGAACTCCTCCAGTTGGCGGCTGCGGCCATCGTCGTCCGCGGCGGTCAGCGGCACGACCAGGCGGCCGGCCCCCTGCTCAGCCAAGGATTCGGCTCCTGCCGGATCGAGCTCCAACGAGGCCCAGCGCGTCACCTCCAGCCGGTCGGGGTCCCGCCGCCCGGCGGCGATGGCACAGGTCCGCATGTGCTCCAGGTGCGCTGCCCGCTGCGCCGGTGGCAGCCAGCCGCCGGGAAAGAAGCCGTCACCACGCTCACCGGCCCGGCGAGCGGCGGCCATGCTCGATCCGCCGACATGGACCGGAAGGGTCGAAACCCCAACCGGCTTCGGGAAGCTGGTCATCGGACGGAAACGGAAGAAGTCACCCTCGAAGGCCGCCCCCTCGGCTCCGCTGGCCCACAGCGCCCGCAGAACATCAATCGCCTCATCGGCGCGACGCCCACACGTGGAGTAATCGGAGCCCAGGATCCCCTTCCCGGCGCAGAGCGGGTGAACCGTTCCGGCCGGGAGGAGCAGCGAGGCCGCTCGTGGTCAGCACCGCTGGAATGACTCCACTGGTCCTCCCCGCCGGGACGCTGCTGAGCCGCTGACCCGCTCAGACGCAACCACGCGGTCACTCCGGGCCCTGACGACCGTAGGCTCATCCCGCGGCAGGAGGTCTGAAGGGCCGAGAGGGATTCTGGGAAACAGAAAAGCGTGGACCGCTCAACCCCAGCCGGGGATCGTTAAGGCCATCACGTCCCATTGCTGTGGCGAGGGTGCGAGGGTGCGCATGGAGCTCGGACTCGAGGGCCGGTCAGTGCTGATCACTGGCGGCTCCCAGGGGATTGGCCTGGCCTGCGCCGCCGAGTACCTCGCGGCTGGCAGCCGGGTCGCCGTGCTGGACCTGAATCCCCGGTCCGCTGCCGACGCGCTCGGCCCGGAAGTGCTGGCCCTGGCGTGCGACGTCCGCGAGCCGGGGGCGATCGAGCAGGCCGCTGCAGCGGTGGAGGACGCGTTCGGAGCCGTGGACGTGCTGGTCAACAACGTCGGTGTGGCGCCATTCCGGAACGGTTTCCTCACCGTGCGCGACGAGGACTGGCAGGCCACCCTGGCCGTCAACGTCTTTTCCCTCGTCCGCGCTGCCCGGGCGGTGATCCCCGGAATGCTCGAGCGGGGCCGGGGCGCCTTGGTCAATCTGGCCAGCGACGCCGCCCGGCAGCCGGACCCTTTCTTCGTCGACTATGCGGTCTCCAAGGCCGCCGTGGTGAGCCTGTCGAAGTCGCTCTCCATCGAATTCGGGCCTCGCGGTATCCGCTCCAACTGCGTGGCGCCCGGGCCCACGCGGACGCCGGCCATGGACGACTTCCTGGACAGTCTGGGAGCAGGACTCGGCTTGGACCGGGAGAGCGCGCACGACCACTTCGCGACGGTGATGCGCAAGCTGCCGCTGGGCCGGCTCAACTCTCCCGCCGAGGTGGCGAAGATTGTCTGCCTGCTGGGTTCGGATGTCACGGCCCAGGTCACCGGAGCCACCTGGACGGTGGACGCCGGGGCGATCGTGGGCACATAGCGCTGAATGCGATTCTCCGGTAACGATTTACGTTCTGTGATGCAATTCTGGAAAAATCACAACGAAGGGTCAGCTCATGGAAGACGCTGTCAGTAAACGGGTCGCCGTCGTCACCGGTGCTGCGCAAGGCCTCGGGCAGGCATTCGCAGAGCGGCTGGCCCGGGATGGGCGCCACGTCGTCCTGGTGGACCGGCAGGAGTGCACCGAGACCGAGGCCTTGGTTAAGGCCCAGGGTGCCGAAAGCCTGTGGGTGCGCTGTGACATCACCGACGAGGAGCAGGTCGCCGGCCTCGTCGGCGCGGTACGGAACCGGTTCGGGCGCTGCGACATCCTCGTCAACAACGCCGGCATATATCCGCTTCAGCCGTTCGAGGACATCACCTTCGCCGACTGGCGGCGGGTCCATGCGGTGAACGTGGACGGAATGTTCCTGACTGCCCAGAATCTGGTCCCACTGATGCGTGAGAACGGCTGGGGCCGCATCGTCAATATCACCTCCAACACTCTTGGCCTGGTCGTCTCCGGCTTCGTGCACTACGTGAGCAGCAAGGGGGCGGTCGTCGGATTCACCCGCGCCCTGGCCACGGAGCTGGCTCCCAGCGGCATCACCGTCAACGCGATCGCGCCGAACCTGACCCGGACCCCAGGCGCCCTCAGCCGCGGATCAGGCTCGATGGGCGGCAGCAGCGATGACGAGTTCGCGATGATCGCCGAGATGCAGGCCATCAAGCGGAGTTCGGAGCCGTCGGACCTCGTCGGCCCGATGTCGTTCCTGACATCCGACGACTGCGCCTTCGTGACGGGCCAGACTATCTTCGCCGACGGCGGGCTGGTCCGGGCCTGACCCGCGGTCCCCATTTGGGGCCGACCGTTCAAGGAGGAGAAGAAAATGAGCCGCATCGCCAAGTACGTACAGTTGACCGCCAAACCAGAGTTCGAGCAGGAACTGCTCGAACGGCTGGGCAAGATCAAGGCCGCCTCGGCCGCCGAGGCCGGCACGGACCTCTGGATCCTGCACTCGGTCCGCGACCATCCCCGGACGTACGCCATGTACGAGATCTACTCCGACGCGGAGGCGGTCGAGGCGCACGACAAGCTGCCCGAACTCACCGAGCTCCTCCCGCGGCTGCCCGGCCGGCTGGAAACCGACTACACCCTGCTCATTCTGGACGAGATGCCGTGAGCGCCACGGCCGGGTTGGACACCGCGACGCCTCTGGTGGAGCTGCATGCCGTCACGAAGTCGTTCGGCGGCGTGCACGCACTGGCAGGCGTGGACCTGACCATTTCCCGGCCCGGCGAGATCATCGGCTTGATCGGCGAGAACGGTTCGGGCAAGTCCACCATGCTCGGGGTGCTCTCAGGTCAGGTCCGCCCCGATCAGGGCAGCATCAGCGTCCAGGGCGAGCAGCGCACCTTCTCCAGTGCGGCCGACGCCCTGAGCGCCGGCATTGCGATGGTCTCGCAGGAGACCGCTATCGCCGAAGGCCTCTCCATCGGCGAGAACATCATGATGGGCCACCTTGTCCGGCGACGCGGGCGGACGGGGATCGACTGGCCCGCGACCCATCGCCGGGCCGCGGCGATCCTGGCCCGGCTGGGCGTCGTTTTCGACACCCGGCGCCTGGCCGGCAGCTTGCGGGCCGACCAGAAGCAACTCGTCGAGATCGCCCGGGCGCTGTCGACCGATGCCCGGGTGCTCATCCTGGACGAGCCGACCAGCTCGCTGACCGACGATCAGGTCGAGGGACTCTTCGCCGCCGTCCGCACACTGACCGCCAGCGGCGTGGCGGTCATCTTCGTGTCCCACCGGATGCCCGAGCTGTTCGCGCTGACGGAGACGATCGTGGTTCTGCGGGACGGCCGGGTCACCTTGACCGCCCCGACGGCGTCGACGACGCCGGACGACGTGGTCAACGCCATGGTGGGCCGGGTCAAGCGGCTCAACGAGCGCGAGACCCGGCCGGCCTTCGACCCGGGGCCGGCCCTGGCCCTGGAGATCTCCGGCCTGACCGTACCGGGTGCGCTGCACGACGTGAGCCTCACGGTCCGGCCGGGTGAGATTGTCGGGCTGGCGGGGCTGGCCGGAGCCGGCCGGGGCGAACTTCTCGAATGCCTCTTCGGCCTCCGGGCCGCCTCCGGCGGCTCGGTTCGCGTAGCCGGTCAGGACTATTCCGATCGTTCGCCGCACGCGAGCATCGGACGCCGGATCGGATACCTGCCGCCCGAGCGGCGCACGCAGGGTGTCGTCCTCTCGATGTCGGTCGGCGCGAACCTGGTGATGGTGACCAGTCGTGACCGGCCCCGGCTGACCCGCCCGGACCGCCGGGCCGAGAGCCGGGCGGCGCAGGACGCGGTCCGGGTCATGCGCCTGCGCAGCAGTTCGGTGGACGCACCGGTGAATTCGCTCAGCGGTGGCAACCAGCAGAAGGTCGCTCTGGCCAAGTGGATGGCCCTGTCCCCCGTGCTGCTCCTGCTCGACGAACCGACCCGGGGGGTGGACGTCGCCGCAAAGGCCGAGATCCATCACCAGCTGCGAGAAAGCGCCGGCACCGGTCTGGCGCTGCTGGTCAGCTCGTCGGAGCCGGAGGAACTGCTGGCCCTGTGCGACCGGATCGTCGTGCTGTACCGCGGCCAGGTGGTGGCCGACCTCGCGGGGGAGCACACCACCGATGACCAGCTCGCCCGATACTCAGGAGGCCACCGATGACCGCGCAGTCATCACCGCAGCCCGTGACCGCCCGCCAGCGGCTGGGCCGGTGGAACGTGGGGGACGCCTGGGCCAGCACCCGCCAGTTCCGGCCGGTCCTGGTCCTTCTCGTCGTCCTGGTGATCGCCCTCCTGCTGACCCAGCCCGCGTTCCGGACCGGCAACAACCTGCAGAATCTGCTGGCGGGTGTCTCCGTGCTCTGGGTCGTGAGCCTGGGCATGACGTTCGCGCTGCTGACGGCTGGGGCCGACCTCTCAGTCGGAGCGATCGCCACGCTCTGCGGCGTCACTCTGGCCCGGCTGATGGAGCACGGACTCCCCGGCTACCTGGCGATCCCCGTTGTGGTGCTGGCCGCCGCTGTGCTGGGCGGAGTCGTCAACGGCGCCCTGATCGGCTACGCCCAGCTCTCGTTCTTCGTCGTGACGCTGGCTTCCATGACCACTCTGACCGGGATCGTCAACCTCTGGACGGGTGGTGACTCCACGTTCGTCACCGACCGGACCGTCACGTCCATCGGTGCCTACGCCTTCGCCGGGCTGGGCATCCCGGTCTGGATCATGATCATCTCGCTGGTGATCGCTCTGTGGCTGCAGCGGGAGACCTACTTCGGACGTGACGTCTACGCGGTCGGCGGGTCGCTGACCGCCGCCCGGCTGTCCGGTGTTCGCAGCGGGCGGACCCTGGCCCTGGTGTACGCGCTGTCCGGTGCCTGCGCCGCCATCGGCGGCACGATCGCGGTCGGGCGGATCGGGGTGGCCGTGCCCAACGTGGACGGAAGCCTCGGCCTGCAGTCCATCGCCGCTGTGCTGCTGGGGGGCACGAGCCTGATGGGTGGCGTCGGTGGCATCACCGGCACCGCGCTCGGCGTCCTGTTCATCGGCACGCTGCAGAACGGACTCAGCCTGGCCGGGCTGCCGTCGTTCTGGCAACAGGTGGTGACCGGCGTGATCCTGGTGATCGCGGTGCTCGGCGACCGGATCGTGCACCGCCGCGGCCGCAACCGAACCGAGCCAGCCGCAGCAGCTGAGCCGGTCGAGCCGGTCGAGCCGACCGGCACTCCCAGGACCGGCCAAGCCGGCTCTTCGCCCGGCACACCCGGAGCCGGCGACCCGGACACTCCCGGATCGGACCGCCCGGGCTCCCTTCCGGCCTCACCGGTCAATCATTGAGAACCCTACGCACGAAAGCGGAGCAGACATGCGCGGATTGAAAGGCAAGGCGGTCCTGGTCGCCGGAGGCGCGACCGGAATCGGAGCGGCCACCGTGACCCGGCTGGCCGAGGAGGGAGCGGATGTCGTCATCGGTGACCGGCGCCTGGACGTCGCGGAGGCCACGGCCCGGCGGGCCAGTGACGCGACCGGAGCCAAGGTGTCAGCGGTCGAGTTCGACGCCACCGCCGATGACTCGGTGGCCGCCCTGGTCAGCCAGGCCCGCGAGACGCTCGGGCGGCTGGACGCGGTGCACTACAACGTGGCCGACCTCTCCGACGCCGTCTTCGGCCATGACACCGACGTGGTCGACATCGACCTCGCGGTCTGGGAGCGCACCCTCGCGGTGAATCTGACCGGCTTTCTCTACACCCTGCGTCACGCGGTGCCGGTACTGCTGGAGGCCAGCTCCCCAGCCATCGTCGTCACCTCCTCGGACGCCTCGTTCGCCGGAGACGCGGCCAAGCCCGCCTACGCGGTGTCCAAAGCCGGGCTGAACGCCCTGGTCCGGCACACGGCCTCCAAGTGGGGCAAGCAGGGCCTGCGCTGCAACGCGATCGCCCCCAGCCTGACCCTGACCGAGGTCGCGCTCGCAGAGAACCGGCCCGGCTGGAAGGAGGCCGTCCTCGAGCGGGTCCGCAGCACCCGTCTCGGCGATCCCGGGGATACCGCGGCGATGGTCGCCTATCTCGTCTCGGACGACGGCCAATGGATCAACGGCCAGGTGATCGGCGTGAATGGGGGCATGCATTTCCGATAGCCGCACGACCGCACCACCCATCCCCATCAGGACCGCATCACGACTGGAGTGCTCGATGTCCACGAAACCTCAGCTCAAACTCGCGGCCGCCGCCGTCGTCCTGCTCACCGGCCCCCTGCTCGCCAGCTGCTCCTCCACCGCCGGCTCCGACGACAAGACGGCCGCCAACCCCTCGGCGGCGGCCGCCGCGGCTTCGGTCGCCTTCGACGGCCCCGAGGCGAGCATCCCGCACTCGTTCGGGGACCTGAAGACCACCAAGCCGCTGACGATCGGCTGGCTGAGCCCGAACGAGAAGATCCCGGCTCTGGCCGAACTCCAGAACGGCATCACCGCGGTGATCAAGAAGGCCGGTGACACGCTCGTCGCCAAGGACTGCCAGCTGGACTTCAACACCCAGGTCAATCAATTCCAGGAACTGATCGCACGAAAGGTCGACGGCATCATCGTCTACCCCCTGAATCCCGACGCACTGGGACCGCAGCTGGCGGCGGCCAAGAAGGCGGGCATCCCGGTGGTGGCCATCAACACCCCGATCCAGGCCGGCCAGCCGATCGCTCCTGGCTACGCAGCGAACGTGTTGCAGGGGTTTGACACCGCGGCCTACAACCGGGCGAAGTACGTCGCCTCGGTCGAACCCGGGGCAAGTTACGGCCTCATCGGCCTGGCGATCCCGATCGGCACCCTGAAGTACTACATGCAGCGGGAGAGGTACTGGGCGGACAAGTTCGGGCTGAAGTTCGTGGGAGAGCAGGACGCCAAGTCCGACGATCCGGCTGGCGGTGCCGACGCGATGACCGCCCTGGCTGGCCGCAACCCGAACGTCAAGGTCGTGTTCGCCTACAACGATCCGTCCGCCCTGGGAGCCGCCGGATCGGCCCGCTCCGCAGGCAAGGACATCCGTGTCCTCGGTTCCGACGCTGCCGACCAGGCGACCATGACGGCGATCCAGGGCGGCCAGCTCTTCGCGAGTTACCACGTGGATCAGTACACGGAGGGCTACCAGTCAGCGATCGCTCTGCACGCAGTGATCAGTGGCGCGAAGCTCGAGGCCGACACGGTTGTGACAACCGGGACCATGGTCACCAAGGCGAACGCCAGCAGCATCAGCCCTGAGGGTCCGCTCCAGCCATGACGGTGGGCGGTGAGCACGGGCCACGGCGAGCGTCCGCAGCCCAGACTGAGGGACGGGTCCACCCTTCGCAGCCGCAGTCCTGACCCATCGGGCGCCGGTGCCGGCGCGTGATCATGGTCTTTCCATGGTCCGCGCCGGCTCCGGCGTTTTCGGCTGCCGCGCAACTGCGCCGAACGGCCTCACTCGATGGACGCTGGGCGGGAGAACGGATCGTGTGGCCACCGGATGCCCGGTGGCGATCGGCCGGATCTGTATCGGTCGCCCGACCCGGCTGGCCGGTGGCAGCCGCCGCGCGGCGGCCCCGGAAACTCCGCAACGTCAAGGCTGCACGATGCGCCGAGGCGGGGCCGCCTAGCTTCGGCCGGGTGCTACCCGGGCTTACTCCAGGGGTTCCAGAGCAGCAGCGAGGGGCTCTGACGGCTGGGAAACAGCGCGGTCAGCGGCGTCCCCGTCCACGGTGGGCCGGCTGGATGGGTAATACCTCCGGCCCGCGGCTACGAGCACCATGGCGACAAGGAACACGGCGGCGTACACGTAGAGGCTGTCAGTCGTGGCGCCGGTCGCGTCCTTGAGCGCTCCGAACAAGTACGGTCCGACGAAGCCCCCGAGCAGGCCGAGGCCATTGACAAAGGCGATTCCGGTCGCGCCGGTCGGCCCGGTGAAGGTGGCCGCGGGTACGCCGTAGAAGACCCCAACTATGGAGAAGGACAGCGCCAGCCCGAGAGACACGAACAGCAGCTGGGCCACCGCGCCGGTGAACAGGAGGGAGAGGGCCAAGCTGATGGCCGAGGCCGCGAGCAGGGCGACCAGGGTCCAGTAGCGATCCCCCGTCACCCTGCTGAGTTTCCCGAAGCCGTAAATGCCCAGCGCTGCGGCGATGAAGGCGATCGACGACACCAGGGTGACCTGTGAACTGTTCAGATTCGTGAAGCGGGATTTGACGATCTGCGGCAGCCAGAAAGTGAGGCCCCACAAGCCGAGGTTGATGCAGAAGAATGTGAGCGTCAGCACCCATACCCGCACGCTCAGCAATGCGGTGACGAGCTGCCGGATACTGCTCCTTCGCCCCCGTGGGGGTTCGACGGTGTGTTCGCTCAACCATTCTCGCTGGTCGGGTGTGAGCCACCGGGCCTCGGCCGGCGAATGCGCCAGCCGGGCCACGAACGGCGCAACCAGCAGCACGGGAATTGCCTGCAGGACGAAAAGCCACTGCCAGGATTCCAGCCCGCCACCATTAATGGTCAAGATGGCTGCCGCGAGCGGGCCGCCGATGGCCGCCGCTACCCCGCCGCCCATGACATAGGTGGCCGCCGCCGAGCCGACATCGGCTGAGGTGTAGAACCGCGACAGGCACGTCACCGCCGCCGGAACCAGGGCCGCCTCCGCCGCGCCGAGGACGAAGCGGGCCACGAAGAACTCGGCCGGGTTCTGCACGAAGGCGGTCGTCATCGAGGCAACGGCCCAGACACCCATCATGCAGGCGAGCCAGATGTGTGGCCGGATTCGTTCGAACACGAATGTCTGCGGCACAGCTATCAGAGCAAGGCCGACGAAGAAGATGCCTGCTCCAAAACCATAAACGGTCGAGCTGAATTTGAGGTCGTGGTTCAGATCGACTGCCGCGAAACTCAGGTTACTGCGGTCTATCTGAGCCAGCACATTGATGAAGAACAGCGAGAACAGTATCCGGCGATCTACAGTCCGGCGAATGGCGGACGGGGCAAACGTCATAATCAGCCCTTTCAGCGTGAGGAACCGATGGGGTAGACGTGCAATCAAGCGGGAGACAAATTCGATGACATGCGGCCAACCGTCACACCATGATGATTCCGCCGTTGACGTCGACGGTCGCTCCGGTCATGAATGACGCCGCGTTCGATGCCACGAACACCACCACCGCTGCGATGTCCTGCGGCCGGCCCAATCGCCTGACCGGCATTCCGGCCGCGATGGCCAAGCGCTGCTCGTCGGTGGTGCTTTCTCGCACCCGATCGTCGTCGGTTGGGCCGGGGGCGACGGTATTGATCGTGATTCCGTACTGTGAATATTCGGCGGCTAGATGGCGAGTAAGACCAAGGATCCCGGTCTTCGCCACCGTGTACTCAACGCCCAGGGCAGTGGCCCAGGATCGAGCCGCGTTCGATGCGACGTTGACGATCCGCCCGTAACCCTGCTCGATCATGGTCGGCAGAGCGGCTCGGCAGGTGAAGAAGCTGCCCTTCAAGTTGGAATCGAGGACCAGGTCCCAGGTCTCGTCATCGGTGAGGTGAGCCTGGCGGTACTGACGGTACGCGCCGGCCGCGTTCACCAGAACGTCGAGACGTCCGTCGCGACCGACCACCTCGCTGATCATGCGGTTCACGGAGGCCGAGTCGGCGACATCGCACACCGCGGAGCGGACTTCGAGACCATCAGCGCTCAACTTCTGCGCGACGTTCTCCGCCCTTTCAGCCACGACATCGACCACCGTGACCCGGTCACCCTGCGTAGCGAACTGCCGGGCAATCTCCTCGCCGATCCCGCGCCCGGCGCCGGTCACAATGACTGTTCGGGTACTCGCTGCCATGTATTTCCCCAATCTGGGTCGACACGCGTTACCTGCATCACTTGACGCTAGGTAACGGACTAAGGTCAGGGCAATGGCAGCGGAAACTCTTTCTGCTGGACAGAAAGAACTCCGGACATCCCAGAATGTCGGGTACACGCCCGCTGGCGCTCCGTGCTCATCGGCGGACGACCAGGCCGAAGCCGGCCAGAGAACACCCGCCCAGCATCGTCCAGACCCAGTCGGTCCAGCCGACATCAGCAAATGTTGTCCGGACAGGTTCTCAAAAGCTGTCCGGACACGTACGGTGGATGGATTCCGCGCGGACGACGATGTCCCCGTCATCGACGGTTGCCGCACCCAGATCGGCCCCAGCAGGGGCCGTCCGGCCGGCTGCGGCGCAAACCGAGGAGGCAGATCGTGACCGTCCTGGACAAGGAACCGACCGCTCAGACTTCGACCGGGCCGGCCCGGCACCAACGGTTGCTGGCCTGGGTCCGGGAGATGGCCGAACTGACCACCCCGGACCGGGTGCACTGGGTCGCCGGGACGGCGCCGGAGCAGCAGGCGCTGATCGATCAGCTGGTCGCGGCGGGCACGTTCGTCAAGCTGGACAAGAAGCCCAGCTCGTATTGGTGCGCCTCCGATCCCTCCGACGTCGCCCGGGTCGAGGACCGCACCTACATCTGCTCGGTGGACGAGGCCGATGCGGGCCCGACCAACAACTGGATGGATCCGGGTGAGATGCGGGCCATCATGAAGGATCTGTACCGCGGCTGCATGAAAGGCCGCACGATGTATGTGATTCCGTTCGTGATGGGCCATCTAGAGGCCGAGAAGCCGCTGTTCGGCGTGGAGATCACCGACTCGGAATACGTCGTGGTCTCGATGAACGTGATGGCCAAGACCGGCGACGCGGTCCTGGAGCGGATGGGGGACGACGCCGCCTTCGTGCCCGCCATGCATTCTCTGGGGGCCCCACTCGAGCCGGGCCAGCCGGACGTCGCCTGGCCCTGCAATCAGACCAAGTACATCGTCCACTACCCCGAGTCGCGTGAGATCCAATCCTTCGGCTCGGGTTACGGCGGCAATGCCCTGCTGGGCAAGAAGTGCTACAGCCTGCGGATCGCCAGCGCGATCGCCCGGGACGAGGGCTGGCTGGCCGAACACATGCTGATCCTGAAACTGACCAGTCCGGACGGGAAGGTGCACTACATCGCGGCCGCCTTCCCCAGCGCCTGCGGCAAGACCAATCTGGCCATGCTGGAGCCGACCATCCCCGGCTGGAAGGCCGAGACCCTGGGTGACGACATCGCCTGGATGCGGTTCGGCACAGATGGCCGCCTGTACGCCACCAATCCGGAGAACGGGCTGTTCGGTGTGGCCCCCGGCACCGGGTGGGACACCAACCCCAACGCGATGCGAACGATCGAAGTGGGCGGATCGGTGTTCACCAACGTGGCGCTGACCGATGACGGCGACGTCTGGTGGGAGGGGATGACCCCTGAGCCCCCGGCGCACCTGACCGATTGGAAGGGCCGGGACTGGACGCCGTCCTCGCCGGAGCCGTCCTCGCACCCCAACTCACGGTTCTGCACGCCCATCCGCAACTGCCCGATCCTGGCGCCGGAGTACGACGACCCGCAGGGGGTGCCGATCTCGGCCATCCTCTTCGGCGGTCGCCGCCCGACCACCGTGCCGCTGGTGACCCAGAGCCGGGACTGGACCCACGGCACCTTCATGGCCGCCACCATCTCCTCGGAGACCACCGCGGCGGCGGCCGGGGCGGTGGGCGTTGTGCGGCGGGATCCGATGGCGATGCTGCCGTTCCTGGGCTACCACGCGGGTGACTACTTCCAGCACTGGCTGGACGTCGGAAAAGGTGCGGATGCCGACCTGCTGCCGAAGATCTTCTACGTCAACTGGTTCCGGCGCGATCAGGACGGCGGCTTCCTCTGGCCTGGATTCGGGGAGAACAGCCGGGTGCTCAAGTGGGTGATCGAACGGCTCGAGGGTGAGGCCGATGCCGTGGAGACCCCGATCGGCCAGGTGCCCGCGCCGGGCGCTCTGGACGTCGACGGTCTGGGACTGACCCCGGACGCGGTCGCGCAGGCCCTGGCCGTGGACCCGCAGGAGTGGGCGGCCGAGATACCGCTGATCCAGGAATGGTTCGAGCAGATCGGCGCCAAGATGCCGGTCACCCTGCTAACCGAGCTGGACGGCCTCAAGGCCCGGCTCGGGCTTGACTGAAGCCGAGCTGGGCCCGCCTGGTCAGCTGTGCAGGCCCGAGCCGACGGCAGCCAGGCCCGCACAGGTCATGATGATCAGCGCGGTGATCACGACCACGAGTGGGGCCATCCAGCCGCCGGACAGTGAATGGGCCTCGCCGAGCACGAACGGCCCGGTGGCACCGGCGACGTAGCCCAGCCCCTGCACCGTGGCCGACATCCGGCGGCTGTCGCGCAAGTCCACCGCCCGGGCCACCAGCACGCTGAAGATCACAGTGAACATGCCGCCCTGAGCGAAGCCCCCGGACGCACACCAGGCCGGCCACAACGAAGGAGCCAGGGCCAGGCCCAGCGGCAGCGCCAGCCAGGCCCCAGCCAGGACCAGAATCATCCTCCGGGCCGGAAACTGGGCCGAGACCATCCCGGGAACGGTGAAGGCCCCGGTCGCGGCCATCAGCTGGAACATGGACGCAGCCACCCCGGCGCTGCTGGCCGTCTTACCCAGCTCATCGCTGAGCAAGCTGGGCAGCCAGGCGGTGATCCCGTAGTAACTGAAGGACTGACCGGCGAAGGTCAAGGTCATGCCGATGACCAAAGGCCTGCGCCACAATGGTTTTGGATTGCTCAACGGACCAGCGACGTCGGCCACCGGATTGGTGGAAGGCGAGCCGGCGCCAGGCCGGGCCAGGTTCGGGGCTACCGCCCGCCAGCCAGCCGTACCCAGGATCGCGACCGCGGCCCAGCCGGCCAGAGCCAGCCGCCAGCCGATCCACCCCGCCAGGGGCGCAGTCACCGTGGTGGCGATCATGGCGCCGACGTTCATGGATGCGCTGTAGGCGGCGGTCATCGTGGCCACCCGGCCGGGAAAGTCCCGGCCGATGATGACCGGCATCACCACGTTCCCGATCGTGATCGCCAGCCCGAGGATCAGCGTTCCGAGCAGGGCAACGGCCAAGCCACCGGCTGAGCGCACCAGAACGCCGGCCGCCACCCCGGCCAGCATGATCAGCACCGCCCGGTCGAGGCCGAAGCGGCGCACGATCAGCAACACCAGTGGCGTGCCCAGGCCGAAGCAGACCACCGGAATCGTGGTCAGCAGGCCGGTCGTGGCCGTGCCGATGTGCAGGCTGCGCCGGACGCCGGACGCCACTGGGGCCACCGCCACGATCGGCGAGCGCATCGAGAACCAGATCAGGACCAGCGCGATCAGCAGCCCCGGGGTCAGCGTGGTCAGTCTGGTCAGCTTGATGATCGGGCCGCCCGCCGGTCGGCGTACTCGCACTGGGCGCGATGATCACGGATCAGCCAGCCGGGGCCGTAGCTGGCATCGGGATCGAGGCGGGGGTCGTCGTGCGGCTGCCCGGCTCTGAGGGCGGCCAGATAGCGCCGGTCGGCCTCGGCCCGGGCCCGCGCATCGTCCCCGCGGGCGATGCTGCCGTGGCCGGGAACCAGAGTGAGGTCCCGGTCCTCGAACTCAGCCGCCAGCAGCGCCAGTCCCCACTCGTAGCCGGCCAGCGGTTCGGGGCCGGGGGACCGCAGATCCAGCAGCGGGATCTCCACGTCGGAGAGCATGTCGCCCGCCACCAGCACCTCGGCCTCGTCGATGACCAGCGCCGCGTGACCGGGCGCGTGCCCGTCGTGCTCGATGATCCGCACCGCCGGGCCGTCCCACGGCACAAGCTCGGCCGCCGTCCCCAGCGCAGTGAGCCGGCCGATCAGCTCCAGCGGCGCGCCAGGAGCGAGCCGCTCGGCCTCGGCCCGGGATCTGGCCCGGGACCGCGCCGCCACCTGGGCGCAACGGCTGGTACCGAAACGGGGACCGTCACCGAACGCCTGGTGCCAGAGCAGGTGGTCCCAGTGCGGATGGGTGGCGAACCCGGCGACCACGCTCAGCCCCCGCTGGCGCAGGCCGGCGGCCAGCTCGGCCAGGTCGCGCCCGTTCACGCCAGGGTCGATCAGCAGCACGCCGTCCGAGCCGTCCACCACCACGGCATTGCTCTGGCAGAACTGGCTCTGCCGGACCAGGACCCCCGGTGCGATCTCCTCCAGCGCAGAATCAGCCATAGGTCGGATGCTGGGGCCAGCCGGGCGGGGAGTCCTCCCAGTCCTCCTGCCGGCCGAACACGCTCAGATCCTGCAGGTTGTTGGCGAAGACCAGCCGGTCCACGCCACGAGAGGTCGTGTTCCAGGTCCGGTACACCGTCTCGCCGTCGCGCAGGAATATGCTGAGCATGAATCCGCCCCCCGCGCCACTGTCCTCGGCGAACGAGGTACCGCGCGAGGAGACGAACGGCAACGTCCAGCCCATCCGTGCCTTGTAGGACTCGATCTGGGGCAGCGGCATGTTCGAGATCGTCGCCCAGGCGATTCCGCGCCCGGCCAGCGAGGCCAAGCCGGTGGCCGGAACGTTATTGGTGAACCAGGTGCAGCCCGGGCAGTAGTCGTCGGGCCCGTTGTCCATGAACTGGTATACGGCCAGCTGGTCCAGACCGCCGAAGAGGTCGGTCAAGGTCTGAGTGCCGCCGGGGGCGTCGAACGCATAGTCACTGGAGAACGCGGTCATCGGGAGACGGCGGCGCTGGGCGGCCAGCGCGTCCTGAGCCCGGGTCGCCTCCTTCTCAGCCACCAGCAGCTCGTCACGCTCGCGCTGCCACTCCGCTGTCGAAACGATCGCCGGCTTCACCATCTCGCGATTCTGCTCCTCACCGCCGGTCTGTCCACTCCTGCCCCTGCGCGCAGCCGTCCGCCGAGCCTGTACCCGGCGGGGTCCGGCCATCATCTTGATCCGGGAGTGGCCCACTGATGCGCGCCGTCCGCTGGGAGCCCGAACCATCGTGGCTCGGGCTCCCGGCGGTGACCCTGGGCGGAGGCGGAGGGATTTGAACCCTCGATGGGGTTGTAGCCCCAAACCCGCTTAGCAGGCGGGCGCCATAGACCGGACTAGGCGACGCCTCCCCGAGATCCGGCCAGGCTACCGGGACCGGCTTCGCCAGCCAAAAGCATTCTTCCCGGCTCCTGACTAAGGGGCTGCACAGAGAGTTCTCAGCAAGGGACAGCTTCGCAACTCACCGAGTTGATTTGCGTACTGCCAGGCACGATGCAACGAAAATGGCATCCACACCGATCCAACTATGGAAACCTCGTCGGGTTCTTCCGTGTGACAATGACCCGTCGGCCATGGGTTGCCCATTTCAGCAACCACCGGTTCGAATTCAGACATGGAGGGGCCGTGACGCAGGTCGAGAACTATTCGCCGCGGCGCGCCCGTCGCTCCGCCGGACCCGAGGAGGAGCTCGTCGGCGAGGGTCCAGCAGCAGAGTCCAGCCTCGAGTCAACCGGCCATCAGGCGGCCGGACGGCGTGGCAGTCATGCCACCACCTATGGCCAGGGATTCTCCTGGGTGATGATCTGGACGATCATCGGCGCCTTCATTCCCGGCACCGGGCTGCTGGCGGCCGGCCGCCGCCAGATCGGCGCGATCCTGCTGATCCTGCTCGGTCTGATGCTGGCCGGTCTGGCTGTCGCCGGGCTGACCGGAGACGTACTGCACCGAGCCCTGAACGTGGCCCTGAACACCAAGAAACTGCTGATCATCGCCGTCGCGGCCGTCATTCTTGGCTTGATCTGGGCAGCCGTCATCCTGTTCACGCACCTCCAGCTGAGGCACCAGGCCAACCTGAGTTCCGGGCAGCGGTTGTTCAGCGCGGTGGTGGTCGCGGCCCTGCTGGTCGGTGTGGCCCTGCCGGCCTACAAGGTCAGCAGCTACGCGATGATCCAGCGCGACCTGGTGAAGTCGATCACTCACGGCAACGACAGCGATGGCACCACCACCTCGCTGAACCAGACGAAGGCCGACCCGTGGGCCAGCGTTCCCCGGATCAACGTGCTGCTGATCGGCAGCGATGCCGGCAGCGACCGGGTCGGCACCCGCCCCGACACCATGATCGTCGCCAGCATCGACACCAAGTCGGGCAACACCGTGCTGTTCAGCCTGCCCCGCAATCTGGAGCACGCGCCGTTCCCGCCCGGCACCGGCGGGGCCAAGGCGTTCCCCGACGGGTTCTTCTGCCCCCAGGACGCGTGCCTGCTGAACGCCGTCTGGCAGTGGGGCGAAACCAGCGGCAAGCAGTACTACTCCAAGTACAAGCAGCCCGGGCTCAAGGCCACCGAGGACGCGCTGGAGGGTGTGACCGGGCTGAAGATCGACCAGTATGCCAGCCTGAACCTGCAAGGGTTCAGCGATTTCGTGAAGGCGATCGGCGGGATCACGGTCAACGTGAACGAGCGGCTGCCGATCGGTGGCAACTCCGAGCACGGATGCGGGCAGAACGGGTGGATCGAGCCAGGCAACCATCAGCACCTGGACGGTTACCACGCGCTCTGGTTCGCCCGCTCCCGCTGCAGCACCACCGACTTCGACCGGATGCGCCGCCAGCGCTGCGTGATCGGCGCGATCGTGAAGAAGTCGAATCCCTCGGTGCTGGTCAAGCAGTTCCCGGCGATCGCCAAGGCGGCCAAGAACAACCTGTCCACCGGGATCAAGGCCGATGACCTGGAGACCTGGCTGACCCTGGCCCTGCGGGTGAAGAAGGCCCGGGTGACCAGCCTGCCGTTCGACGACAGGGTGGTCACGAACCGGGTCAAACCGGACTACGACCGGATCCACACCCTGGTGCAGCAGGCGATCGCCGATTCGCTGAACCCAAACCCCACAACGAGCGCCACCCCGGCGGCCAGCAGCACGCCGAGCGCTGGCGCATCCACTGGCGCCAGCACCGGCAAGAAGAAGACCACCAAGAAGCCGCCGGTCGACCCCGAGGTCGCGCAGAGCCTGACCGACGTCTGCTGACGTCTCGGGCTACACCTCGACGATGTCGAGCTCACCCCCGGCGTAGCGGGCCCGTAGCACCTTCTTGTCGAACTTGCCCACGCTGGTCTTGGGCACCTCGTCGATGAAGGCCCAGCGTTCGGGCAGCTGCCAGCGGGCGACGTGCCCGGCCAGGTAGTCTTTGAGATCACCCGCGGTCACGCTGGCTCCCTCGGCCACCACGACGGCAGCCAGCGGGCGCTCGCCCCAGCGATCGTCCGGGACGCCGACCACGCTGGCCTCGCGAACGGCCGGATGACCCATCAGCTGGTTCTCCAGCTCGACCGAACTGATCCACTCGCCGCCGGACTTGATCACATCCTTGGACCGGTCGGTCAGGTTCAGGAATCCATCCGGCGTGAGCCTCCCGACATCCCCGGTCCGCAGCCATCCGTCGCTGAACTTCTCCTCGTCGTCGTCCAGGTAGTACGAGCCGGTGATCCAAGGCCCGCGAACCTCAAGCTCACCCACGCTCTCGTCGTCCCACGGCACCACCGTTCCGTCCGGGCCGACCAGCCGCGCCTCGACCAGCGGCGCCAGCATGCCCTGGCTGTACCGGTAGGCCCAGTACTCGTCGCTGCCCGGCTCGGCGTGGACCGGCGGCACGGCGACCGTGCCCACCGGGGACATCTCCGTCATCCCCCAGCCCTGCACCACGGTGACGTTGTGCCGGTCCTGGAAGCCGCGCATCAGGGCCGGGGGGCAGGCCGAGCCACCGACCATCACTCGCTCGATGCTGCTCACGTCGGCCTCGGGGTGCGCATCAAGGTAGGCCAGCACGTCGTTCCAGATGGTCGGGACGGCGCTGGTGCCGGTCACCCGTTCCTGCTCGATCATCGCCACCAGCGGCTCGGCCTGCAGGAACCGGTCGGGCATGATCAGGCTGGCGCCGCTGATCAAGGCGGCGTACGGCAGGCCCCAGGCATTGGCGTGGAACAGCGGCACGATCGCCAGCTGGCGTGAGGCCTGGCGCATCGCCATCGCGGAGTTGCCCGCCACGTAGGTCGAGTGCAGCACGTTGGAGCGGTGGGAGTAGACCACGCCCTTGGGGTTGCCGGTCGTGCCGGACGTGTAGCACATCGCGGCGGCGTCCCGTTCGTCGAGCTGGGGCCACTCGAAGCTGTCCGGCTGGGCGTCGAGCAGCGCACGGTAGTCGTGCACCTGCCGCGCGCCGCCAGTGTCGGCCGAGCCGGCCAGAGCGGCGCGGACGTCGTCCGGGACCGGGCCGTTGACGATCACATGCTCAACCTTGGGCAGGTGCTCGAGCAGCTGGCTGAACGGCGCGGCCAGGCTGTTGTCCACAGCGACGACCTTGTCGTCGGCGTGAGCGATCACGTACAGCAGCTGCGGCGGGAACAGCCGGATGTTGATGGCGTGCAGCACCGCGCCCATGCTCGGCACAGTCAGGTACAGCTCGAGATGCTCCTGGTTGTTCCACATGAAGGTGCCGACCCGGTCGTCACCCTCCACCCCCAGGCCGCGCAGCGCGACGGCCAGCCGGCGGCAGTTCTGGCCGACCTCGGCATAGCTGGCCCGGCGTGGCCCTTCCGCTGTCCAGGTGACCACCTCGGACCGCGGGAACACCCTGGTTCCGTAGTCCAGGACGCGGGAGATCAACAGCGGGACATCCTGCATGGTGCTGCGCACTGCGACCACCTCGTTGTGTGTCAGAGCTGTAGCTGAGCCAATTGTGCGCGAGTGCGCCGCTGATGGCTCGGTCTGACCCAGAATGAACCGCGGACGACGCCCCGGGGAAGAGTCGTTCAGCTGTTCCAGTGCTTGATCGCGGGCGAGCCGCGGTCCCAGCCGAGCACGCTCACGGTGGCCGTGCCGAGCATCAGATGCTCGGCGAGCTGCGGCTCCTGCCCGATCCAGCGAGCCCCGAAGATCCGCAGGAAGTGAGCGTGCGCGAACACGATCGCCCGCCCGGCCGCTTCGGCCCGGACCCGGGCCGCCACGGCGTCGGCGCGCTTGGCGACGTCGTACGCGTTCTCCCCGCCCGGCACCGGGCCGTGCCAGATCGACCAGGCCGGATCCTGCGACCGGATAGCGGCCGTGGTCCGGCCCTCGTAGATGCCGTAGTCCCACTCCATCGCGTTCGGCTCCGGCTGCGGGAAAACTCCGGCCAGCTGCGCCGTGCGCCAGGCCCGCTGCAGCGGGCTGGCCAGGACCAGGTCGAAGTGCACGCCACGCAGCCGCGCAGCCAGTGCGATCGCGGCCTGCTCACCCGCGGGGGTCAGCGGCAGGTCGGTGCGGCCGGTGTGCTTGCCCTGCAGGCTCCACTCGGTCTCGCCGTGCCGGACCAGCCAGCACTCGGGCTCATGCTGGGACACAGCTGACAGCCCGCTCAGACCGGGGCCAGTACGGTGCCCACGATCTGCCCGACCTGGCCCACCCGCCACAGCTCGGACTGGTGGAACACCGGCCCCTCGGCGCGCACCAGCACCAGCGCGATCGGCCCGGTCCCGAGCGGAACCAGCGCGGTACCGCCGAACGGCTCGTCCGCGCCGGGCGGGGTGATCCGGATCGAGGCCAGCCGCAACGGCGTGGTCAGCACCACCTGGTCAGCCCCGGGTGAACTGGCGCTGACCGCGAGCACGCCGGACGGCGCGCCGTCGGCGCCGTACTCCACCAGGGCAGCCCAGTCGGCGCCGAAGGCGTGCGGGGCGCCGTCCACCAGCGTCTGCAGCCCGCGTTCCGGGCGGGACAGCACCTGGTCGAGCAGCTCGAGATCGGCGTGCCCGGTCACCGGCGGTGCCGGGTGCTGGACGCCGGCCACGCTCACCCCGGTGACCGCGTTCAGCCGGCCGCGCACGATGTCCAGATGCGCCGGGTCGCGGACCAGCACGAAGACGTCGTCCAGCGCTCGCCCCGCCTCGCTCTCCAGCACGTCCAGCTTGACGATGTCAGCACCGGCCGCGCCGATCGCGCTGGTGACGGCGCCGAGCGACCCGGGCCGATCCGGCACACTGATCCGCACCCGGGCAAGCACCGGACCTCCGTAGGGTCGAGCCGCTGAGCAGCGCAGTGAGCAGATCAGACAAGGTCAGCGTCTCATATCAACTGTGGCCGCACCTGCCAGCGATAATGCGCCCCATGAGTTCCGACCGGCCCGACCTGGACTACACGCCGGAGGAACGCGCCGCCGACCGGCCGGACGAGACCCAGACCGAACGAGCCGATCGCAACTTCATGGATCTGCTGCAGGAGCTGCGGGTGGCGCAGACCGGCATCCAGATCCTTTTCGCGTTCCTGCTCACCCTGCCGCTGCAGGCCCGGTTCACCAGTCTGGACGACTTCCAGCGCGGGTTGTACATCGTCTGCCTGGTGGCCACTGCCGCCGCCACGGTCTGCCTGATCGCGCCGGTCGCCTATCACCGGGCGCTGTTCCGGCGGCGGATGAAGCAGGAGCTGGTCCGGATCGCGAACCGGTTCGCGGTGGCTGGCCTGATCCTGCTGGCCATGGCGGTGGTGTTCGCGGTGGATCTGGTCTTCGACGAAGTGGTGGGGCGAGCGGCGGCGATCGTCGCAGCCATCGTTCTGGCGCTGACGATCCTGGTGTTCTGGCTGGTCCTGCCGCTGCGGATCCGCAACCGGCAGCCCATCACCAACCAGCCGCAGGAGCCCCTGCGGCCCGGCGAATAGGCCGCCTCGGAACCGGAACCGGCAGGCATAGAGTGGTCTGGGAAGTTGGCCAGCGGCCCGGAGGTGGTCACGGTGACGGGGCCGGATGACGTGCGTCCGCTGGACCGTTCCAGTCCGATGCCGCTGTGGGCGCAGCTTCAGGCGGAGCTGACCCGGCGGCTGGGGTCGGGCGAGTTCGACCAGGAGTTCCCCGGCGAACTGGAGTTGGTCGACGCCTACGGCGTCTCCCGCTACACCGTGCGCGAGGCGCTGCGGCGGCTGCGGGAGAGCAAGCTGATCGACTCGGCCAAGGGCCGCGGCTCCTGGGTCCGCCGGGACGACACCGAAGCGCCGCTGGGCAGCCTGTACTCGCTGTTCAAGACCGTGGACGCCCAGGGCATCGAGCAGCGCAGCATCGTCCGGGCCCAGCAGATCGTGACCGATCCCAGGGCATCGGGTGAACTGGCCCTGGATCCCCAGGCTGACCTGTTCTACCTGGAGCGGGTCCGGCTGGCCGATGACCAGCCGATGGCTCACGACCGGGTCTGGATGCCCGCCGAGATCGCATCACCCCTGCTGGAAGCCGATTTCACCCAGCTCGGGCTGTACGACGAACTGGCCGCGCGCTGCGGGGTGTCGCTGGTCGGGGGCCGCGAACGGATCAGTGCGGTGCTGCCCAGCGACGCCGACCGCGACCTGCTCGCCGTCCCGGACGACGTCGCCTGCTTCGAGATCATCCGGGTCAGCAGCGTGCGGAACACGCCGCTGGAGTATCGGCACACAGTGGTCCGGGCCGACCGGTACGCCGTCCTGGCCGAGTGGTCGCCGGAGGGCTACACGGTGGCCGCTGAGCCATGGGAACGCCGCCGGACCACTGATCGGCCAGACGAGTCATTGCCGTCACCCGCAGCTCGGGCCGGGCGGCGAACCGGCCGATGATCTGATTCGACTCACTCAGCCATCCAGATCCGCTGACCCGTTCAGGGGGTTATGGTCTGTGCATGGGGACGTCCGGCCCAGTTGTCAGAGATCGGGCGATCGCGGCAAAGCACCGGCCGGGCGGCACCGGCGCTGCGGACCATGAGGGGCTGATGGGATGAGATGGCGTCCGCGCCCGGAGGCTGAGACCGGGTCCTGGCTCGCGCCCTACGCGCATGGTTCTGATGAGGACCCGTATCAGCAGCGTTCGGCCGAGCTGGCCGAGGTGCTGGCCCGCCTGGAGGTAGCCACCCTGCTGCGGGACGCGGCCGCCGCCCAGCGGTTGCTGGATCGGCTGGGCGAGACCGACGACGGCACCTGGCTGCTGCATCAATGCGCCGCCGCCGGTCTGCGCGCGGTCGCGGCCCGGATCTCGGACGCCGGTCCGGCCACACCGGGCGCTGCTCCAGCGGGACCGCCCATTCCCGGCATCCGCACCATCGGCGCTGCCTGAACAGTTCGGCGCTGCCTGAACAGTTCGGCGCTGCCTGAACAGTTCGGCGCAGCTGAGCCGTTCGGCAGCGACTGGCCGCCGTCCCGCATGCCAGGATTCGCAAGGTGACGCCGACCTCGCCACCGACCGCCGCGTCCAGCCGCTGGCGGGTGCCGATGACGGCCCGGCCGACCAACGAGAGCCACCGCACCTCCACTCCACTGGAGCTGCTGTTCGATCTCACCTTCGTGGTGGCGGTGGCCCAGGCGGCGGTGGCCACAGCGCACAAGCTGGAAGAGGATCGCCCCGGCCCAGCGCTGGGCTCATTCCTGCTGGTGTTCTTCGCCATCTGGTGGGCCTGGATGAACTTCACCTGGTTCGCCTCGGCCTACGACACCGACGACGTCCCCTACCGGTTGCTGACCATGGTGCAGATGGCCGGCGTGCTGATCGTCGCGGCCGGGGTGCCGCAGGCGTTCGAGGGCCGGTTCACCGCCGTGGTCATCGGCTACTTCGTGATGCGGATCGCCATGGTGGCGCAGTGGCTGAGGGCCTCCCGATCCGACCCGGAGCACCGGACGGCGACCCGGCGGTATGCGGGCCTGATCGCCGTCCTTCAGGTCCTCTGGTTGTTCCGGCTGCTGCTGGAGGACCGGCCGGCCGCGGCGGCGCTGTCCTTCATCCTGCTGGCGCTGGCCGAGATCTCGGTACCGTTCGTGGCCGAGCGGAGCAGCATGACCACCTGGCACCCGCATCACATCGCCGAGCGCTATGGCCTGTTCACCATCATCGTGCTGGGTGAGTGCGTGGTGTCGGCCACGGTCGCGATCCAGGCGTCCATCGACGAGGCCGGCTGGAGCGCGGACGTCGTGATCGCCTTCATCGCCAGCCTGATGATCATCTTCGAGCTGTGGTGGCTGTACTTCCTGAAGCCGTCCGGCGAGGGCCTGGCCACGCATCGGCGGTGGTCGTTCTACTGGGGTTACGGGCACTTCTTCGTCCACGGCGCCCTCGGTGCGCTGGCGGCCGGCCTGGAAGTGGTGGCTGCCGCCTTGCTGCACCATCTGGAGATCAGCGACCGCGGCGTGGCGCTGTCGGTGGCGATCCCCGTGGCGTTGTTCATGGTTCTGATCTGGGGCCTGAACGCTCCGCTGCATGCGGCCTCGGTCAGCGCTGGCGGTCCCATCATCGCGGCAGCGGTGGCGGTGCTGGCGATTGCCGGGCTGCTGCCGGCTGCCGGGGTGAGCCTGCCGTGGACCATCCTGCTGATCGCCGTCCCGCCGATCCCGCTGATCGGGTACGCGGTCGCCCGCGGCCCGGCCGGTGGCCTGGTCTGAGGGCTGGACGGCTGGACGGCTGGACGGCTGGACGGCTGGACGGCCTACCAGGGTCCGACGCCGCGAACTCGGGTGGGTGTGATCACGATCCGGTAGCCGGGGCGGCGCCGGGATTCGTCCGGGAAGCCGGAGTCCGGGCCGATGTACTGCACGGCCAGATGCTGCAGCCACTCGAACGCCCCGCCGCTGATCACCACCGCCTCACCCTCGACCACCAGGTAGTTGGGCAGGCCGCCGGTCGAGCCCTGCGCCTCCATCGACAGGCTCACCCGGGGATCACGCCGGACGTTGCGGATCTTGGCCCGCTCGTCCAGCGAAGCGATCACGACGGTGTCGCCCTCCATCCCGGCCCAGATCACCGTGGTCTGCGGGCTGCCGTCGGCGTTCAGCGTGGTCAGATGCCCGAGCCGGTTCGAGTCGATGGCCGCGCGGGCCGCGTCGTTCAACATGGGTGAGACTCCTCGATCGGTGATGGCAGTGGGTCAGCGGGCCGCTGATCGGCCGGCGATCCGGCCGGAGAACAGGCAACCGCCCAGAAACGTTCCCTCCAGCGACCGATAACCGTGGACGCCGCCGCCGCCGAAACCGGCCACCTCCCCGGCCGCGAACAGACCCGGGATCGGCGCTCCGCCCGGGGCCAGGACGGCCGCATCCAGGTCGGTCTCGAGGCCCCCCAGCGACTTGCGGGTCAGAATGTGCAGCTTCACCGCGATCAGGGGCCCTGCCTTGGGGTCGAGCAGCCGATGCGGTCTGGCCACCCGGATCAGCCGGTCGCCGCGGTACCGGCGAGCGCCGCGGACGGCGGTGAGCTGCGCATCCTTGCCGAAGGCGTTCTCCACCTCGCGGTCGCGGGCTTCGACGATCCGGGTCAGCGCGCCCGGATCGAGCAGCGGATGCCCGGTCAGCCGGTTCATCCCGGCCACCAGGCCGGGCAGGGACGACGCGGTGACGAAGTCGGCGCCCTTGTTCACGAACGCCTGCACCGGGGCCGGAGCGCCTGGGCGGATCCGGCCCAGTACCTGCCGCCAGTCCCGGCCGGTCAGGTCGGGGTTCTGCTCCGACCCGGACAGGGCGAACTCGCGTTCGATGATCCGCTGGGTGAGCACGAACCAGGTGTGGCTGGAGCGGGTGGCCACGATGTGTTCCAGCGTGGCCAGGGTGTCGAAGCCAGGAAAGAGCGGCGCGGGCAGGCGCCGCCCCAGCGCGTCCAGCCAGAGCGACGAGGGACCGGGCAGGATCCGGATCCCATGGCCGGGCCAGATCGGATCCCAGTTCTGGATGCCCTCGGTGTAGTGCCACATCCGGTCCTCGTTGATCACGCTGGCCCCGGCATCCTGAGTGATCCGCAGCATCCGCCCGTCGACGTGGGCGGGGACGCCGCACAGCATGCTGGCGGGCGGGCGCCCCATCCGGGCCGGCCAGTTCTTCCGGACCAGGTCGTGGTCACCGCCGATCCCGCCCGAGGTCACGATCACCGCACCGGCGGCCAGCTCGAAGTCTCCGATGACCGTTCGGGAACTGGGCTGGCCGCGCAGCACGGAACTGGGTTCGAGGATCGACCCCCGTACGCCGGTCACGCCAGCGCCGGAGCTGATCAGCTCGTCCACCCGGTGCCGGGCCCGGAAGCTGACCAGTCCGGATTCCATCCCGGCCCGGACCTGCCGCTCGAACGGCTCGACCACACCCGGCCCGGTCCCCCAGGTGACGTGGAATCGCGGCACCGAGTTGCCGGGCCCGGTCGCCGACGCCCCACCCCGCTCAGCCCAGCCGACGATCGGAAACAGGCCGATGCCAAGCTCTTTCAGCCAGCCGCGGCTTTCTCCGGCGGCCCATTCGACGTAGGCCTGCGCCCAGCGCCTGGGCCAGTGGTCCTCTGGCCGGTCGAATCCGGCACTCCCCTGCCAGTCCTGCCAGGCCAGCTCGGCCGAATCCCTGATCCCCATCCGGCGCTGCTCCGGGGAGTCGACCAGGAACAGGCCGCCGAATGACCAGAACGCCTGGCCGCCGATCGAGTTCTCCGGCTCCTGGTCCAGCAGCAGCACCCGCCGCCCGGCCTCGGCCAGTTCCGCGGTCGCCACCAGCCCGGCCAGCCCGGCCCCGACCACGATCACGTCCGCGTCAGCCATGGCGGTCATTGTCCATCGTCAGCCGCCGGCCAGGCGATGCCTCAGAACGGGGTCCGGGTCCTGCATGAGGTCAGGTCAGGGCGGAGACGACCCAGACGATCAGGGGCGCGACCAGCAACGCGGGCAGAAGGTCACCGACCGGGACGGACCGGATCCGCAGCAGGCGCAGGCCGATGCCTGCCAGCAGGAGGCCACCGGTTGCGGTGAGTGCGGCGATCTGGGCGTCGGAGAGAAGGCCACCCAGGGACCAGCCGATGAAGGTCCACAGGCCTTGGTAGACGGCGACAACGATGGCGGAGGCGGCCACGCCCCAGCCGAGGGAAGCGGCGAAGGCCAGCGACGCGAAGCCGTCGAGGACCGACTTCAGGAGCAGCTGATCGACGCCGCGGCCGAGCCCGTCGGACAGGGCGCCCAGGATGCCGAGCGGTCCGACGCAGAAGACCAACGAGGCGGTGACGAAACCGTCGACGAAACGGGCGGCTGCGGCTTGCTCGGTTGTCGCGCTAGCGGCGTCTGGCTCCTGGTCCGCATCCGCCGTCATCGCGGCGGCCCGGCGGCGGCGCAGGCTGACCGACCGAATGCGTTCGCCCACACCCTCCAGCCTGTCCTCGAAGCGCAGCAGCGAACCGGCGATGCCGCCGATCAGCACCGACCCCAGGACGACGATGACCGCCCCGGAGCCAACGGCCGCACGCAGGGCGGGATCGGCCACGGCGGCCGCCGACAGCGCCGCGACGAGCAGGGTAATCAGGCCCAGGCCGTCGGTCACGACATCTCGGGTGCGCTGGGGCAGGCGATGCCCGAGCGCCACACCGGCACCGGAACCGACCAGGACACTGGCGACGTTGATCACCGTCCCGGACCCGACCACTCGCTGCGCCTCCCGTCTGCCACCTCGGCTGCCGGCCAGGATACGAATGCGCATCCGCAGCAGCCTGCCTCGGGCAGGGGCCCGCGTGGCAGGCCGAGGATCCCCCGGGGCTGCAGCCGCCCGAACACGCGTCAGCGGTGCGTCACGTCTGACTGCCCCCCAGGACGTTCTCCCGGGAGGTCCCCAGCTCGGCCAGGAGCTTCGGCAGGTCCACGCCCGCCAGCACGCCGGCCCGTTTCTTGACCTCCCCGCGGACCAGCACCGTGTCGACGTTGGAGACGTCGGCGATACAGACGACGGTCGCCAGCGGATCGGAGACCGGCGCCGTGTTGATCATGTCCGTCCGGACCAGAACGATGTCGGCGTCCAGTCCCTCCTGAATTGCTCCTACCCGGTTCTCCAGGCCGCACACGGCGGCACCGTCGCGAGTGGCGGCCAGAAAGGCGTCCTGCTCCGTGTACGACGACTCGAAGTCCACCGACTGGTCGTCCGGGAAGGACTGGATCCGGTTCCACGCCAGTGCCTGCCGCATCTGCGTGAACAGGTCCCCGGGGACGGTGGTCGCCACGTCGGTTCCCAGTCCGGGGCGGACACCGGCGGCGAGCGAACGCAGCATCGGCGGCCGGCCGTGACCCATCACCATCTCCACGAGGGGGGTGATCGAGACCCGGCCGCCGCTGGCCGCGACGAGCGCGAAGTCCTCGTCCGTCCACGTGTTCGCGTGCACGTACACCGTGTCCGCACCGAGCAGGCCCTGCTGCTCGAGCTCGGCCACCATCCTCATGTCGAAGCCGGTGACGCGCATGCCCGCATGGACGGAGATGAGCGCGTTGAGCTCCCGGGCCAGCCGCCAGTCGTGCTCGACGACGTGCGGCAAGGTCATCACGGGGCCTCTGACCGCCAGCGCGAAGGTCAGCAGGCCGGCGTCGGAGGAGAAGTGGGTCTCCCGGACCCGGCGGGCGTCAGGATGCTCCTTGCCGGAGAAGAACCACCAGCCCTCGAGCGAGGGCGTGCCGTGCCCGTAAACGGCCCGGATTCCCGCCTCCCGCAGCCCTGCGACACCGGCGTCGGCATGTTCAGGGGTGTTGTTGCAGTGTGACCAGTCGAAGATCGTCGTGACGCCGGCGTTCAGGGCGTCGAGCGCGCCGGCCAGAGTGCCGATCCGGATGTCCTCGGGTGTGTACCGCGGTGCCGCCTGGCCGTTGACGGCCTGCAGGTAGCCGCCGAGCGAACAGGACGGCAGCGAGCCCCGCATCGCGGTCTCCCAGCTGTGACGATGGGTGTCGACGAAGCCGGGTACGACCACGGTGCCGGTCGCGTCGATCACCTCGGCGTCCACTGATTCGCCTGCCGGGCCGACGCTCGCGATGGTGCCGTCCACGACCAGCACATCGGTGGCGGCTCGCCCGTGCGGCGCGTCCGGGGTGATGACGGTGCCGTTTCGGATCAACAACCTGGTGCTCATCGGTCTCCTTCGATCGCTGAGCGCTCTGGTTCGACGCCCGGACGCAACTGGGGCCCATCCTGGCTCATCCCTCCGCCCGCTGCTGCCGGACACGGGCCCAGCAGCACCCTGAGGCCTGACCGCCCAGCGGCGGCGATCAGCGGTGGATCTAAGGCCTCAGGAGCTGAGGTCCTGCCTGACTGCCGGATCCGGAGCCGGGTGCTGGCGGACAGGCTGTAAGCACGACATCCACCAAGGAGGACACCATGAGCACCGGAGCCCGGTCTCTACTTCTCAGCCCAGCACTGCACAGCCCGGCACTGCACAGACAAGTCCTGGGCGGAGTCAGCGTGGACGGATTCCACGGATCACAACTGGACCTGTCCCGCCGGGCCGAGCAGGGCGCCCAGCGCCAGGCGATCATCCGCTCCGTCCGCGCCCAGCGACGAGCACAGCACACGGCAGCGCGGAACGGATGGGTGACACGATGGACGACGTGGCTGCAGTTCGGAGCACGGCACCGTTCATCGGGCGCGACGCCCAGCTCCAGCGCCTGCGTGAACTGCTGAGCGGCGCGGTGGCCGGAACGTCGGCCGCCGTGCTGCTGGCCGGCGACGCGGGGGTCGGAAAGACCAGCCTGGCCGCCGAATTCGGGCGCCGGGCCAGGCAGAGCGGGGTGATCGTGCTGACCGGCCGCAACGTCGATCTCGGCTCCGGCGCCCTGCCCTACCTGCCGCTGTCCGAGGCGCTGGCTCAGGTCCTGCGGGAGGGGCAGCAGCCCGGCGCCGGAGCTCAGGCCCAGAAGACCCTTGACGTCGTCCTTCAGATCGCCGAGATGCGGCCTGGGCTGGCCCATCTGATCGGCCGGGACCGGCCATCCACCCAGTCGGCCGCGGCGCCCAGCCAGCCCAGAGCCGGAGCGGACGCCGACCTGGACCGGCTGGCCCTGTTCGAAGCGGTCAGCGAGGCGCTGTCGCGGATCAGCACCACGGTGGCGCCGCTGGTGCTGATCATCGAGGATCTGCACTGGGCCGAGCAGTCCACCCGTGACCTGCTGCGTTTTCTGCTGACCCGGCTGGGCAGCGACCCGCTGCTGATCCTGGCCACCTATCGTGCCGACGACCTGCATCGCCGGCACCCGGTCCGGTCGCTTCTGGCCGAACTGATCCGGCTGCCGGCGGCCGAGCTGATGGAACTGCGGCCGTTCGATCATGACGAACTGGCCGCTTTCCTAGAATCCGTTAACCAAGGCCAGGTTTCGTCGGCTCTGGTGAGCCGGATCGGCGAACGCTCGTCCGGCAACGCATTCTTCGCCCAAGAGCTGCTCTCGGCTCAGGCCAGCGACGGGCGGCTTCCCGCCGCACTCGCTGACCTGCTGATCGAGCGGCTGGAGCGGCTGCAACCAGCCACTCAGCAGCTGGTCCGGACAGCGTCGGTGATCGGGGCGTTCCGGATCGATGACCGGCTGCTGCGGGCGGCCGCGTCCACCTCGATGTCCTGGCCGGACGCCGGGTCTGACGCCGCACTACGGGACGCGGTGGCTCACCAGGTGCTGGTGGCCGACGACGGCGACCGGTTCGGATTCCGGCACGCCCTGCTCCAGGAGGCGGTCTACGAGGATCTGCTGCCCGGCGAGCGGGTCCGTCTGCACGCGGCGATAGCCCGGCTACTGGCTGAGCGTGCGGCCAGTCAGGAGGGATCCGGTGACGCCGCCGCCGAGCAGGCCCGGCACGCGCTGGCCGCGCACGACTTGACGCAGGCGCTGGACGCCTCGCTCCGAGCGGCCCGGGAT
>CAXUFS010000001.1:53255-75294 GCA_964250315.1 uncultured Kineosporia sp. | reverse complement strand
GTCCTGCTGAGGATCCTCGGATCCGCCACCCGGGTAAACGCCTCGTCAGGGCGTTCACGAGTGCCTTCCGCCGGGCGCGGTAGGCGGCCTTCTGCCGCCTGATGTGCCGGTCGTAGCCACCGGCCCTCATCATGGCAGCCAGCGTGTGCTGGGAGATCGCAGAGGTCCCGAAGTCGTCGTCACGCTTGATCGCTGTCAGCGCCGGAACCAGGTGCGGCGGTGGCACCAGCCACCCCACTCGCACTGCCGGCGCCAGCGTCTTACTCACAGATCCGACGTAGACGACCCGTGAGGGGGACAGAGACTGCAGCGAGGGTGGCGACTGCCGGCCGAACTGAAACTCTGCGTCGTAGTCGTCCTCGATGATCAAACCGTCCACCGATTCCGCCCACCTCACCAGAGCTGCACGCCGGGCAGTGCTCAACACCACTCCGGTGGGGTGCTGGTGTGCTGGTGTCACGAGCACCGCGCGGGCAGCGGATCGGCTGAGCGCGTCGACGTTGATGCCCTCATCGTCGACGGGCACTTCGCGGATAGACGGCATGTATCGGGAGAGCACAGTGCGCTGGACAGCGTTGCTCGGATCTTCGACCGCCAATTCGTGATGTCCGTGGTCGGCTAATACGCGACACGTCAGCGTGATTCCCTGAGTCGCGCCGCTGACCACAATGACGCCGTCGGGCGACGCTTGGACATGTCGCGTGCGAGCCAGACGTCCGCTCAGTTGCGACCGGAGGTCCATGACGCCCCAGGGCGGAACATAGCCAAGCTCGAGATCTGGGACCGTGCGCACTGCGGCGGAAGTCGCTGCCGCCCAGGTTGAGCGAGGGAAGGACGCCAAATCAGGTGCTCCGGGCCGCAAGTCGATTGCGGCCTCGTCCGGCAATGCAATGGCTGCCATGAGTTCGGCCGGGCGAGCGGGCACGTCGGCCGCGACCACGGTCGCGGAGCCTGGCCGGGTGATCAGATAGCCCTCGTCCGCCAGCCGGCCGTAAGCGTCGACCACCGTACCCCGGGCAACGCCTAGATCCAGGGCCATCTGCCGGGAAGGCGGCAGGCGCGCCCCGGGCGCCAGCCGCCCGGCCTTTATCGCTTCGAGCAACTGCTGGCGCAGCTGCTCTCCGACCGGTCCACCGCCGGGCCGGGTGAGGATGACGAGCATCTCGCCCGACGTCGTCCAGAAAGCCATGCGGTCCACTTTCACTGGTCCCGATTGGACCAAGGTCGGCAGGGATCAGTTATCTAGTCTCAGATGCCATGGGCGGCCATGAGACCACCGGTCGCGTAACCATGCGCGGGCGGAGATGACGGCCGAGAGTCTCCCCCCGGCAACGGTTGCTCCCGATCGTTCGGTTCTCGCCAGGCTGCGCGCGGGAGACGAGGTCGTGTACGGAACCTTGGTCGAGAGCATGACGCCCGGCATGCTGCGGGCCGCCCGTTCCGTGGTCGGGTCGAGTGCCGTAGCCGAGGAGGTCGTCCAGGAAACCTGGTTGGCCGTGGTGGAAGGCCTCGACAACTTCGAGCGGCGATCGAATCTCAAGACGTGGATCTACCGGATCCTGTTCAACACGGCTGCCTCCTACGCCGCGAGAGAGCGGCGATCTATCCCCGTGGCAGTGACACCTGACGAAATGGATGGTCTTTCGGCTCCGGCGTGGACCGTCTACATCTCCGACGAGTTCGCCTCGCCCCGGCATTGGGCTCAGCCTCCGCGACGCTGGGGTGAGGAACCGGAGGATGTCATGCTCCGGCGCGAGATCTCGCAGTTGGTGGGTATTGCGCTGTCCCAGCTGTCGCATTGGCAACGGGTCGTCGTGAAACTGCACGACGTGGATGGACTTTCGACCAGCCACATCAGCCAGCACCTCCAGCTGGAATCGGGTCACGTCCGGCTTCTCCTGCATCGCGGGCGGACCAGGATGCGTCAGATGTTGCTCAGCTACCTGGCTTCTTCGACGTGACGCCTAGGCCGAGAGGAACGGCGCCTCGATGGCGACGAGACGGTCCTGGGCCAGTCCGCATCGAATGATGTGCCCGGCATCGGTGCGAAGGCTGTCCGCACCGATGCCGGGACCGGGATCAGAGTGGCGGGAACTGTCCGAACGGCACCGGATCGGCCTGCCCTTCGGTGGGTGGCTTAGCGGTGAATCCGATTACGGCGCAGTTGATGTCCACACCCACCGACCCGTACAGGGTTGGTTTACCTGTGGCCGGGTCCACGCCGGTGAGCAGATCTGGATGCTCCGCGGCTAGGTTCAGCACCGTGTTCTCGTCCGTCTGCCGCTTGTTCAGGCCTGCCTGGACCGCTTTGTCGGTCCACAGGCCCAGCTGGGCGTCCCACAGAGGGCTGTAGGCGTCCGAGTGGCGAGGGTCGCTCAGAGTCGGGAAGTCGCCGAACACGTTGAGCAGGTCGCCGCCGTTGCGCAAGGCATCGATCAATTCGGTGTCACTCGCGTCCGCGTCACGACTGATTAGCCCGTCTTTGGCTAGGTGCTGGAATCCCTGGGCCTGTGGGTTGTCCTTACCGGTCTGGCCATTGATAAATCCGAACAGGCGCTCCCGGGCAGACCCCAGGAAGTCGTCGCCGCCTGCGTAGGCCGCCTTGTCCAGAGCGGGAACGTAGGTGGAACGTTCGAGTACGGCGGTCAGCGGTTGGCCGGCATCCGTGCTGAGGTACACGATCGGCTGGCCGGCGTCGAAGCCCTTCACGAAGAGAAGGTCAACCCAGTTGTCCTCGTACTGGCCGGACTTCGCAAGACCATGCGCACCTTTACCGGCCAAGTGGATTCCAAGAACCCGGTCCGCGGTGTTGGTGTGATGAGTGACATCGAAGTTCCCGTCACCGACGGCGACGATCGGCGCGTTGTACAGAACGGGAGATCCCTTGATACGGATGAACGGGCTATAGCCGTGGGCGGCAACCGCGCCCGGCTGGAACTTACTCAGCGGGAAGCCGTCAGGCCCGGGCGTCGCGACGCGGGTGGGGCTGAAGTCGGGCGCGCCGGGGAAGTCAACTTTGGCCTGCCCGAACCGGTTCGTCTGGGGCGTCGTGGGTTCAAGCGACACAGTCTGCACGCACTCCGCGCAGCCGATCGCCAGGTTGTACAGCTTCGGCACATAGTTCACCCCCAGATCGTCAGCTAGGCCCTTGTCGGATGCGTCGAGCAGGACGTACCAGACCGTCTTTCCACCGGACTTGCCCTCGTAGAGGGGCAATCGCACCGACTGCTTGCTCAGATCAACATTGATCGCGCTCTCCTCGGTGAGGTGATCGCGCGGCAGTAGCCCACTGAGCTGCCCGAGACCCTGCGCACTGCCGGTCGGTGGCGGGGTTTGGGCCGGCGCCGATGTCCCGGCCCGCGCTGCTGCGCCAAAGCCGCTGACACTGACGATGACTGCCGAGACTGCCAGGAGCTGGGCAGTACGGCGCCTCGTCAGCCCGAAGAGGGGTTGCCTCATGCGAATTCCTTCCGTGAGCGGCGCCTTTGAGGCGCCTCCTGTTTCCGGCGCTCTTCCACCGGTACATCCTTAGTGCCACGGAAAGGGCATTCCATTTCGTCAATCGATGTCGTGTTCGCAATCCGTAAGGGCGCGCAGATCGGGTGCCCCCAACGTCAGCATCCTGTAGCCATTTCCCCATCGACAGATGACAGGCTGATTCGGTAGTGGCTCCGGCGGCTCGCATCCGCCGGGGGCACAGTCAGGCCTAGCTTCGGCCGGATGGCGCTGGCCACGCAGGCGAACGATCAAGGCTTCACAGCCGAGCCATCACGGGTCTCGGTGGTATCCAGCGCATCGTCGTCCCGGCGTGGTGCCTTGGCCGCCTGCTGCGCGACCGCGCGGCGAAGCCCCCCGCGACGTCCAATCCTGGCTCGAACTGCGAGCCAGGCCGCGGCCTGGCGACCGGTTTCAGGTACGCGCTACAGCCGTGGCTCTCTGCCTGCGTCGACTAGCCGGTTGCGGGCCATGGAGCGCCGGCGTTGCGCTGGGTCCCGGTCAGCACCTGCCGGCGTGACGAGGCGAATCCGGCCCTCAGGTGCCCGTAATGGACCGGTCCCAGCGTACCCAAGGCGCGGAAATCCACGTGCCCCACGAAAACAGCACCGGCCCAGTGCGAACTGTCGCGGGTCAGTGTGGTCATCGCCCCCAAGCCGGGCTCGTCGTAGCGAGCCAGTGCGCGCAGCAGCCCCTGGACCGAGGGATCATCGAACAGCGGCTCGCGGCCTGGCTCGATGATCTGCACAGTGATATCGGTGGCGGGGCCTTCCGGATCGATGAAGGCAGCGTCGGCGCGTGCCGCCGCGGTGTGAGGCTTACGGCCAGATGGCCATGCGCACAAATGTCCGCCCTGCCACTCTGCCGTCGTCAACGGCGGCGCGTGGCTTGTCAACAGCTCGGAGCCGGAGAGGTTGGCCAGCCAGACCCAGCTCATCAGCCGGCCTGACGGGGAACGCGCCAGCTGTCGGCCTGAACGTTTCGGATGGCCCGGCGCATCGCCTGACGGATGTCCTCGGTGGTGGGCCGGCCCCAGTACCAGTACCCGTTCCACGCTGCGGCGATCGTGAGGTCTGGCTTGAGTAGGTAGGCGTAGGGCGCGTACGGATGGTGAACGGTGTCCGTCGTCTCGACCAGGCCGGTCTGGTCGAGCACAGCCCGGTCGACATCGCAGAGAAAGGTCCATCGGGCGCCGAGACCAGCTCGGAAAGCGTAGGCCACCGCCGGCGGCTCGGTCGACAAGCTGACAATGCGCGTGTAGGCGACATCGTTTTCGTCTTGCAACGGGAGCAGGACGTGCCGGAAGAACGTCTGCTCCTTCGGGCAGAACGTGCCGCGCCAGGTGTGCAGCAAGATGGGGTCACCGCCGCACACCTCCGACAGGTCGCGCTGCACTCCGGTGTGATCGGGCAGGACGATGTTGGGCCAGCGCTGGCCCACCAGGTGTTCGTCGGGGCTGTCAGTGGGCTCCAGTGGAGTCGGCATGGTTCGTCTCCCGGTTCAGGCGGCGCCAGCGCCCTGATGTTGTTTGACATGGCGGACCAGTCCGATGACGTCCTCAGGTACCAGCCGGCCGATGGCACCGCTGGAGTACACACTCACCACGACGTTGCCGCCCGGGTCGAGCACGAATCCGGTCGATTGCAGGTGCAGCGGATCTTCGTTGATGAACGCACCGGTGCGTTGCGCGATGGCGCGTGCGTCTGCACTGTGCCCGACCGGGAATTCAAGGTGATGTTTGGCGATCAGCTCTGCTGTCGTCGGCTCATCATCCACCGACAGGGCGGCGACGCGCACTCCTGCCTGGGTGAGCTGCTCACCGGCCCGCTGGAACGCGCGCAGCTGGGCGTTGCAGTACGGGCACCACGCTCCTCGATAGAACAGCACCACGCCGAACCCGCCGTTGAAGGAGTCGGGCAGAGTCATCGTCGTGCCATCGGTCAGCGTCATGCTCAGTGACGGAAAGGCCTCACCGGGAGCGAGGAGGCCGTTGCGTCCGGTCATGGATGTTGCCCTTCGGATGGATGCGGGATTGCGATCGGCGGCCGCCGTCTTGTTGGCTCAGCCTTCAGCTGCGCCTCAGGCGAGCGGCGTCTTGGTCAATAGTCAGGCGCTGTAGTTGTCGATCAACTCAGGAGGCCACCGGCAACATTCCCGAGTGTTGGCCCGCAGCCACGATGCTGCGCTTGCCTAGTCAGGGAGGCGCCGGTGACTCGGGTGGGAGCACTTCGGCGCGTGACGCTTGTCCGTGCCTGACGGAGATCACGAGCTGGGGAGTCCTGTACTACGCGTTCCCGGTGCTCGCCGGCCATCGTTTCCGGGACGGCCTGGTCTCGATCCTTGATCACAACAGCGTTCCCTCTGGCCCTCCTCGTTCAGGCCGGCGCCGGGATCCCGATCGGACGCCTGCTCGACCGGGCCGGGCCCCGGGCGGTGATGACAGCCGGCTCCGTCGTTGGCGTCATCGCTGTCCTGGTGGTCGCCAGTGCACAGGACATTGCCTGGTTCTTCGCCGGCTGGGTGGTGGCCGGGTGGCGATGGCCGGGACCCGGTATGCGCCGGCCTTCGCTGCACTCACCCGCTGGGCCGGACCCGCGCGCATCAGCGCCTTGACCACCTCAGTCCCACGCGTTGACCGCGGCAGACGCGTCGAACCAGCTCGGCTCCGACGTCAAGACTCTTGGCAGGGACAAGGCCAAGCTCGCGGCCTGTGTGACGTCAGCTCAGGACTGAGCTCCTCGGCTGCACATGCGCCTGAGCCCACCCGAGACCGGGTGTATCAGGAGGGTTTGGGCGCGATCTTAACTTTTGCCGGAGTTGCGCCCGCCCATGGGCACGGCACGAAGGAGCTGACCCTCATGACCACACCGACCACCACCGGCGACACATTCCTGTACGTCCCGAAGCCGCCGATTCCCGGCCCCGAATCAGGCCCCCAGCCAGACGCAGACGCAGACGCAGACGTGTTCGCCGTCCCAGCGCCGGCACCGGATCCCCTTGCCTGGATGAGCGGGGAATGGACGGGGTCCGGTTTCAACACCATCTGGCGCCCGTTCTTCGGGGGCGCGGAGGACGAGTTCCTGGAGCTCGACCTGACGACCGACACGATCACCTTCATCAACCCCCTCGACTCCATTCCGAACCGCGGCTTCGACCAGCCGGACATCACGATGCACGGGATCACGTACACCAACCACATCGAGGACGCTGTCACCGGCGGAGGTCTGCACGTGGAGCCCGGGGTCTGGATCTCCGTCCCGGCGACCACGAAACCCGAGGAGCCGCCGACGGTCGCGCGGCTCGCCTCGATCCCGCACGGCACAGTCGTTCTGGCCCAGGGCCTTGCTACGTTCGCCGGCGATGTATGGCCCGCCATGCCCGACTCGAACATCGTCCCCTTCGAGATCGGGGAGGAGCCTGTCCTCAACTCCGACCCACACTTCGCTCGTAAGCTCGCCAAGGCGAAGAAGAAGTTCCCGCAGATGGTCCTGGCCGCCGGGAACGAGTTCCGCATGCCGCCGGGCGCCAACCCTCCCGGCTTCACGCAGGCCATGGTCGACAACCCCACCACGGCGCTGCTGGCACCACCGACCGGGGCCACATTCCACGACACCATCACGCTCACCGTCACGACGCTGCCCGTACCCACGCTGGGCGGGGGAACGGCCAACACCGCCTTCCTCGAGATCAACGCGGACGCCGTCCAGGTGGTCGCAACCTTCCAGCAGTCGCTGGTCACGCCGGCCGGTGGCGAGCCCTTCCGCTGGCTGCAGTACGTGCAGACCGTGCTGCTGAACTTCGACGAGATCAGCTGGCCGCACGTGACCGTCGGCAGCCTGCGCAGCGCCGTGCCAGCCTGACCTGCTTACCGATGATCGGCGCCCGGCCCGAAGAAGCGAACCATGTCGTCCAAAGCGGTCGGGGACAGGATCAGCTTCTCCATCTGCAGGCTGTCCCGCTCGACCGGGCCGATCCTAGCCCGCATCTGCGTCTCGTAGCGGACGACAGCACCTGCTGTATCCGACGGGCTCGAAATCAGCTCGGCGGCGAGATCGGCGGCGTCGCGCAACGCCTGATTGGCGCCCTCACCGACCGGGGGCATCAGGTGGGCCGCGTCACCGATCAGAGTGAGGGAGGGGTGTGAGGGCCAGTTCATCCCCGGCGGAGTGACCCGGATCTCGCGGGTGATCACCGGTTCCCCGGCGGCCTTGATGAGGGCGGTGAGGGTGGGGGACCAGTCCGCGTAGCGCTGGAGCACGCCGCTGCGGCCGGCCGGGCGCCACGGGCGGGCGCTGCGGACCATCGCCGCGACCCGCACCTGGCCGCTGCTCTGGCGCTGGGCAGTGAGGTTTTGGTCGTCGCCCAGCGCCCAGAGGCTGCCGTGGCCAACGAGGCGAGCCAGTTCAGGGTGGGTCTGATCCACGTCCGGGATGTTCATCTGGGTGTACGAGCTGAGGTAGGACGTCGCGGCGCTCGTGAGCCGCGAACGCAGCAGCGAACCGCCGCCGTCCGCGCCAACCAGCAGGTCGCACTCGGTCCGCGTGCCGTTGGCCAGGGTCAGCCGGAACCCGCCACCGGCTCTCTCCTGCGCCGCGACGACTCGGGCGTCCCAGTGAATCGTCCCGGGCGGCAGGGATCCGGCCAGCAGATCGCGCAGGTCCGCGCGGTCTATCTCCGGACGTCCGCCGCCGGCCCCAGGAACATGGTGCACGAGCAAGTGCCCGGCCGGGCTGAAGATCTTGTGCTCTTCTCCCTCGACGCGGGCCAGGGCGTGGAACTCCTCGGCCAGGCCAGCCGCCTCGAGGGCGTACTGGCCGGTCTGGGGGTGCAGGTCGAGCGTGCCGCCCTGGGAGCGGGCCTGGGGGGAGGCGTCCCGCTCGTAGACGATGGTCTGTACGCCGTGAAGGTGCAGGATGCGGGCGAGCGCGAGACCAGCCGGGCCTGCCCCGATGACGGTGATACGCATGAACCACCTCCGTGCCGATACACTGTATCGCATGGAAGCAGGCGATTCGCCCGGGCTGATCTGGGAGCGTCCGGAGCCGGATGAGCGCCGGGCCTCCAAGCCGCTGGCCCGGGGTCAGCTCGTGGCCGCCGCGGTCCGGATGGCCGACGCCGGGGGACTGACGGCAGTGTCGATTCGCCATGTCGCGGCCGCTCTCGGGGTCCGGCCGATGCGGTTGTACAGCCATGTGTCCGGCAAAGGCGATCTACTGGAGCTGATGATCGACGCCGTCTACGCGGAGATCGGCCATCAGGCCGGCCTCGGTGACGCCGTTGCGGCTCCGGACGGAAGCTGGCGATCCCAGGCTCGCGTCCTGGCGCACGCCACCCGGGACACCATCCTTCGCCATCCCTGGGCGATCGACCTGCTGGGCGGCCGGCCACATCTGGGACCGCACGCGCTGAGCGTGGGCGAGGCGATCACGGCGACGCTGGCCCGCGCGCCTGGGCGTGAGAATCCGCGGGCCCTGAGAGTCGCGGTGGGCGTGCTCAATTCCTACCTGCTAGGCGCTCTGCGCCGGGAGATCGGGGAGACGCGCGCGGGCCAGTCCAGTGGCCTGGACACGATCCAGTGGCAGGCGGCCCTGGGCCCCTATCTGAGCCGGCAGCTGGCCACCGGCCGGCTACCCATGATCGAGATGTTGGTCAAGACCCCCGACCTGGACGCCGGGGCCGCCTTCGAAGCCGAACTGGCTCTGGTCCTGGATGGTTTCACCGGGCCGACGGGTGCTGACCCGTGACGGGTACTGGGTCCGAGCCCCTATTCGTGACTCGCGGCTGACTGGGATTTCGCCAGGGCGAGCCAGGTATCGACCACCGTGTCCGGGTTGAGCGACATGCTGTCGATGCCCTGTTCCAGCAACCAGACCGCGAGATCGGGGTAGTCGGACGGCCCCTGGCCACAGATGCCGACATACTTTCCGCGTCTCTTGCAGGCGGCGATAGCCCGTTCCAGCAGTATCTTCACAGCCGGATCACGTTCGTCGAATGAAGCGGCGACAAGTGCCGAGTCTCGGTCGAGACCCAGAGTCAACTGAGTCATGTCGTTCGATCCGATTGACATTCCGTCGAACAGGTCCAGAAATTGGTCGGCCAGCAGCGCGTTTGACGGGATCTCACACATCATGACCACCTCCAGATCGTTCGTCCCGCGCTGCAGGCCATGGTCGTCGAGCAGTTCGATCACCCGGCGGCCCTCATCCAGGGTGCGAACGAACGGAATCATGATCTTTACGTTGGTCAGGCCCATCTCATCGCGGACGTACTTGAGCGCCTCACATTCCATGGCGAAACAGTCCGCGAATTCCGCCGAGACATAGCGGGAGGCCCCCCGGTAGCCGATCATGGGATTTTCCTCGTGGGGCTCGTAAAGCTCGCCGCCGAGCAGGTTGGCATATTCATTGGATTTGAAGTCGCTCATCCGCACGATGACGGGCTTAGGGGCAAATGCCGCCGCGATCGTCGCAACGCCTTCGGCCACCCGCTGGACGAAGAAGTCGCGCGGGCTCGGATACGCCGAGGTGAGCTCCTGCACCTGGTTACGGAGTTCGGCTGGCAGAGTGCTGAACTCCAGCAGCACCTTGGGGTGAATGCCGATCTGCCGGTTGATGATGAATTCGAGGCGGGCCAGCCCCACGCCGGCGTTGGGCAGCTGCGCGAAGGTGAACGCCTGCTCCGGAGTACCGACATTGATCATGATGCCGGTGGAAATCGGGGGCATGGCGTCGAGGGCGGTTTCTTCTACGGTGAAGTCCAGCTGTCCCTTATAGACGAAGCCGGTATCGCCCTGGGCGCACGACACTGTGACATTCGAGTCGTTGCGGAGGACGTCGGTCGCCGAACCGGTCCCGACGATCGCGGGTATCCCCAGTTCGCGGGCGATGATCGCCGCGTGACAGGTCCGCCCTCCGCGGTTGGTCACAATGGCTGAAGCCCTCTTCATGATCGGTTCCCAGTCGGGGTCGGTCATGTCGGCGACCAGGACTTCACCGGAGGTGAAGCTCGCCATCTGGTCAAGGCTCTTCATGACTCTCACTGGTCCGGCACCGATTTTCTGCCCGATGGCGCGGCCTTCGACCAGCACCTGGCCGGTCCCTTTCAGGCGAAACCGGGTGAGGCTTCCCGCTGTCCGCCTCGACTGCACCGTCTCCGGGCGGGCCTGCAGGATGTAGAGCTCGCCATCTTCGCCGTCCTTGGCCCATTCGATGTCCATCGGCCGGCCGTAGTGCTCTTCGATCGTGAGGGCATGACCGGCCAGTTCAGTGACTTCAGCGTCGGTCAGAGAAAGCTGGCGCCGCTGCGTCTTCGCCACGTCGACAAAGGCAGTGGTCCGGCCTACTGTGCGGTCATCGGTGTAGATCATCTTGATCGCTTTGGTGCCGACGGATCGCCTCAGGATCGCAGGCCGGTCTTGCCTCAGTGCGGGCTTGTAGACATAGAACTCGTCGGGGTTGACGGCGCCCTGCACCACCGCCTCGCCCAGCCCGTAGGAGGAGGTGATGAAAACGGCCTCGGTGAAACCGGACTCGGTGTCCATCGTGAACATCACTCCGGAGGAGGCGATGTCGGACCGGACCATTTTCTGCACGCCAGCTGACAGGGCGACGTCATCGTGGTCAAAGCCATGGTGCACGCGGTAGGAGATGGCGCGGTCGTTGTAGAGCGACGCGAACACTTCGCGAATGGCGATCAGTACGGCATCGATGCCGCGGACATTGAGAAACGTCTCCTGCTGACCGGCGAATGAAGCGTCGGGCAGATCCTCCGCCGTCGCGGAAGACCGCACCGCCACGGCTATTCCATCGGCAGTGCTGCCCGCGTCTCCGGCCAGTTCGGCGAAGCTGCTGCGGATGGCCTCCTCGAGGCTGCTCGGAAACGGCTGGGACATGACCAAGCCACGCACCCGGGCGCCGACCGCGGCCAGCTGATCCACGTCGTCGGCGTCCAGCTGAGACAGTTCGTCGCTGATGCGCTCAGCCAGGCCGGTCTCACCGATGAACCGGCGGTAGGCATCCGCGGTCGTCGCGAAGCCGTTCGGCACCCGGACTCCCGCGGCGGCCAGAGCGGAGATCATTTCGCCCAGCGAAGAGTTCTTGCCACCGACCTGGGCGAGGTCCACCAGGCCCAGGTCGGAGAACCAGCGGACGTCAGGGCTACTCGGGCTGACCGTAGCGTTACTGGAAGAGGCAGACACTGGAGTGCTCCTTCGATTCGACTGTGCGGCAAGCCTGCGGGCAAGAAATTGTTAGCGGGAACGTTTTTTCAATAGCTGCAAGATGAGCGTTGACATTTCTTCCACCGATTTGGCGGCGGAATTGATGATCCGTACCCCGTGGGTGGTGTACAGAGCTTCAGCTTGGCGAAGCTCGTAGCTGCATTGCTCCAGCGAGGCGTAGGTGGAGTTGGGGCGTCGTTCACTGCGAACTTGGGTCAGTCGCGCAGGCGTGGTCGTGATCCCCACACAACGATCACGCAGCAGCTGGATAGGTCGCGGTAGCGCGGTGGAATCCAGATCCTCTGGGACCAGCGGATAGTTCGCCACAAAAACGCCGTGCTGCAAGGCGAGATACATCGTGGTTGGAGTCTTGCCGCAGCGGGAAGGACCCAGGAGGATCACGTCTGCCTTGTCCAGGGCACGCAGGCTCTGACCATCGTCGTGTTCGATCGCATACTCGACGGCGGCCATCCGGGCGTTGTATCGCTTCACGTCGCCAACGCCGTGCAGCTGGGCGGCCACCCGCAGTCCTTTCGTGCCAAGCACGGCTTCGACGCGGCTCATATGAAGATCGAAGAAGTCGATCAGAGGACAACGGCTTCGGTGCAGTTCCTGCCGGATCTCGGCAACGACGGTGGTGGAGAAGGCCAAGGGCGTGACGGGCCCATTCATGGCTTCGTCGAGAACGACGACCACCTGGCGCGCCTCTTCTACGGTGGTGATGAATGGAATAAGGCGACGGTCGAAATGCAGATCCGGGAATTGAAGGAGCAGAGCGTTGCCCATCGTTTCGGCACTGATGCCGGTTGAGTCGGAGAGGAAGAAGATGGGGACGGCTTGCTGCTGCGGATTGTCCGGGGAACCGGCCGTACGATCGAGTTCGGTGTTGGGAGAGGAGTTGGCCACGGATGAGGTTCCGTCTCCGGCCGGCGAACTCATCACCGCGGGGGCTCCATCAGATGGCCGAGCCGGGCTCGCCGTCCATCCATGCGCAACCTCCTCGAAGTGAGGCATCAGCGCGGCAGACGGGAGCTTCCCTCCCGTGAACCACATCGCCCCACGGTACAACCTTCACTTCTCTCCAGAAACCGCATCTGACCAGCAGTTTTGAACAGCAGTGTAGCGCGGCCTCGCACAATGGTCGCTCTTCGCATCGGAGTCAGAGCCGGCCATCTGACCTCGTGCTCAGCGGGGCGACCGGAAGAACCGGTTGATCACTTGGTCCAGCTCCTGGCTGACCTCCACCAAGCTGCTGACATCGTGCATGGCCTGGCCCATGGTCGCCGCGGCCGTCTCAGCCCTGGACGCCCGCATCGCGATCTTCTGCGCGATCTCGCCGGCGCCCTCAGCCGCCTCGTTGGCTCCCCCGTTGATCGTGTTACTGGTTGTGCGCTGTTGCTCGACCGCACTGGCGATCGCCGTCTGGTACTCGCTCATCTGATTGATCACGTCGGCTACCTGGGCGATCAGCAGAGCCGCCCGGTCGGCGTCCTCGCGGATCGTCTCCACCCTGAGTGAAACACCCTTGGTCGCCTGAGCGGTCTTCTGCGCCAGCTGTTTGACTTCGCCAGCCACCACCGCGAAGCCCTTGCCGGCGTCCCCGGCCCTGGCGGCCTCGATCGCCGCATTCAGGGCCAGCAAGTTGGTCTGCTCGGCGATGGACGTGATCAGCCGCACGACGTCCCCAATCTCGCGCGACGAGTCACCGAGCTTGTTCATGGTCGCCGTGGTGGATTCTGCCGATGCAACCGCGCTGGCGGCGACGTGGGCGGCCTCGGAGGCGTTTCTGAAGATCTCGCCGATCGACGTGTCGAGCTGCTGCGAGCCGTCCGCGATTGTGAGGATCTTGTCCGACACGACCTGAGCCGTGTGTTCGATCGCACCGAACATCTCCGAGGTGCCCTTGGCCGAGTTCCTCACCTTTCCGGTGGCATCACTCAGATGGGTAGCCAACTCCACGATCTTGCTATGGATGCCGAGCAAGGAACCCAGCGCCTCATCGCGCACGCCCCCCACCCGGTTCACGTTCTGGGCCAGGACCGCAACCGCCGAACCCTGGCCACCGTAGGCCGGTCGGGAATCACTCGAATCACTGGGCCCCAGCTCGGCCAGAGCGGCCGAAAGCGCTCCCAATCGCGTCCCCAGCGTCTGCCCGAGGACGAATATGGCCGCAGCGGAGATCAGGCCCAGGAGGGCCGCTGCCAGGAGTACCGGCCCTGACCGGGCGGCGCTGGCGGGCTCGGCGAACGAGGCCGCGATCAGCAGAACCACCGGCGCCAGTGCCCACACACTGACGGCGCTCAGCAGTCTCGTGACCGGCCAGCGATCCACTTTCCTCGCATCCTTGTCCTCGCGCAGCAGACGCCACAGGCGATCCTTCTGCTTCGGACGATGCGAACGTGACCTGAAGAGCGGCCGGCCTCGGTCTGGTCCGGCTCACACCGCGGGCCGGCCAGATCACTCAAATGATCCGAACTAGGTCAGAGGCCATAAAGCCAGTCGACGTACTGGTAATCGTCGATATCACGCTTGAGGAACAGTTCGTTGCGCAAGGTGCGGCTCATGCCATCGACATGCCAGAGCTCGCCCCAGAACCGGGCGGTCGTCTGCACCCGGGCCGTCGGCCCGGTGCGCACCGAGGCGTAGGCAGCCAGTGCGGCTGGCCAGTCGGGCGTGCCGGTGGCGGCCAGCTTGGTGACCTCGGTGGACAGGCTTGCCGCGTCCTCGAGGGCCTGGCAGGCGCCCTGGGCGAGGTACTGGAGCATCGGGTGCGCGGCATCCCCGGTCAGCGCCATCCGGCCATTGACCCAGTTCGAGATGGGCAGCCGGTCGTACATCGGCCAGCGCCGGTCACGCCAGAGTGACGTGATGCCCCGGCGCACCTCTGGGCACGATCCGGCGAAGGCGCCATCCAGCTCCTCGACCCCGCCCCACTCCTGCTCGCCCCGGGCGAAGGCCGGCGACCGGAACACCGCCACCGTGTTGAACATCTCCCCCCGCCGCAGGGGGTACTGAACCAGGTGACATCCGACGCCGAGATAGACCACCACGTCGGTCATCGCGCTCTCGTCCAGAGCGATGGTCAGGTCTTCGATCTTGAACGCGCCGCGGTAGGCCACATAGCCGGCTGGGACCGGTTCGTCGTCGCTGAAGTGACGGCGCAGCGTGGAGCGCAGGCCGTCAGCGGCGATCACCGCGTCGGACCGGACGCTGGCACCCCCCTCGATCGACACCTGCGCGCTGTCCTGTTCAGTCTGCACATCGGTGACCAGAGCGTTCGGCACCAGTTCGACGCCGATCCGGCGGCAGGCCTTGGCCAGGATGTCGAGCAGGTCGCTGCGGTGGATCACGACGTAGGGCGCCCCGTATCGCTCGACGAAGGACTCGCCCAGGTCGAGGTGGGTCAGCTCACCGCCGGTGATCGCATCGCGATAGACCATCCGCTCCGGCAGTACACCGGCCTCGATCACCTCGTCGAGCAGCCCCCACTCCCGCAGGATCCGGGTGGCATTCGGCGCCATCTGCAGCCCGGCTCCCACTTCGGTGAAGTCGGCCGCCCGCTCCAGTACGCGTACCGAGAAGCCGGCCGAGGCCAGCGCATAGGCGTTGCCCAGTCCGCCGATACCGCCGCCCACGACCACGACATCAACATCGTTGTTACCACTCATGATCCGCCTCCTAGAGCCACGGTCCGAGGGACGGCGCCTGCGCCGCCCGCCCCGTCAGCCAAGCAGCCAGGACGGCCGCCTCACCGCTGGCCGCCCGTTTTGCCGCCACCTCGGCGACCAGAGCAGCGTTGAAATCCTCGGGCAGGTCATCGAAGGAAGCACCGAGGTCGACCGCGTGCACTCCGACCTCCCTTGCCCGTAACCAGGGAATCTGGGTGGCCGGAATTGTTCGGCCCTGGATCGTGACCACCTCGCGTTGCCACTGCTGGTCGTCGAGCTGACCCAGCTCAGCCTCCAGGGCCTGCTGCGAGGAACTCACCAGCGAACGCAGTTCCGCGGCGGGCAGCTTGGCTCCAGAGGCGATCTCCGCAGCCCGCTGGTCCAGATCGGCATACATCGGAGTGCGCGTGCCGGTGCGGGCCCAGGTGGTCAGGCGCCGCAGCGCTTCGGCGTTGTAATGGACGTGCGCCAGCAGCGCCCGCCGGGACCAGCCGGGCAGTTGCGTCGGCTGTGCCAGTTCGGCGTCCGAGAGGCTGTCGAGGGTCTTGAAGAACAGCCCGGCCCCGGCGCGCATCCAGTTCAGGTTGTTCATGCCGGGCTGGCCACGTTCTCCAGGCGGCCCAGGCCGGAGATCTCCGTCACTAGTGTCTGCCCGGCCTGCAGGTACCGCGGTGGCTTGCGGGCGTGACCCACGCCGCCGGGGGTGCCGGTGGCGATCACGTCGCCCGGCCGGAGTGTGATCAGCTGGGAGATGTACTTGACCAGCTCGACCGGGCCGAAGACCAGGTCCGAGGTGTCCGCCTTCTGCACCGTCTCGCCGTCCAGCACCGTGGTCAGCGTGCACGCCGGAGCGAACCCGCCGGGCAGCTCGTCCGGTGTGACCAGCACCGGCCCGAGCGGCGTGCTGTGCTCGAAGGTCTTGCCCTGCAGCCACTCCGTGGTCCGGTACTGCCAATCGCGCATCGTCACGTCGTTCATCACGGTGAATCCGGCAATGGCCTGTTCGGCCTGATCATCGTCGGCGCGGCGCACCGTCTGGCCGATCACCACGGTCAGCTCGCCCTCCCAGTCGATGGCCTCCGACTCCGGCGCCAGAGCGATCGGATCGCGGGCCCCGACCAGGGCGTCGGCGAACTTGGCGAACAGCGTCGGGTAGCTGGGCAGCTCGCGGCCCATCTCCAGGATGTGGGTGCGGTAGTTAAGCCCGACACAGAAGATCTTGCCCGGCCGCGGTATGAGCGGTGCGAAGTCGGCCGCCTCGGCGGGGCGGGGATCGCCGCCTGCCGCGGCCGCCAGGTGCGCCCAGTCCGGCTCCTCCAGGAGCTCGCGCACGTCGGCGAACTCCAGCTCGACCAGCTGGTCGCCGTCCACCCGGACGGCACGGGTGCCGGTGTCAGTACGAATGGTGGCCAATCTCATGCGTTCTGCTCCGTTCCGCCAACCTCGACCCGGTCCTGGTGAAGGGCTTCGAAGACCGGTGTGTCGCTGAACCGGAACAGGTCCAGGCCGCCATCGGTCGTCATCCTCAGCGGCTGCCATGAGGGAACGACGAACATGTCACCATGCGTGGCCGACCAGGTGCGGTCGCCTACGCTGATCTCGCCTTCGCCCTGGAACACCTGGAACACCGACGAGCCGACTTCCCGGCGCGTTGCCGTCTGGGTATCCGGGGCCAAGCGGTGGAACTCGGTGCGGATGCTGGGCAGGACGTCGCCCCCGGTGGTCGGGTTCGTGTATCGGACCGCGGCGTGGCCCGGCTCGGTGGTAACCGCGTGACCCTCGGACTCCAGGGCCAGCTGCTCGGTTAGCGCCCGATCGGTGTACTCCCATCGATAGGCCAGCAGCGGCGACGCCGGTGTGGGGGTCAGATGCGTGATCGGACGCAGGCCCGGATGACCCCAGAGCCGTTCGGACGCCGAGCGTTCCGGTGCCGAGCGGGTCGGTACCTCGAGGGTGCCGAACTCGAAGAAGGTCGAGTCGCTGAAGTATTGGAAGGGGATGTCGAGACCGTCGATCCAGGCCATCGGGTGGTCGCTGGCGTTGTGGTGGCCGTGCCAGTGCCAGCCGGCCTGGGGCAGGAAGTCGCCGCGGCGCATGGCGACCGGGTCGCCGTCGACGACGGTCCAGACCCCCTCACCCTCGACGACGAACCGGAAGGCGTTCTGGGTATGCCGGTGGACCGGGGCGTCCTCACGGGGGTTCAGGTACTGGATGGCCGCCCACAGCGTGGGACTGGCGAAAGGCCGGCCCCCCAGGCCTGGGTTGGCCAGAGCGATGGCCCGTCGCTCGCCGCCCCGCCCGACCGGCACGAGATCGCCAGCCCGCTGGGCGAGCGGCAGCAGACCCTCGCGCCACCGCCAGATGTGGGGCACGGCCTTCGACTGCGGCGTCAGCGGCATCAGATCGCCGATCTCGGTCCATAGCGGCACAAGCTGCTCGGAGGCGAACCCGCGGTAGAGCTCCTCCAGATCCGGCGTGCGCGCTGGCTGGTCCGGCGCGTCCGTAGCGGTGATGGTCAGGGGTGCCGGGTTCACGGTCATGGCCATGAGGCCTCCTCAGGTCGGCGAACCCCTCAACATTGCCGCGATTCTGCTCGACGGAATAGACTTTTCTGTTGTGAAGAACAAACCGGCGTACGCGGTCGATTCGGTCGATCATGCTCTTCATCTGGTCACGCTTCTGCACCACGAGGGACCGTTACGGGTCACCGACGCCGCCGAGCGTCTGGGCGTCTCGGTGTCGACCGCCCATCGCCTCCTCGCCATGCTGGTCTATCGCGACTTCGCCGAGCAGCAGCCGGACCGGCGCTACCGGGCTGGCAGCGCCCTGCGGTATTCGGCCGGAACAGCCGTGCCAGCCAGCGTGTTACGGCAGGCCGCCCTGCCGTACCTGACCAGGTTGACCACGCAGGTAGGGGAGTCGGCCAACCTCATTCTCGTCGTGGGTACCAGCGCCCGATTCCTGGCCACCACCGAGTCCAAGCAGATCTTGCGGGTCGGCGACCGTTCTGGCCGTTCCCTGCCTGCCCATCTCACATCTGGGGGCCAAGCGGTGCTGGCCGCGCGCAAGCCGTCGGCCGTCCGTGAGCTATACCTCGCCGAGGCGGATGTCGACGTGGTGCGGCTGGCCCGCGAACTCGCCCAGGTACGGCGACGCGGGTTCGCCATCAACGATCAGAAGACCGAGGCTGGGCTGACCGCGATCGGGATGGCGATCGCAGCCGACTCTGGCGAACCCACCGCCGCTATCTCCATCGCTCTGCCCAGCGCGCGTTTTCGCCGCGATCTGCTGCCGGGCTGGGTGCAAGCGCTGGAAACGGCGACCAGGGGTGTCGAAACAGCACTGGTCGAGGCCTGACCGGCGGTCAGCTGGCGCCGTCACGCTCTGGCGTGCCGGGGCTGGCGGCCGCCGCCCCGGCCGCGCGCATCCGCTCGCTGTAGCTGGAGACGGTGAGCCCAAACAGGTTCCAGCGCGGCAGATATGAGAGCAGGAAGGGAAGGCAACCGGCCGCGTAGAGCCGGCCGACCTCGCCGGCCAGCAGGTCCTGGCGTTCGGTATCGGTGAGATCGAAGCGGTCGAGCGCCTTTCCGGGATCAGAGACGGCCAGCGCCCGCAGATCCGGATCTATCAGGCAGCTGTGGCAGAACTTGGCCACCTGGTAGGCGCTCATGCGCTCAGATCCCAGAAGCCGAAGCCGTGACCGAAATTGACCTGCATGTCCATGCTGGCCGGCCGCTGGGCGCCGGTCGCCCCCAGCATGGCGATCCAGTTCAGGAGTTCGCCTCCGACATTGCCGGCCTCGGCCAGCCGCTTCGGCGTCGCCTTCGCGACGATCGCGTCCACGTTCGCAGCCTCCAGGTCGTCGCCGATCTCCTGGGCCCAGTCCTGCGCCGGTACGCCGAAGATGAGGTCGGGGCGCACCGAGGGGCCACCCACGTCGAGGGAGAAGCTGCCACTGGCAACTACGGCGACCCGCAGGTCGTCGGGCCAGCCGGCTATCGCTTCGCCGACCGCTCGCCCGAAGTCCCAGCATCTCTGCGCGGCGGGCAGCGGCGGCGCCAGGCCATTGATGAAGACTGGGAGGAGGGGGATGTCGCGGGCCGGGGTGAGGTAGTGCAGCGGCACCAGGATGGAGTGGTCCACCGTGAACTCTTGGGTCAGCGCGACGTCGAACTGCGCTTCGATGCACGACTCGCGCACGTGAGCGGCGAATGCCTCGGGTATGGCCAGGGAGACCGCCGGCAGGCCCGGTGTCGAGTCGTTGGGCCCGCTTGTGTCCGGCGCCACCCCCACGCTGATCATCGGCATGTTGTCGAGGAAGAACGTGTTGAGATGGTCGGAGTCGAACATCAGGATCACGTCGGGCGTGGTGGCATGCAACTGATCCGCCACGCGCTGGAAGAACCGGCTCGTCTCATTGTCCGGATCGCCCACGGGAACGTTGGCAGGGAACGCTGGCGTGTGCGGAACCCCAGCGCCGGCGACTATCCGAGCCATGGGTACCGCCTTCTGGGGGTTTCGACAATAAGAATCGATGATCTGCTTAGCAGAGCGGCGATCTGCACAGTAGCCGTTGTTCTGCTGCCGAACAATGCCTGGGGCTGCCCCTGCTGTCCTCGATCAGGTTAGATTTCTGTTATGCAGAATCGTGCGCCCAAGCTCGGCGCGCCATCACCCGGTGCAGAGCTGGCGGCTCCTCAGTATCCGATCGAGTCTGTCGACAATGCCCTGAAGTTGCTTCTGCTGCTGGGTGAACGGCCGAGCATCCGGTTGACCGAAGCCAGTAAATATCTGGGAGTGGCCTCGTCCACCGCTCACCGTATCCTGATGATGCTGCAGTACCGGGGGTTCGTGCGCCAGGACGCCAGCAGCAAGGCCTACGGGCCCGGGCCGGCACTCACCGGAGTCGCCTTCTCAGTGATCTCCCGCATGGACATCAACGGCCTGGCCCGGCCCGTCATGCAGGAACTCAACGACACGCTGAACGAGTCCATCCACCTGGGCGCCTTGGAAGGCTCGCAGGTACGGTTCATTGAGGCGATCGAAAGCCAGCGCGCCGTCCGGGTCGCCTCCCGGCTGGGCAAGTCTTTGCCCGCGCACTGCACTTCGCTGGGAAAGGCCCTTCTGGCCGAACTGGACAATGTCGAACTACACCGGCTGTACCCCAGTGAAGGACTGCCGGTCGTGACCGACAAGTCGATCTCGAAGCGCTCGGTCCTGGAGGCACAGCTGGCGAACGTGCGGCGTATTGGTTTCGCCACCAACCGGGAGGAGAGCGAGGACGGCGTCGCCTCCGTCGCGGTGGCGGTGCCGACCAAGACGCCCGGTTTGCGGATCGGCCTGAGCGTTTCCGCTCCGATCGGCCGCCTGCCGGTGAACGCGGCCAAGACGCTGGGCGCGCAACTGACCGTGGCAGCGGCGGAGATTGGCGGGCGTCTGGGTTGAGCCCGGCTGCCTTGACCGACGGGGACGGACGAAGTACTTTCGCAGAAAAGGTCTCTTCCCAGCAGAGGCCAGCATCGACAAGGACGGTGACCAGGTGCCCGCACACCCGGCGGCGGATCGCGCGTGGTTCACCCTCTTGGGCGGCAAGCCGGCCGAGCCGTCGGCTGGCTACTCGGTCGAGAATCCCAGCACCGGGCGAGAACTGGCGCAGGTGCCGGACTGTAGCCCGGAAGAGGTTGACCGAGCAGTGCAAGCGGCCGAGCTGGCTCAGCGGGCCTGGGCCCGGCGCACTCCCCGTGAGCGGGCCACCCTCGTGCGCCGGGTGGGTGACCTGCTACTGGAGCATCGCGAGGAGCTGGCGGTGCTCGACACTCTCGACGGCGGAGCAACTCTGCGGGCGATGCGGGCCGATGTCGATGCCGCCGTCGAACTGATCAACATCTTCGCTGACCATGCTGTCGATCTGGGTGGCCGCACGTTGCCGGTCAGCGCCAATCTGCACTACACGGTCAACCAGCCCTACGGAGTGGTCGCGCGAATCGGCGCGTTCAACCACCCGCTGTTCTTCGCCGCGTCCAAGGTGGCCGCGCCACTGGTCGCGGGTAACGCCGTGATTCTCAAGGCGCCCGATCAAACCCCGCTCTCCTCGCTGCGTTTCGCGGAATTGTGTGCCGAGGTGCTGCCCGAGGACCTGGTGATCACGATCTCGGGCCGGGGTGCGGTGGCCGGGGCGGCGATTGTCCGGCATCCGGCGATCCGGCGGATCGGCTTCATCGGCTCGACCGGGACCGGCCGGGGCATTCAGCGGGACGCCGCGGCGTCCGGGGTCAAGCACGTCTCTCTCGAACTAGGTGGCAAGAACGCCCAGATCGTGCTGGCCGACGCTGACCCAGCCGCCGCCGCCCAGGCCGCCGTGACCGGAATGAACTTCACCGCCACGGCCGGCCAGAGCTGCGGGTCGACCAGCCGCCTGCTGCTGCACGAGGCCATCGCCGATGACGTGCTCGAGCGGGTGGGGGCGCTGGTGTCGGCGATCAGGGTCGGCGACCCGATGGACGACGACAGCGACATGGGACCGGTGGTGTCTCAAGTCCAGTACGAGAAGTCGCTGCACTACATCGAAGCCGGGCTCGCCCAGGGCGGCAGCTTGGTCCGCGGCGGCGGCCGCCCGGCGGCGGGCGGGGAGGAGGGCTGGTACGTCGCGCCCCCCGTG
>CAXUFS010000001.1:0-53245 GCA_964250315.1 uncultured Kineosporia sp. | reverse complement strand
GGCGTGCGCCCGGACAGCACACTGGGCCAGGAAGAAGTGTTCGGGCCCGTTCTGTCGGTGATGACCTTCACTGACCCGGACGACGCCCTGGCCATCGCCAACAGCGTTCAGTACGGCCTGACCGCATCGATCTGGAGCAACGACATCACGACGGCCCTGCGCCTGGCCCGCGACGTGGAAGCCGGCTACGTATTGGTGAACAGCCCGAGCCGGCACTTCTGGGGCCTGCCGTTCGGCGGCACGAAGTCCTCGGGCGTGGGCCGGGAGGAATCGCTCGACGAATTGTTGTCCTATACCGAATCGAAAGTTACGACGGTGGTGCTCTGATGGCAGTGGAACCGGCCGAACAGGCTGACTCAAATGAGTCGGCTGACTCAGCGCAGTGGGGTAGCGACGTTGTCGCCGACGTTCTGCGGGCCACCGGGGTCCCGTTTGTGGCATTGAACCCAGGCGCGAGTTTCCGTGGCCTGCACGACAGCGTGGTCAACCATCTGGGGAACAAGGATCCGCAGATGCTCGTGTGCCTGCACGAGGAGCATGCCGTGGCTCTTGCCCACGGCTACGCGAAGGTGACCGGCCAGCCGCTGGCAGTAGCACTGCACAGCAACGTCGGCCTGATGCACGCCTCGATGGCCATCTACAACGCCTGGTGCGATCGCGTGCCGGTGTTCATCGTCGGCGCCACCGGCCCCCTCGACGCTGCCAAGCGCCGTCCTTGGATCGACTGGATCCACACCTCGGGCGACCAGGCCGCGATCGTGCGCCCATTCATCAAGTGGGACGACCAACCCGGGTCGGTACAGGCGATCGCTGACTCTCTGGCCCGGGCCTGGGAGATCTGCCGGACCCCCCCATGCGGTCCCACCTACATCGTCCTGGACGCCGAACTGCAGGAGCAGCGGCTCAGCTCGCCGATCCACATGCACCCGATGCCGACCGGCGCGGTTCCTGATCAGCCAGCCGCCTCCGCGTCCTCACTCGCCCGGGCGCTGGACCTGCTGACCGGCGCGCAGCGGCCAGTTGTGCTGATGGGCCGGGTTTCGCGGCGCGAGGACGACTGGGATCGGCGGGTACGCCTGGCCGAGGCGCTCGGCGCCCGGGTCATCACCGATTTCAAGGCGGGTGCCGCGTTCCCCACCGCCCACCCCGCGGCCATTTCGGGCCCGGCGTACTTCCTCTCCACAGCCGGCCAGGAGGCTCTAGCGGCGGCCGATGCGGTGCTCGCCCTCGATTGGATCGACCTGGCCGGAACGCTGGCTCAGGCGCCGGCCAGTACCAACCGTCCGGTGGTGAACGCTTCCCTGGACGCCCAGCTGCTCAACGGCTGGAGCAAGGACGGGCAGGGCTACGCCGACGTCGCGGTCACCCTGCCGGCCGCTCCGGACAACGTTGTTCGGCAACTCCTGGAATTACTGGCAGACCGGCCGGTGCCAGCGGCGCCGGCGGTGGCCACGCAGGCTCCGGCGCCAGCCACGACCCCGCGTTCGGAGACCGAGGACGGCGCCCTGCTCCTGAGTGATCTGGCGGAGGAACTGCGCCGGGCCCTGGAGGGCACAACCACGTGCCTGGTCCGTCTGCCCCTCGGATGGGACGGAGACGCCTGGCCCTTCGAGCACCCTCTGGACTATCTGGGGTACGACGGTGGCGGCGGGATCGGCTCAGGCCCGGGCATGCTGGTCGGTGCGGCCCTGGCGCTACGCGGCACGGATCGCCTTCCGGTCGGTGTGCTCGGGGACGGTGACTACCTGATGGGCGTGCAGGCCCTGTGGACGGCGGCGTCCGAAGGCATCCCCTTGCTGGCCGTCGTCTCGAACAACCGGTCGTACTTCAACGACGAGGTGCACCAGGAGAAGGTGGCGACCGTGCGCGGCCGCGACGCGTCGCGCAAGTGGATCGGGCAGCGTATCGACGGGCCAGCTCCAGACCTGGCCGCCCTGGCCCGGGCTCAGGGCCTGGAGGGCATTGGGCCCATCCGCACGCGCGCCGAGCTGATCGACGCGCTCAAGCAGGGCATCGATCTGGTCCGCGAAGGACGCCCGGTCGTGATCGACGTGGTGGTACAGACCGGCTACAGCCCGGCCATGGCCTCTGCTCTGCGCCGCGACAACTGAGCCGCCCGCTCAGGCAGGCACCAGGCCGGGCATCCAGCGCCTCAGCGCATCGGCCGCTTCCGCAGCCGCATCGCCGTCCGGTTCACCGGCCTGTGGGTGACCAGCCGCCCAAGCCAGGTATCCGTCGGGCCGCACGATCGCTGCGTTCAGGTCGCCCCACCCGTCGGTGCGCCCGGTGATCTTCGCCTCGGTGGCCGTGACCGCGCCGGCGATCGGGCCCAGGAAGCCGGCCAGCCGATCGCCGGACAGGCCCAGCACCAGCGGTTGCCCTTGGTTGAGCAGATCGAAAACCCTTGTCCCATCGTCCAGGTGCAGGTTGGGTACCCGTGAGCCCGCCAGGGGGTGATCGCCCGGCCCGGCCGGGTACCGCATGCCGACGCCGGAGGCGAAAGTGCCCAGATACGCGTTGAGCTGAGCATTGTCGGCCAGGGCGGTGCTCATCATGGCTCGCAGGGCCATGCCCTCGGCCCCGGCCACGCCGACCAGTGCGGTCTGGGCCAGGGTGTCGGCGATGACCAGTTTCCCGATCGGCGAGCGCTCGGCGGGGTAGCTGTCCAGCAGCGACGGCATCGCAGCCTCGCGCACCACCAGCCCAAGCTTCCAGCCGAGGTTCATCGCATCCTGGATGCCCAGGTTCATTCCCTGACCGCCCATCGGGAAATGCACGTGGGCGGCGTCACCGGCCAGCATCACCCGGCCGCGCCGGTACTCGTCGGCCTGGAATGTGGCCGAGCCCAGCCGGGTCACCCAGATGGGGTCGTGCATGCCGAAGTCGGAACCGGTGATGCGCACGATGCTCTGCCGCAATTCCTCCAGTGTCGCCGGCGTGTCCCGGGCGGCGGGCGCCGCGTCCGGTTCGATGCCGATCAGCCGATGACGCTCGTCGCTGATCCGCACGGCGTAGAAGGAACCGGTCTCGGTCTGCATCGAAACCGCTGCTCCCACAGCTGGATCCGTGATCCGGACGTCGCCGAGCAGGCAGCCGACGGTGCCTTCCGATCCGGTGTAGCCGATTCCGGCCTGGGTGCGCACGACGCTGCGCCGGCCATCGCAGCCCACGAGGTATCGGCTGGAATAGGTGATGGAACGCCCGGTCTCGTCGTCGATCCCCTGTACGGTCACGCCGTCGGGTGTCTCGGTGAAGCCGGTGACCTCCAGCCCTCGCCGGATCGGCACGCCGAGCCCGCGTGCGTACTCTTCGATGAACTCCTCTGTTCGCTTCTGCGGGATGAACAGCGCGAACGGGTAATCCGTGTCGAGTCCCCGGAGGTCCAGGCGGCTGGAGAGCATGGCGTAGTGCGTGGTCGGAATCGTGATGCCCTCGGCCAGCCACCGCTCGACGATCCCGCGCAGGGCAAAGGTCTCCAGAGTGCGGGCGTGAACTGTGAGGGCCCGGGAGTGCTCCGAGCGGTCATGTCGCTTGTCCAGTACGACGACGGAGGCGCCGGCCAGGCTGACCTCGGCGGCGAGCCAGAGGCCGACCGGCCCGGCACCGACCACAACCACGTCGACCTCGGCCTCGACACTGTCGCTCATGCCAAACCCTCCTTGCTGAACAGGATGTCTTTCGCCAGCCGGTGGTCACCTGGATTCATGGCAGGGCCAGTTCGAGCACGTCAAGACCGCGGTTGGCGTCGACGACGGCGAGCAACCCTTCGACGGTAACGAACACGTCGTTGGACGAGGCCACCAGCGCCCGCCCCGGCCGCGGATCCAGGAGCGTGCCTGGCGGATCACCTCTGAACACGGCGACCTCGCTGGACCGCCCGTCCGTGCCGACGTCGTACACGCGCATTCCCGACGCCTGGTGGGCGCTGAACACCAGGCGCCCGTCCATCCAGGCGCCCGGGCGGTATTCGTACAGGTTGTGCGGGCCATAGCGAGCACCGGGGGCAGGGGGGACGTCGGGGACCGGCAGATGATCGATCCGGCGCAATGCCCCGGGATCACTCATGTCGATCAGCGAGACGACGCGCTGCTGGGGCTGACCGGCGTCCTCGATGCCCTCCTCGGCGACAGCTATCAGGTCGGTACCCGGTAGCCGCACCGCCGAGTGGGCGGCGCAGCCGTTGCCGTAGGCACCGTCCCATGCCAGTGAGGATGGCGCACCCACCCGGCCGTCAGCCTCTAACGGGTGAACGGTGATCCCGCCGTCCCGCCAGGCGCCGTAGGCATAGCCGGCCCCTACGGTGGCATGGTGCAGTGACACCCGGCGGTTCGGTCCCCAGGTTTGCTCAGGCTCTTCACCCGGACCGAGCCCAGGAAGCCAGTAACGCTGAACCTCCACCGGTTTCTCCGGACGCGAGACATCGAGCACCAGGAGGAGAGCCTCGACGTGGCCGGGCGGAAAGGCCGACGCATAGGCACGGTCGGAGCCATCGAACCAGAGGCGGTGCACGCCGGCGCCTCCGACGTCGGCGAATCCGATCTCGCGGGGCTGGCTGGGGGTCGAGACGTCGAATATGCCTACCCCGGCGGCAAATTCCCACTCGGTCGAGAACAGCGTGCGCCCAGGGTCGAAGTCGGCTGGGGCCGACCACATGTCCGGCCCATTGGCGATCATCAGTAGATCACCCTGCACCTGGAGGTGCACCGACCAGGATCCGGGCGGGGCAGGGATGAAGCTGAGCACGCGCGGGGAACGGGGATCGGCCAGGTCGACCTCGGTGACGCCGTTGGAGAAGAGGTGGGAGACGAAGACGCGGGAACCGGTGCCGACTACCTGCAGGCCATCGGGGCGCCCATCCAGGAGGCTGTTGCTGAGGTGGCGCAGACCCGACAGCTCCATGCCGCCATCTCCCTTCACTGGCCGATGGCACTAGAGTACAGAGACTACATCTGTTATGCAGAAAGGAAATCGATGTCGGTGCTGAAATTGGAGTCGCTGCTGTCCGGCGATCTCGCCGTGGCTGTGCTGCTGCTGCATCTGCAGAACGAGGTGGTCGACCCGGATGGTCTCGTCGGCCGCAACGGTCTGGCCGGCGTGGTGGCCGAGCACGGGGTGATAGCCGCGGCGAGAGCGGCTAGCGAGGCGGCTGAGGCCGTGGCGGCCCCCGTGCTGCACGTGGTCTTCGAGGCCCTGGCCGGTTCCTGCACCTCAACCGCCCGGGGCCTGCGCAGCGGAGCCCGCGACGGCTTTGTGGCCGGCTCGTGGGGAACGCAGGTCGCTACCGGACTGAGCCGTCCTGATGATCATGTGCTGGTTCACGACACCATGAGCGCCTTCGCCGGCACCGGCCTGGCTTCGATTCTGCGCTCCCGTGGCATCGGGCGCGTCGTCCTGGGTGGCGTCAGCACACATCTGGTCGTCAGTGCTACCGCCTTCGCCGCCGCTGACGAGGGATTCGAGATGGCGGTGCTGGCCGATGCCTGTGCGGCACCGACCGCGTCGATGCACGAGTCCGCGCTGGCCCAGATGGCGATCATCGGCGACGTTGTCAGCCTGTGAGCATGCCCGGCCAATGATCGCGGCCTAGGGCAGGAAACTCTGGTCGTAGACATCCTCGAGCCGGACCTGGCGCTGCGGTGTCAGCGTGCCAGCCCGCCGCATCGTCTCCAGCGTCTTCTCCATCGCCTCAGGGTTGACCCGCAGATCGATTGGAATTGGCCGTACGCGCAAGAAATCGGCCCAGCCGCGCTGCGCTGATTCCCGGCTGACATGCATCTTCTGGACAACCAGGTCAACCATCAGGTCGGTGTTCGAGGGGTCATAAAGGGCGGCCACAGCAGCGCTCAGTGCGGTCATCACCCGGTTGGCCGTCTGCGCGGCCGCCGGATCTTGCAGCCATTCACGGCGGGCGTTCACCGTGACGAACTGATAGCGAGGAACCACGTCGGCGACGTCACCCAGGATGCTCAGACCCCTGGCGGCGGCGTCATAGGTGGCCGGGACGTTGAGGATGCCAGCCGCGATCCGGCCTTCCAGCAGCGCGTCGAAACGCACCGATCCGACACCGATGGGTTCGATCCGCACATCAGCCGTGTCAACCCCGGCTCGGGTCAGCATCTCCAGCATCAGTAACGCGGTGCCTTCGGTGGCCGACGACGCCCCCAGGGTCGCGCCCGCCAGCTGACTCAGCGACGTGATGCCCGGAGCGCCCATCAGGCTGAGCAGCAGGATGGAGGTGGTGCCACCGATCATCACGAGTTCGCTGTCCGGGGCGGCCTGGCTGAGGATGCCCTCCGGAGCGCCCAGAGCGATATCGAACTCGCCCGAGCGCAGCCGATCGATCGCCCCTTGCACGCTGTAGGTGCGGGTCACCGACACATCCAGGCCGTGCGCCGCGAACAGCCCGGTCACCTCGGCGTACCAGAAAGCACTGAAGTCCATGATGTCGGCGATCACGCCCAGGCGCACCGGCGTGAGCTGCGGCTGATCGGTCATGACGATGCCTCAACGGGCCGCAGCGGCGGAAGGCCGCGCTTGAGGTACTCCCAGACGCTCAGCACCGCGTCACCGCCATAGATGTGCTCGCGTTTGGACCACGATTCCTTTTCGTCCGACCAAGTCGGCCAGCCCGGAAATCCGTTGGTCAGCATCTGCTGCTGGCAGGCCATTTCGAGCAGAACGGCCGCCACGGTGGCCTCCCGTACGTCGGCCCCGACCGTGACGATGCCGTGATTGACCAGAAAGATCGCATGCGCCGGGCCCAGCTGAGCGGCCACGGCCTTGCCGAGTTCGGGAGTGATGATCAGGTCAGCGGTGTCGGTGAAGCGGGGCACACCATGCGGTGTGAAGAAGTTGGCCGCATGACTGACCGGCAGCAGCGTTGTGCCGGAGGCGGCCAGGGCAACCGAGTACGGGCTGTGCACGTGCACGACTCCGCCGACATCCGGGCGGGCCGCCATCACCTCGGTGTGGATGGGGTACTCACGGTGCCGCACGCCGTCTCCCTCGAGGACGGCGCCGCTGGGGGCCACCAGATGGACCCGGTCCGGTGTTATCTCGTCGAGTCCCCAGCCCGCGGCCTTCAGCCAGATTCCGCGGCCCTGTTCGTCGCGGGCCGACGCGTGACCCCACACCAGGTCGCTGTGACCGGCGCTGGCGAGAATCCGGGCAGCGGTCGCCACAAGCTCACGTGGATCTTCAGACATACCAGACCTCTTCCCCGGACATCCCCAATTCTGCTACCTGCCCACCGTACAGCAGAGCAAGCTTCTTCTCTACAGAGCGCTCTGGGTGAGTGTCTTAATCAGCAGATACTGCCATGCGGCCGCTGCCCATGGCGGCGCTGGGCTGCCAGGCCTCATCTTGGCGGTCACCGGGTTAGTACCACTGCCACCACAATCAGAACACTCCAGACCAGTGCGAAAAGAACCGGCACCAATCGGAAGAACAGCAGGCTGCGTCGCTGGTCGGAGCGCAGACGATGATAGGCGGCGGCATGACCAGGCAATCCTGACGGTCCGGATGAGAGCTCAGCGTCGCGCTCCATCAGGTCCGACAGCTCGGCCGTCCACGCCAGCACAAGCCTGGCGGTGGAAGCGACTCCGGGCCAGGTGAGAAGGGCCAGCAGCAGACCTAGCACCGACAGGACCGGTGACACGACGGCCGAGAAAGTCGTACCCCAGGCCGTGCCGTTACCCATGGCCGTGGTGTACGCAATGGTCAGAAATGCCTCAGCGCTCAGAAGGGCGTTGGTCCGGTCATGCAGCAACCCAAGCTCGAATCGCAGCTCAGCTCTGATGAAGGCCGCACGCTGGTCACCAGGCACATCGGCATCTTCGACCCTAGCCAGCTGTCCGGCGAGTCCGTGCTGAGTGCTCACTCGCACTCAGTTCCGTCTGCCCTGGAACTCTGCTGAATCCAGCCCAGTCCAGCTCCTGTATCCGCACGCGGTCACGCCCGGCATTCTTCGCTTCGTACAGCAAAGAGTCGGCGAGCCCTAAGAAATATTCGAATACCGAATCCGAAGGACGTTGGAGCGCGAGCGAAGCGTAGGCGGCACCGACACTGATGGTCACAGGATGAGCTGGGGATCCGATCAAAAACTCAGCGACGTGCTGGCGTATTCTCTCGGCCAGCACATGGGCGTCAGCAGGATCCTTCATGCTGGCGAGTATGGCGAATTCTTCGCCACCCAGCCTTACCGCCAGATCGTCGGGCCGGATGGCGTCCCTGATCCGATGAGCGATGTTCTGAAGCACATGATCCCCGGCTTTGTGCCCAAGACTGTCGTTTATTTTCTTGAAGTGGTCGACGTCGACAACAAATATGGCGAAAATATGGCGATCGCGACGAGCCCGAGCCATCATCGCCGGATATTGGCTGGCCATCCCACGTCGGTTCAGCAGCCCGGTGAGCTGGTCCAAGGTGGAAAGTGCCTCTGCCCGCTTCCTTTCTGCGTCCAGCGCCCCTCTCATGACCGAGACAAATCCGGTTACCACGACGACGGAAACTGAGATCAGGAAGGCTCCGTAGACTCTCTGGTCAGCTAGTTCGTCAGCGCGCAGTGAGACGAACCAGACCACGGAAATGCTGGCCAGTCCAAATATGACGACTGGTTTCGGCGGAACGAACAGAGCGACCATGAGCGGCGGGAACATGAGCGTCGACGTGAGTTGCTCGGCCAGCACCGGTTCTTGGGCGTTGGCTGCGATTCCGGCCAGCAGGACCAGTACGAAGCTGGCGAACGCCAGCCATTCCTGCTCAGTGATGTTCCGCCGGATGGCTCCGTAACCTAGACAAAATAGGAACGACGTACCGCCGACCCAGAGCAGTGGCAGGACTCGCCTGTCAAAGGTGCCGCTCGACGGAGCAGTGATGAGGAGAACACTCGACACCAGCGCCCCGAAGGGAGAAGAAGCGATGAGGGCCAGCCTCCGGCCATCCGGGCCCGCCAATGAGAGATCGCCGAAGCGGCTCGGCCGCTCTCTTCTCGTCACGCGCGCTCCTCCGATGCACCAGCCGCCTCCCCACATCGACCGATATACCGGCGGCATTGAGCGCCCGCCGCCATCGGTGTCGGGCGGGCTCTACCCGCCCGCGGGCGCGCACGAGTTCGCGCGAGGATTCGCTTGGCCTCTTGGGCTGACCAAACGTCCAGCTAAGGGCCGGCCAAGTCGCTTCGGCATGCATCGGCTGATCCGGGCCAGAACCCGCCACGCGGCGCACCGGCCGGTCGGGGAGGCCGCCGTTCGGGTAGCCCTCCTCTAGTTCAAGACCAGAGCGCGGCGGAGCGAGTCCACCGCATCGCGCCGGGGAACGGTGATTACTGCGCTGCCCCGGCCAGCCTGGCCATGTCGTTGGGGGACAGCTGAATCTGGGCCGAGGCGAGATTGTCCTCGAGATGATCGCGCCGCGAGGTCCCTGGAATGGGAAGTATGCGGTCCGACACCGCCAGCAGCCACGCCAGGGCGACCTGCCCGACAGTGGCGTTGTGACTTTTCGCGATCTCGGCCAGGGGTCCATCGCTGCCATCGAGCCCGCCCTGGGCCAGGGGAGCCCAGGGAATCAGACCCAGTCCCTGCTGCTCGCAGACGTCGAGCACGTCCTGCGCACTGCGGTCGCCGACGTTGTACCGGCTCTGCACGGTGGCGATGTCCGCGATCTGCCGCGCCTGCGCCAGTTGGCCGACGGTGACCTGGGACAGGCCAATAGCGACGATCTTGCCCTCGTCCTGCAGCTTCTTGAGTTCCCCGACCTGATCGGCGAGCGGGACCTTCGGGTCGATCCGGTGCAACTGGAACAGGTCGATCTGGTCGACTCCGAGGCGCCGCAGGCTCATCAAGGCCTGCTGCCGCAGATACTCCGGGCGTCCTACCGGCGGCCACGCGGCCGGTCCGAGGCGCTTGGGGCCAGATTCGGTGTCGATGACGTCAGGGCCGTTGCGGGTGAGGCCGGCTTTGGTCGCGATCACGACATCGTCCGGATAGGGCTTGAGGGCCTCGCGGACGATGTCCTCAGCAACATGTGGGCCGTAGGAGTCCGCGGTGTCAATGAATTGGACGCCGAGTTCCACGGCCCGCCGGACAACGGCCACGCATTCGTTGCGGTCTGCGGGCTCGCCCCAGATGCCGCGACCAGTAAGCCGCATCGTTCCGAAGCCGAGTCGCGAAACCTGTTTGCCAGCGACGTCGAAGGTGCCGGTCAGCTTACTCAGAGCGCTCATATCGGTTCTCCATCCGTACGGTTCTGGTCCATGGCCAGCGGCTGGCTAGGGAGGCCCGGTTCGTTCGAGACGTCGGCCTCCGGCAGAAAGCGGCGCAGCCGGCGGAGGCCGTCGGCGCTGGTACTTCCGGGCTCGGCGGTGTACACGAACACCTGCTGGCCGGGGGCGTCGGCGACGTTGAACGCTTGATAGCGCAGGTGAAGGTCACCCACCCGACCGTGATGCAGGTGCTTGTGCTCGTTGCTGCGGGGATGCACCTCGCGGCGAGCCCAATAGCTGAGGAATGCCGGGCTGCGCACGGTGAGTTCGCCGATGATCGCCTTGACGTGCGGGTCGTCCGGAAACGGTGCGGATCCGGCTCGGAGGTTGCTGACCACGCCGCGGGCGGCGTGATCCCAGTCGGCGTAGAAGCCGGCCGCAGCCGGATCGAGGAACACCATCCGCGCCAAGTTGTCGAATCGGGTGAAACCGCTGTACAACGCCCGGGCCAGCGGATTGGCAGCCAGCACATCCAGAGCCGGCCCGGTCAGCGTCGCCGGGGCGTCGATGGTCTCGGTCAGAAAATCCAGCAGCACTGGGCCGATCGCTCGCGGGGAGTTCACGAGGGCTGCTTGGGGCACTGGCTGGGCGAGGCGAAACAGATAGCTCGCCGCATGGTTGTCCAGGTGCAGTACCCGGGCCAGGGCGTCGAGGACCTGATCGGAGGGATGTCGCTCGCGGCCTTGCTCCAATCGGGTGTAGTAGTCGACGCTCACGCCCGCGAGAAGCGCAACTTCCTCCCGGCGCAGGCCGGGCACCCGGCGCTCCGTGCCTTCGGCGAGTCCCGCCTCGGCCGGGCTGACGTCTGCGCGCCTGGCCCTCAGGAACTCGCCCAGGTCGTTGCCGGCGTCCACGCTCGCGATGGTAACCAGCTCGATGACCGCCGTGCCTGGCTGTGTCGCACCCTGTCAAGGTGTCCGGGGCTCTCCTATCGTTCCCGGGTGGCCGCCCGTGGCCGAGGCGCATGGAGAGGGAGCCCAGTTGAACGACACCGCCCGTCTGTGGGAACGCGGACCGGTGCGCGCCTCGCGCCGGGGCGACTTCTGGATCCCCGGTGAGCGCGTCACCGTGGAGTCGAAGACCTATCAGCACGGGCCGATGTATGTGTTCTGGGAGGCGCCCGAGACCGTCACCCAGCCATACCCGGTCGTGCTGGTGCATGGCGGCGCAATCCAGGGCACCGAGTGGCTGGACACTCCAGATGGCCGGCCAGGCTGGGCGCAGCGCCTGGTTGAGGCCGGGTATCCGGTGTTCGTCGTCGATCGTCCGACGCAGGGCCGCTCGCCCTTCCATCCAGACGTCAACGGGCCGATGGGGCCGCCGTTCTCCTACGAGGAGGGACGCACCGTCTTCTTTCCACCCGGATGGAAAGACAAGCACACTCAGTGGCCCTTCGACCTCGACGACGACAGCGCTCTGGCCGCGTTCATCGCTCCCTTCGGGGCCCTGCCGGTCGACCTGGCTGAATCGCAACGCATGGACGCGGACCGGCTCGCCGATCTGCTCGACCGCATCGGCCCGGCCATCGTCATCACCCACTCCGCCTCTGGATCTGACGGGTGGCTGCTGGCGGACCGGCGCCCTGAACTTGTCGCCGCCATCGTCACCGTCGAACCGATGGGACCGGCGTTCGCCACGATTCCCGGCATCGGAACTCTCGACTGGGGACTCGCCGCCGCGCCGCTGACCTTCGACCCGCCGCTGAACACGCCCGAACAGGCGCACGCGGCCGACCCGGGTTCGTTGCGGATCCCGGCCCTGACCGGGATTCCAGTCGCCGTCGTCACCGGGGGCGCGTCGCCCTTCGGTCTGCACGGGCCGCAGATCGTGGAGTCGTTGCGCGTCGCCGGCGCAGCCGCGGAACTCTTGCATCTCCCCGATCACGGGGTCACCGGCAACGGGCACGGGCTCATCTACGAACGCAACTCTGACCAAGCCCTCGCGCCGGTTCTGGAGTGGATCCGCTCGCACGCCCGGCGCACGAACGGAGGCCGGGATGGAGAGTGAGGGGAACCCCACCTCGGGCAGCAGCACGGACGAACTGACCTTCGACGTCAACGGCCGCCAGTTGCGGCTGCGGGTTGGCGCCGGAGACCACGATCCTCGAACTGCTGCGGCGCTGCTCGCCAGCGCCTCGCCCCAGATACGTCATCTCGCGACCGTAAGAGGCAATCTGTTGCGACGGACCCACTGCGGTTACTTCCGGGACGCCGCCATGCCGGGCAACAAGCGGATTCCCCGAAGCGGATGTCCGGCGATACACGGCCAGAACCGCATGCATGCCGTGCTCGGCATCAGCGACGGCTGTATCGCGACGTACGTGGGCGACTTGGCCACTGCACCGATCGTCCTGGATGCGACGGTGAAGATTGCCCGGCACTGCGCCGCATGTCGAAACGCAGCTGCGCCCGGGAGAATTCATCACCAGGATCGATATTCCGATGGGCCGGGTCGCGGGCCGCTCGCACCGCGCGGGATTCCGGACTGAGCGAGGCGCAGATCCTCACCCCGCTCGGCGGCGGCCGGCCGGGTGACCTCGATGAGGAGCAAGGCTGGGCAGCCGACGTCGCCCTGGCGCTGCAGAGGGGCGGTCCGCTTCTTGGACCGCTTTATTCGGCGGCCGTCACCGGCCTGGGTCAAAGTGGCCTGAACGCCTTGATTTTCACCGTCGCTCAGTACTCGTTCGTCGGCGTGATGCTCAACGGGTATGACGTACCGAGCCCTCGGATACGGTGCCCTAGAGGTTGGACAGGGCCGCGGAGTAGATCTTGGGGATATCGGCTGGGGTGGCGGCCAGATAGGAAGCGCCTTTGGTGGCGCGGGCGATGGAGGCCAAGGTCTCGGCATCGGCCTGCGGGCCATACGCGATCGTGATGATGCGGATCGGGCGTCCGCCCGGCGTCTTTCTGATCCGTTCGGTCAGGCCGGTCAGGCTCAAACCGCCCTGGGCGTCATTCTTCCCATCAGTGAGCACCACGACTGCATTGATCCGATTGTTCTGGTAGCGGTCGAGAACTGTTCGGTAGGCGGCAGCAATGCTGTTGTAGAGACCGGTGTTACCGGATGGCCGCAGAGCCTTGAGCGCTTCAGTGATGGCATCGCGCCGCACCGAATGATGCACCGTGGCGTCCATCGGCCCAATGTTCACCAACTCGCGGTAGTCCCGTTGACCGCGAACTCCGCCGGAGAACGACCACAGGCCGACCTCGTCATTGCCCGTGAACAGCTTCATCGAGGCGACCGCCGCGTCTTTCGCCGCATCCAGCCGGGTCTGGGACGAGCCCGGTAGCCGGACAGCCATCGAGCCGGAGACATCGATCAGGCTGATCACGTTCGCGGTCTTGCGTAGCTGCGCCCAGCTGTCCAGGATCTGCTTGGTGATCGCGGGAGAGGGCGGCTTGAGCACGGTGTGTGGTTCGCCCGGGCTCACCCCGAGGGCCTGGGTGGCATTGGTGCCCAGCCGGTCGGAAGCGTCGCGGAAGAAGTTGGCCTGCCACTGGGCCTGTATCGGCGGGCTCTGAAGATAGGCCAGGAATGCCTGCGCTGCAACACGCTTGGCCGGTGTCACCCATGGCGCATCAAGCACGACGAACGGATGGTCGGCGATGAACGTGCCTTCTTTCGGGTAGATGGCAACCAGCGGCACCTTGGGTGGCGCGTGTTTGCCGGCCAGGGCCGGGTCGGCCGTGGGGTTGCCCTGGTTGTACGCCGGTACCAGGTTCTCCTCCGTGACCAGGGCGGAGATGTAGGACAGTGCCTGGTTGTTGTCGTCGGCATGCAGCCAGTCGGACAGGAATGATGCGGTGGTGTCGCCATAGCGCACGATCGACTGTTCGACCCCCGCGACAAACCGGCGAGTGGCAGCACTGCTGATCTCGCCCGGTGTCAGGCCGGACGTGCGCCCGACCGCCGCGTAGTAGGCGGCGATGGTGCCTTCCAGTCCAGCATGAGAGAAATTGGGGTTGGTCTTGCCCAGTTGGAACCGGCCCCACTCTGGATGGCCGAAAGCGCCCCACCCGGTGCGTGACGAGGCCAGGGTCAGGAGATCGGCCCAGCCGATCGGCTTGTCCGGCCAGCCCAGTGCCGTTGCCATGGGCCTGGGCATCGCCACCACCATCGGCGACGTCGCGATGTGCGGAACGGGGGCGAGGCCGTTGATCAGGCTCGGGTGCTTGGCCTGGGCCAGGCGATCCTCCAGGAGCGGCAACCAGATCGAACCGGTGGGAGACCAGACATCGGGAGTGGCGCCGTCACTGGGTTTCCAGCCGCTGGACAGAGCCGTCGTTGCCGCACCGGATGCCTTGGTCTCAACCGTCACCTGGACGCAGGGGCTGGCTTCCTGCCCGGCGCCAGCAGAGAACTGTTCGGCAAATCGGGTCATCAGGGCGCTCTTGTCGGCCGATGATGCGACCACCAGCGGCGTGCGCGGACCGGTGCAGCTGAGGACCTTGGCTGGTGCGCCGGGCCGGAGAGTGGCCCATGCCGCGGTTCCGGCCGCACCAGCAACGATGCCGAGGGCCAGCGCGATCGCTAACGGCAGCGTCGCCCGGGACGGGCGCCGCCTGCGCCCGGCACCCTGCCCGATGGCTGCCATGCTCAAATGCCGCGGCACTGCCCACCTACCCGTCTAAGCCCGTCCCACCGGCAACTGACGGAACAGATCCGGACGAATCATGCCCAGTCAAGCAGCGCCGGGCAATGCCTGGGCGGCGCTGCGCGGGCTGAGCGGCAGGCAGCCCGAGCGCCAGAACGAGGAGAGGTACGTCAGCCCCTCCTCTGCGCTGCTCTCTTTGCTGGTCTCATGGCCGGGGAGCGGCGCTCAAGGCCGCGTAGGTGGCCGCACCGTAGGCGAGGTGCGGAACAGCGTCGCTGAGCCAGTCAGTAGCCGACCACTTCTTGGGCTCGGCCAGTCCCAGGGACACCAGTGGCCCGTCGGTGAGAGCCATGGCGGCGATGCCGATGAGGGCTGCGGCTGCGGGAGACGGAAGCCGGCTCAGGACGGGGCGGAACAGTCCCGCCAGGACGCCGATCGATACGCCGGTCACGATGCCCGTGAGCGGTCCCAGTCCATCGAGGCGGTTTGTCCTGTCGTCGCCTTCTCCCGGGACGGGATGCCCGGCCTTCTCGGCCAAGGTTTTCACGGCCCGCTGAGGGGTGTCGCTGGCCGGGCGTGCCCGTAATGCCATGTCGAGATAGGTGACGGCGTTCAGGACGGTTGTGCCGGTGGCGCCTGAGGCGGCGCCGTACGCGGCATTGCGCAGCACCTTCATATTTCTCCTTGTCGCGGTGGGCATTGCTGGCCTGGCAGCTGACGATGGCGCGGCCGGGCGCTGATCACGCGGCGGGGTGCGAACAGGTGGCTACCCTGCGATTGATGCATCCGCGACATGATCTCGCAGCGAAGGGGAACTGCTCGCCGAGGATGGTCTACCGGTCCGCTCACCACGTCACGCCCGGCGGGGTGGAAGCCGAGTGCCGGAACCCCCTGGCCTATGCTCAACGGCATGAACTACCGGAGCCTGGGTAGAACCGGGATGCAGGTCAGTCCGCTGTGCTTGGGCGCCATGAACCTGGGTATCTGGGGTGAGCCCGATCACGCCACCGCCGTCAGCCTGGTCCACGCAGCGCTCGATGCCGGTATCAACTTCATCGACACGGCTGACGTGTATTCGCAGGGCGAATCCGAAGTGATCGTTGGTAAAGCCCTGGCCGGTGGACGGCGCGATGGCGTCATCCTGGCCACCAAGTTCCACAATCCGATGAACGACGAGACCGGCTCGTCCGATGACCCGAATCGCCAGGGCAACTCACGGCGCTGGATCGTGCGAGCGGTGGAGGAAAGTCTGCGGCGGCTGCAGACCGACTGGATCGATCTGTATCAAGTGCACCGTCCCGATCCCAGCACGGACGATGAGGAGACACTCTCAGCGCTCACCGATCTTCAGCGGGCGGGCAAGATCCGGGCGTTCGGCTCGTCGACCTACCCGGCGCACCGGATCGTGCAGGCCCAATGGACGGCGCGGGACCGGGGTCTGGGCCGGTTCGTGACCGAGCAGCCGCCCTATTCGATGCTGATCCGCAATATCGAAGCTGACGTCCTCCCAGTGGCACTGGAATACGGCATGGGGGTGATCCCCTGGAGTCCGCTAGCCGGTGGCCTACTCAGCGGCAAGTACCGCAAGGGGGCCGCCAAGCCCGAGTCCAGCCGGGCCGATCGGGTTCCCGACCGATACGACCAGTCAGATCCCAGCAATCAGGCCAAATTCGCCGCTGCGGACGCCCTGGGCGCGCTGGCCGATGACATCGGGATCAGCCTGATCCAGCTGGCGATCGCCTTTGTGATGCAGCACCCCGCGATCACCGCGCCGATCATCGGCCCCAGGACGGAAGAGCACCTGAAGTCGCAGCTGGCCGCGCTGGACGTCACCCTGACCGCGGATGTGCTGGACAGGATCGATGAGATCGTGCCACCGGGAACATCATTCCGGCAGGCGGACGAGGGATACCTGCCGCCGTCCTTGAGTGATCCAGCTCAGCGGCGCCGCGCACTCTGAGGGCGGTCCCGAACCAGTACTGGCTCAGGTGTTGCGGTAACGGGACGCAAGGTTGGCGCTCTGCCCGTGGAACGCGGCGAGGTCCGCTCCGAACACGGCCTCGAGCAGGGAGTAGTCCTCGACGCCAGGCGCGCTGACGACCTCGCCGCGGGCAATGCCCGCCAGGGCGGCGGTCACGACGTCCGAAGCGGACATCCGGGGGAGGGCGGAAAGGTCCATGCCCTGGACCTCGTGGAACTCGGTGGCGACGATGCCGGGGCAGACGACGTGGACGTTCACCCCGGTTCCCTCAAGTTCAGCATGCAGAGTCTGCGACATGGCGACGGCGTGGGCCAGTGTCCCGGCGTAGACGGCGCGCTGCCCTTGCGGCGCCGCTGCCGGGGCCGGGCCGGAGAACGCGAGCATGCCAGCCACGTTGAGGATCGTTCCTGTCCCTCGTTCGATCATGCCGGGCAGGGCGGCCCGGGTCAGCATCGTCGGCGCGACGACCTTGACATGCACCAGTTCCCGCGCCTTCCCGGCCGCCAGCTGCACCATCGGCATGTAGTGGGCGACGCCCGCATTGTTGATCAGCATGCTCAGCTGGCGGTCGGCGCACAGCTGCGCGACCGTGTCGATGCCGTCATCCGTGGCCAGGTCGGCGATGACGACCTCCACTGCAGTGTCCGACAGCGACGCCGCGAGCTCCCGCAACCGGTCCAGCCGTCGCCCGGCAACGATCAGATCGTGACCGTCGGCGGCCAGCCGCTCGGCGAAGGCCCTGCCGATCCCCGAAGATGCGCCGGTGACGAGGGCAAGTGGGGCCATTCTCGATGTCTCCCTAGGGATGTGGGCACCACCGGTCGTGCTGGCTCTGATGGACGAGCCCAGCCCAGCTGGGGCCGGCCGGGCTCGTCCATCGAAACTGATCAGACCAGGTCGAACCGATCGAGGTCCATGACCTTGGTCCAGGCTGCGACGAAGTCGGCCACGAACCTGTCGCGGGCGTCGTCGCTGGCATAGACCTCGGCGATGGCCCGCAGCTGTGAGTTGGAACCGAAGATGAGGTCGGCCGCGGTGGCGGTCCACTTCACCTGATCGCCGGCTTCGTCGCGGATCTCGTAGACGTGCTCTCCGGACTCCGACGCCTTCCAGCGGGTGCCGGCGGAGAGCAGGTTGGTGAAGAAGTCACGGCTGAGCACGCCGGGCCGGTCGGTGAGGACGCCGTGCTGGGAGCTGCCGGCGCTGACACCCAGCGAGCGCAGCCCACCAAGCAGGACGGTCATCTCCGGTGCGGTCAGGTCGAGCATGTAGGCCCGGTCGACGAGCAGCACCTCCGGCTGGGTCTTCTCGCCCGCACGCAGGTAGTTGCGGAACCCGTCGGCCCGCGGCTCGAGCACCCGGAACGAGTCGACGTCCGTCTGCTCCTGGGTGGCGTCGGTGCGACCGGGATGGAACGGCACGCTCACCTCGACGCCCCCGTCCCGCGCCGCCTTCTCGACCGCGGCCGTGCCGGCCAGCACGATCAGATCGGCGAGTGAGATCTGAGCGCCGCCCGCGCCATTGAACTCCTGCTGGATGCTTTCGAGCTTGTTCAGGACCGTGTTCAGCTGGGCCGGCTGGTTGACCTCCCAGTTCCGCTGCGGTTCGAGCCGGATCCGGGCACCGTTCGCGCCACCTCGCTTGTCGGTGGACCGGAAGCTGGCGGCGGAAGCCCAGGCGGTGCCGACCAGCTGGGTGGTCGTGAGGCCAGCGTCCAGGATCTTCGCCTTGAGAGCGGTGACGTCGGCCTCACCGACCAATTCGTGGCCGGGCGCCGGTACCGGGTCCTGCCACAGCTGGGGCTCGGCTACCCACGGTCCCCGGAAACGGCTGACTGGACCCATGTCGCGATGCAGCAGCTTGTACCAGGCCTTGGCGAAGGCCAGCGCGAATTCGCCGGGGTTCTCCAGGAAGCGGCGGGAGATCTGCTCGTACGCCGGGTCGAAACGCAGCGACAGGTCGGTCGTCAGCATCGTCGGTTTGTGCTTCCGGGACGGATCGTGAGCGTCCGGAATGATCGCCTCGGCGTCCTTGGCCACCCACTGCTTGGCGCCTCCTGGGCTCGTGCTGAGCTCCCATTCGTTGCCGAACAGGATCTCGAAGAACCGGTTGCTCCACTGCGTCGGCCGGTCGGTCCAGGTCACTTCCAGGCCGCTGGTGATCGTGTCGCCGCCCTTGCCGCTGCCGTAGCTGCTCAGCCAGCCCAGGCCCTGCGTCTCCAGCGGGGCCCCCTCAGGCTCCGGACCGACGTGGTCATCCGCCATGCCGGCGCCGTGGGTCTTGCCGAAGGTGTGCCCGCCGGCGATCAGAGCGACGGTTTCCTCGTCGTTCATTGCCATCCGGGCGAAGGTCTCCCGGATGAAGTGGGCGGCCGCCCGGAAGTCCCCGCTGCCGCGAGGACCCTCGGGGTTCACGTAGATGAGTCCCATTTCGGTGGCCCCCACCTCCGGCGACATCTCGGCCTCGTTGACGTAGCGCTCGTCGCCAAGCCAGGCGTCCTCCGGACCCCAGAAGATTTCCTCGGGCTCCCAGACGTCCGCGCGGCCGAAGCCGAAGCCGAAGGTCTTGAAGCCCATCGACTCCAGGGCGACATTGCCGGCCAGCACGAGCAGATCGGCCCAGGAGATCTTCTGGCCGTACTTCTGCTTGACCGGCCACAGGAGCCGGCGTGCCTTGTCGAGGTTGGCGTTGTCGGGCCAGCTGTTGAGCGGAGCGAACCGCTGACCGCCGTCACCGGCCCCGCCACGGCCGTCATGGATGCGGTAGGTGCCTGCGGCATGCCAGCTCATCCGGATCATGAGACCGCCGTAATGGCCGAAGTCGGCCGGCCACCAGTCCACCGAGGTGGTCAGCACGCCGATGATGTCCTGCTTGAGGGCCTCCACGTCGAGCTTCTCGAACTCCGTGGCGTAGCTGAAACCCGGCTCCAGCGGGTTGACCTTGGATGAGTGGGCGTGCAGCACCGAGAGGTCGAGCTGATTGGGCCACCAGTCCCGGTTCGTCCGCGGCCGGCCGCCGGTCTTCGGGGTCGGTGAGTCGATCGCCGGGTTCTCGCTCTCGCTACCCTGCGCGGTGACGGAGTCGTGCGCGACCGGGCAGCCGGCTTCGGCCATCTGGTCCACGCCCTGCGCGCTGGCCGGGGCGTTGTCCTGGGTGTCGCTCATCTGCTTCCTTCCGAACTGGCGGGTGATTGAACGCAGCGCTGGGCCGCACAGCTGGGACAGGTACCCCAGTAGACGACCTCTGCCTGGTCGACGATGAAACCGCTGTCATCCGAGGCGGTGAGACAGGGGGCGTGGCCGACCGCGCAGTCGACGTCGGCGATCGCTCCGCAGGAGCGGCAGACGACGTGGTGATGGTTGTCTCCGACCCGGCACTCGTATCGGGCGGTGGCCCCGGCAGGCTGGATGCGCCGCACCAGACCGGCGCCGGTGAGTGCGCGCAACACGTCGTAGACCGTCTGGGTCGAGACCGCCGGGTGCTCGGCCCGGACCAATGTGATCACGGTGTCGGTATCGATGTGCGGGTGTTCGCTCAATGCGGCGAGCACTGCCAGCCGCGGCTGGGTCACGCGCAACGAGAGCGCCCGTAACTGCGTTTCGAAGCCGGGCGACATGAGCGCAACATAGACGCTGATCTGGAATAGATCAAGTTATCCCTGGACGGTTGGGCGGATGGTGAGATCGCCGATTTCGACGTCGTCCGGTTGTTCGATGGCAAAGGCGATGGCGCCGGCCACGGATGCGGCGTCGATCGCGAATTCCCGCATGCCACGCTGTATCTGTTCTCGTGCGGCAGCGTTTTCGATCGAGTCGGCGAGTTCGGTCCGCACGTAGCCGGGCGAGATCGAGGTCGTGCGGATGCTGCCGTCGGTGTACTCCTGGCGCACTCCTTCGAGCAGGGTACGGACGGCATTCTTGGTCGCCGCGTACACAGCCATCTCGGGAACGATTTTCAGGCCTGCGGTTGACACGGTGGTGACGAAGTGTCCACGGCGCTGCTGGGTGAACACCGGCAGGGCGGCGGCAATGCCGTGCAGGACGCCGCGGAGGTTGACGTCGATCATGGCCGACCAGCCGTCGACGTCCAGGTCGCCGACCGGGCCGATCCGGCTCACGCCGGCATTGTTGATCAGCACGTCGAGGCGTCCATACTCCTGAACGGCTCGGCCGACGAATGCCGTCATCCGATCCATGCGGGTCACGTCCAGGTCACACGCGAGAGCTCGGCCGCCGCCAGCCACGATGCGACCGGCCACCTGGTTCAGGCGATCGGACCGGCGGCCGCCGAGCAGAACGCTCGCGCCACGTTCGGCCAGCACGATCGCCGTGGCCTCTCCGATCCCGCTGCTCGCCCCGGTGATCGCTACGACCTTGCCCTCAATGCCCGTCACGTCGCTCCTCCGGCTAAAGTGGACACCATGTCCGATGGACTGGACGTTACCGGACACAGTGTCCGATTTCTAGCTGAGGCGGAGGCTGATGGCCCTGACGGCTCCGCGCCGAGCTGACGCCGCCCGCAATCGCGAGCACATCGTGGCGGCGGCGCGTGCCCTGCTGACCACGTCGCAGGATGTTCCGCTGAACGCTGTGGCCAAGCGGGCCGGTGTCGGGCAGGGAACGCTCTACCGGCACTTCTCCACCCGGGAACAGCTCATCGCCGAGGTGTACCGGCACGAGGTCGATGACCTGGTTGCCGCAGCGGGCGATCTGCTCGCCGAAAGCGACCCGGTTCAGGCCCTGGCCGGCTGGTTCGACCGGCTGATCGATTACGCGCGCGTGAAGCGCGGGGTGCTGGCGGCGGTCGAGGCCTCGACCTGGGAACCTCTGTCGGCTCAGAGTCATGGCCGGATCGGATGGGCGATCACGACGCTGCTCGACGCCGGAAAAAGCGCCGGGCTGCTGCGGCAAGATGTCGGCGCACGCGACGTCGTGCTCCTGATCGGCTACCTCACGCGTCTGAACGAGGCAGAGTGGGACACCCGAGCGCGTCCTCTGCTCCAGATCATCCTGGACGGCCTGCGCTCACCCCACCACCCGAGCGAATCCGCCTCCTGAGACGGCCTGGTCACGCGGCCATGGGCCTCGATGTCCTGGCTCGGCGAGGCCATCAGACGGTGAAGGACTGACTTCCCAGAACTGCCAGCATGTCCAGTCGTTCGGCGGTTCCAGTGCCGGGCTGGGGGCGGAACAGAACGAGCCGCTGCCCCGACGGCGGGCTCAGCACCGCGTCGCACTGCAGATCCAGCAGCCCGGCGTGTGGATGGTCCAGCACCTTGCGGGTGCTGTGCCGGATCGCCACTTCCCTTCGCTCCCAGATGGCGCGGAACTCGGCACTGGCGCTGGACAGATCCTCGATCAAGGAACGCACGGCTGGATCGGCGCTGCGCTGGCCGAAGGTCGCCCTCAGGTCGGCGACGTACTCCCGGCCCAGGCCGTCGTACTGGCTGGCCAGGTAGCGGGAGCGCAGCTGATCGTCGGTGAACCAGCGCCAGAGAAAGTTGTGCTCCCGCCCGGCCGCATTGGCGATCGGACCCAGCAGCGCGATGTTGAGGGCGTTCTGCGCGACCACGTTGTGCATGTCGTCGCTGATCAGAGCCGGGATTGATGGTGCTACCGCGTCCAGGACGTACATCAGGCCCGGATCGGCGTACCCGAGTGACTGGTGACGAGCTGGCGGCCTCTGCCCTGCCAGCTGATAGACGTGATCCCGCTCGTCCAGGGTGAGTCGCAGCGCCCGGGAGATCGCCCCCAGCATCTGCGGCGACGGCCGGGGGCCCCGGCCCTGTTCGATCCGCTCGTAGTAGTCGCTCGACATGTCGGCCAGCACGGCGATCTCATCGCGTCGCAGTCCCTTGGCCCGGCGGCGTCCGCCAGCCACCAGCCCGACATCGGCCGGCTGCAACTGTTCGCGCCGGTGGCGCAGGAACAGGCCGAGCTCGTGCCGATCCACTGCTTTTCTCCTCGGCCTCAGATGGTTGGGTTCCTATCATGGTCCCAGCCGGGCGGGACTTGGCCCGGACTGGCGATCCGTGGATATCTCGAACGCCCCGGCCGGTGAATGCAGGCAGCACAGTGGAGCCCGGATCGCTGAACTCCCTGGAGGAAACATGTCGGAATCAAAAATCGCCATCGTCACCGGAGCCAGCCGGGGATTGGGCCGCAGCATGGCTCAGCACCTGGCGGCAGCCGGAATCGGGGTGATCGGCACATACCGCAGCAGCCGGGACGAGGCCGAGAAACTGGTCGCGGAGCTCGAAGGTGCCGGGGTGAAAGCAGCCGCCCTGCAACTGGATACCGGAGACGCCGGACAGTTCGCGGACTTCACCGCCAAGGTGCGGGCCACACTCGAACAGTTCGGCGCCCAGCGGTTCGACTACCTGGTCAACAACGCCGGGATCGGCATCAACGCACCGTTCGCAAAGACCACCGAGGAGCAGTTCGACGAACTGGTCCGAATCCAGTTCAAGGGCCCGTTCTTCCTGACCCAGGCCCTGTTGCCGCTCATCGCCGACGGGGGACGCATCCTCAACGTCTCCTCCGGGCTGGCGCGGTTCACCGGCCCGGGCTACTCGGTCTACGCCGCCACCAAAGGCGCCATCGAGGTGCTGACCCGGTACCAGGCCAAGGAACTGGCCGATCGGCGTATCCGGGTCAATGTGCTGGCTCCGGGCGCGATCGCCACCGACTTCGGCGCTGGCATGGTTCGCGACAACGAGCAGGTCAATCAGGCCGTGACGGCCGCGATCGCCCTGGGCCGGCCCGGCGAGGCCGATGACATCGGCGCCGCCGTGCCCGCGATCCTGTCCGACAGCATGGGCTGGGCCAATGGCACCCGGATCGAGCTGTCCGGCGGCCAGAATCTCTGACTGTCCTTCATGCCGGGCGGCTGGCTAAGCGGCGGCGTTCAGTTCGGCCAGATCCTGGGCTGAGAGGCGCAGATCGGCCACCGCCACGTTCTCCTCGAGGTGCGCCACGGACGAGGTCCCCGGGATCAGCAGGACATTGCTGGCCCGGGCCAGCAGCCAGGCCAGGCCCACCTGGCTCGGTGAGACACCGTGCCGATCAGCCACCGTCTTCACCGCCGGCTGGTCGGTCACCTTGGGCATGTGCGGAAAGGCGGAGCCGAGCGGGAAGTAGGGAACATAGGCCACGCCGGCGTCCAGGCACTGCTCCAGCACGCCGGCATCCTTCTGATCCACCAGGCTGAAGGCGTTCTGCACGCACACGATGTCCGCCAGTTTCAGTGCAATGGTCAGCTGATCGGCGGAGACGGTCGATACGCCTACACCGGCGATCTTGCCCTCGTCCCGCAGCGCCACCATTTCGGCGAGCTGATCCTCCAGAGGCACGGTCTCGCCGTCGTTCTCGTGCTCGTCCATCCGGCGCAGGTTCACCGCCGTGAGCTGATCGGTCTGCAGGGTGCGCAGGTTCGCCTCGACGTCAGCGCGCAACTGTTCGGGGCGCTGGGCCTGGAGCCAGCTACCCGTATCGTCGCGCCTGGCTCCTACTTTGGACACGAGAGCGAGGTCCTCGGGATATGGGTGCAGGGCCTCGCGAATCAACTCATTCGACACATTCGGTCCGTAGAACTGCGCCGTGTCGATGTGGTTCACGCCCAGCTCGATGGCCCGCCGCAGCACCCGCACTGCTTCGTCGTGGTCGCGCGGCGGCCCCTTCACCCCCGGGCCCGGCAGTTGCATGGCGCCGTAGCCCAGGCGGCGGACGGTTCGATTGGCGAGCTGGAAGGTATCGGCCATGTCTTGACGCTACGTCAGGCGCCGGGTGGGCGAAACCTGAAGCCGGGCAGGCTAGGCCGTGATGCGCACCTGGGCATCGGATCGGGCCAGTTCGACATAGGTCTGACCGGGCGCCATCCGCAGCGGCTGGCCATCGGCCAGGGTGAATTGAAAGGTCTGATCCACCGCACCCTTGGTCCAGCTGCCCTTCACGTACCGGCCGCCGTGGAAGTAGTAGAAGGTGCCGGCGGCATTCAGGATGTCGTGCAGCGGCTCGACCCCGCCGTGGCCGGGGTAGATCTTGCCGTAGTGCTGCTTGGCCCGGATGACCAGCACATTGCCGGGGGCCACCCGGGTTCCATCGGCGAGCACATGCTTCCCCCAGGGCATGCTGCGCAGATACCGTCCCGACTCCTGGTCGAAGTGGTAGCTCATGTCGTAGCTGTGGCCCTGCTTCCAGGGCACGTCGATCCGGGAGGCGCTCTTCGCCGACGTCGTGCTGATCTGCGTGTCGTCCGCGGCGAATGGAAAGTAGGCCTGGGGCGGCCCTTTCCGGAACGCCCGGGTCTGCTTGGCCAGCACCCGCGGATGGCACACCACGGCCCGGTCGTAGTAGGTGACGCCTTGATAGGTGCGGACCCGGTCCGGGTTGATCGTGTACGAGCCAGATCCCTTGGTGGCCATGTACGACAATTGCCCGTCCACGAACTGGTCGTAGTGCTTCACGTAGTGGAGCACCCAGCCGGTGGCGCCGGTGTTGCCGATGATCGCCCGGGTCGGGCTGAGCAGCGGGACGTCGACGGGACGGATTGATCGCACTGGAGCGACGTCCTTCGGCATCTGCGAATGGAAGACCGGAACCAGGCGGGTACCGCCGTAACCAGAGGCATCCCGATAGCCGTCGAGTTCGACGAACACGATGTCGGCTTTGTCCAGTCCGGTCTGAGGATGCTCATTCCGATTGTCCGGGACCTTGACCGCAACCGCTGCATGCGCAGCTTCAGCGGGATCCCTCAGCGGCCGGCCGGTGAGTGGCCAAGCCGGGCTGGCCGTCGCGGATGATGGATCGCCGGAGGGCGAGGCGCCCAGCGCCACGGCCGGGCGTGCTCCGCCTGACCCGCTGGATGAGCCGTTGGAGCAACCGGCTGTCGCGGCCCCGGCACCGGCGATCAGGCCCAGTAGCAACGTCCGGCGCCCCAGCGAGTCCATGACCTGTGCTGTCCTTTCCGGTACCTGCCCTGACCCGCTCCGGTGGGAGCGGGTGAACCGTTCAACGCCAGCGCAGTCTGCCAGCGGATGCTGTGCCGGACACGGTATTGGCCTGGGCGGCGCTAGCTGCGGCAAGGGCATTGCCAGCCTGAGAACAGATCTGCTGGACGGCGACCTACGCTGGAACTGGGCGCGGTGATGCGCCAGACGGGAGGGTGGTGATGCAGGCAGGGTTCTACCACGCCGATCACCAGGCATTTCGTCAATCGGTCCAGGAGTTCATCGCGCGCGAGGTCCGGCCCAACCTGGACCGCTGGGAGGCCGAGCACCTGATCGGAATGGACGTCTGGCGGGCAGCAGGCAAGCAGGGCGTGATCGGAATCGGGTTGCCGGAGGAGTACGGCGGCGGCGGCCAGCCGGACTACCGCTTCCGCTGCGTGGTGATTGAGGAGCTGGCGAAGGCAAACGCGACCTCGCTCAACTCCGGGTTCAGCCTGAATGACGACATCGCCAGTCCCTATCTCATCGACCTGGCCACGCTCGCGCAGAAGCAGCGCTGGCTGCCGGGGATGGCCAGCGGTGAGCTGATCGTGGCGATCGCTATGACCGAGCCGGGTGCGGGCAGTGACCTGCAGGGGCTCCGGACCACAGCGGTCCGGGACGGCGGTGACTGGGTGCTGAGCGGCAGCAAGACGTTCATCACCAACGGCATTCAGGCCGGGATCGTGATCGTGGCCGCCCGCACCGACCCGGCGGCCGGCTCGCGCGGCTTCAGCCTGCTGGTGGTGGAGGACGGCATGCCGGGCTTCCGGCGGGGCCGCCAGCTTGACAAGATCGGGATGCAGGCCCAGGACACCGCCGAGTTGTTCTTCGATCAGGTACGGATCCCAGCGGCCAATCTGCTCGGAACCGAAGGGGCAGGTTTCCTGCATCTGATGGAACGTCTTTCCCGGGAGCGGCTTTCGATCGCGGTGATGGCACTGGCCTGTGCCGATGCGGCGCTCGGCTGGACGGTCAGCTACTGCCGGGACCGGCGGGCGTTCGGCTCTGCGATCATCGACCTGCAGAACACCCGGTTCGCGCTGGCCGAGATGTCAACTCAGATCGACGTCACCCGAAGCCACCTCGAGAGCTGCGTGTTCCAGCTGAACGCGGGCACTTTGACCGCGGTGGACGCCGCCAAGGCCAAGTGGTGGGCGACCGAGATGCAGAAGACGGTGCTCGACCGCTGCCTGCAACTGCACGGCGGCTACGGGTACATGCTCGAATACCCCATCGGGCGAGCCTTTCTGGACGCCCGGGTGCAGACGATCTACGGCGGAACCACCGAGGTGATGAAGGAGATCATCGGCCGCGACATCGCCCGGGGTACCGACTCAAAGCCTGATAGTCAAGATGCCTTTCAATCAAGAGGTGAGAACTGATGCGTGACGCAGTGATCGTGGAGGCGGTTCGGACACCGGTGGGTAAGCGAGGGGGCGGTCTGTCCGCAGTGCAGCCGGCTGATCTGTCCGCGCATGTGCTGCGGGCGATCGCCGAACGCACCGGCATCGATCCCGCGATGGTGGATGACGTGATCTGGGGTTGCGTCGGGCAGGTCGGTGAGCAGACCTTCGACATCGGCCGGAGCGCGGTGCTCGCGGCTGGGTGGCCGCAGACGGTGCCGGGCACCGCGATCGACCGGCAGTGCGGCTCCTCGCAGCAATCGGTCAGCTGCGCCGCTGCCAGCGTGATCGCCGGGCACTATGACCTGGTGGTGGCCGGCGGGGTCGAGTCGATGAGCCGGGTGCCGATGGGTGCCTCGCTGGCCACCGCGAACGGGCTGGCCTGGCCCTATGGCGACGGCTTCCGCGCCCGGTACGGCGACGTTCTGCCGAATCAGGGTATGGGCGCCGAGATGATCGCGCAACGGTGGAATCTGAGCCGTACCGAGCTGGACGAGTTCAGCCTGGCCTCCCACGCCAAGGCTGCTGCCGCGCAGGACGAGGGGGCGTTCAGCACCCAGATCTCGCCGGTGACCACCCCGGGTGGTACCAAAGTGGAGGCCGACGAGGGGGTTCGGCGGGGGACCACCATGGAGAAGATGGCCAGCCTGGCCCCGGCCTTCCGCCCGGAAGGTGGTGTGATCACCGCCGGGAACAGTTCGCAGATCAGCGACGGCGCCTCGGCGGTGCTGGTCACCACCAGTGAGAAGGCAGCCGAACTCGGTCTCACCCCGCTGGCCCGGATCCACACCGCAGTGGTCACCGGCAGCGACCCGATCATCATGCTCACCGGCCCGATCCCAGCCACTGCCAAAGTCCTCGAGCGCAGCGGGCTTCAGATCGGCGACATCGGCGTGTTCGAGGTGAACGAGGCATTCGCCAGCGTCCCGCTGGCCTGGCTGGCCGAGACCGGCGCCGACCCGAGCCGATTGAATCCGAACGGCGGTGCGATCGCGCTCGGTCATCCGCTCGGCGCCAGCGGCACCAGGCTGATGACCACGCTGGTCCATCACATGCACGCCCACGGAATCCGTTACGGCCTGCAGACCATGTGCGAGGGTGGCGGTCAGGCCAACGCCACGATCCTCGAACTGCTCTAGTGCCCGGCCTAGCGCGGCGCCATCCGGATCGCGCCGTCCAGCCGGATCGTCTCGCCGTTCAGCATCGGGTTGGCGATGATCTGAGTGACCAGCAGGCCGTACTCGTCCGGATCGCCCAGCCGAGATGGGTGCGGAACCTGCTGGCCCAGTGAAGTTCTGGCTGCTTCGGGCAGCCCCGCCAGCAGAGGGGTATCGAAGGTACCGGGGGCTATGGTGACGACCCGGATCTTCGAGCTGGCCAGGTCGCGAGCGATCGGCAGAGTCATCCCGACGATGCCCCCCTTGGACGCCGAGTAGGCGGCCTGGCCGATCTGCCCGTCGAACGCGGCGACCGACGCGGTATTGATGATCACGCCCACCTCGCCGTCCTGCTCGGCGGCCTGCGCGATCTGGGCCGCCGCCAGTCTGATCACGTTGAAGGTCCCGATCAGGTTGATGCTGATCACCCGGCTGAAATCCTCCAGTGGGAACGGACCCTGCTTGCCCAGAGTCTTGATCGCATTGGCGATACCCGCACAGTTCACTGCGATCCGCAGCCTGCCCAGGCCGGCCGCGGCGTCCACCGCGGTCTGGACGTCGTCTGGTGCGGTCACGTCGCCGGGAGTGAAATGCACTGCTCCGCCGAATTTTTCGGTCGCCGATTCACCCGCGGAACCGGGCAGGTCGAGGATGACGACCTTGGCCCCGGCGTTCACCAGCCGGGTGACGGTGGCCAGACCGAGGCCCGACGCTCCTCCGGTGACCAGGGCGACACTGTCGCTGCCCTCGAGTTTCATCAGCAGTCCCTTCCAAGAAAATGATCATCTCAGCTAGCCAGTTCGTGCAGGGTTTCGATCACGGCGACCCGTTGCTGGTGAGTATGGGCCAGTGGCGTGGCGGAGATCGTGGTGACCCCGGCCCCGGCCAGCGCGGCGATCCGTTCGGCCACCCATCCGCGGGGCCCGATCAGCGAGATCGACCGGATCAGCTCTGCCGGAACGGCCGCGGCCGCCTCGTCCTTGCGGCCGGACAAGAACAGTTCCTGGATCGTGCTGGCCTGAGACCCGTAGCCGAAGCGGGTGGCCAGATCGTAGTAGAAGTTCTTGCCCCGAGCGCCCATTCCGCCGATGTACAGGGCATACATCGGCCGGACCCAGTCCAGCCGATCCTCCACGTCATCCCCGATCGCTACCGCCATCGGCACACTGATGTCCATCGGGCCCAGGCCCGGATCACGCCGGGCATATCCTTCTCGCAGAGCCTGACCCCACACCTCCTCGGTCCCCTCGGCCCGGAAGAAGAACGGCGACCACGCCTGCGCCAGTTCTGCGGCCAGAGCCACATTTCGGGGACCCATCGCGGCGATCAGGATCGGGATCTGTTCGCGCACTGGGGTGTTGACCAGTTTGATCGGCTTGCCCAAGCCCGAGCCCCCGCGATCCGGATTCAACGGAATCTGATGGAAACGACTGTCGTGCGATAGCTTCTCTCGGCGCCACACCTGCCGGCAGATGTCGATCACGTCCCGGGTCCTGGCCACCGGAGCCTCGTACCTGACCCCGTGGAAACCCTCGATCACCTGCGGGCCGGACGCGCCGATGCCCAGGGTGAACCGGCCGCCGGAGAGCTGGTCCAGACTGGCCGCGGTCATCGCCAGCAGTGAGGGTGTCCGGGTGTAGATCGGCAGGATGTTCGAGGCGATCTCGATGCCGGGCAGCCGCGCTGCGATAAAACCCAGCTGGCTGACCGCGTCGAACGAATAGGTCTCGGCGACATAGACGATGCCGGCTCCAGCGCCGGTGAAGTCGGACAGCTGGCCGATCGAATCGACCGGATTCCCGGCGTAGGGCAGCGGCAGACCGATCCGCATCGCGCCTCCTGTGTCCGGACCGTACTGGTGGCCTGCATTCTGGCCGGCACCGCGGTTTCCGAGCCTGCCACAGATCTTCGGTCACCAGGGCGCCTGCAGTGGCGGGCCTGGGCGGCGGCGGGACGTATCCGCCGCCGGTGGCCTCGGTCAGATCGGCTGGTCGCGCGGCCCGGCCAGCCAGCGCCGGATCTGCTCCCCGTCCTGATCGAGGTCTGGTGGTGGGCGGTCGTATTCGAGCCCGCTGGCCGAAAGACCAATCGGATTGCGGATCGCCGGTACGCCGCCGATCCGCATCACAGGCTCCAATCCCAGGCTTTCCGCGAAGGCCACACCCTCAGCAACCGTGTTGATCGGCGCGCAGGCGACCCCGGATGCCTGCAGCAGCTGGAACCATTCGGCTCGATCGCGGCGACCCAGTTGCTGTTCCAGTATCGGTTTCAGCTGCGCCCGATGAGCGGTTCGGTCCTGGTTGTGGGCGAAGCGCGGATCGCTGGCCAGCTCAGGAATCCCCAGCACCGCGCACAGATTGGCGAACTGCCGATCATTGACCGCAATCACGATCATCTCGCCGTCCCGGGCAGCCAGCGGATCGTAGGGAAAGATGCTGGGATGGGCATTGCCCATCCGGTACGGCACCTCGTTCGCAGCGACGAAGGCACTGGTCTGATTGACCATCCCGGAAAGGGCGCTGGAGAGCAGATCCACCTGGACATGCTGGCCGGTGCCGCTCAGGGAACGCTGACGCAGAGCGGCCAGGATGCCGATCACTGCGTGCAGGCCGGTGATCACGTCGATGGCGGAGATCCCGGCTCGATAGGCGGGACCGGCGGGGTCACCGGTCAGGCTCATCAACCCGGACACGGCCTGCACCATCAGGTCGTAGCCCGGCAGATCCGCGCCCCGGCCCGAGCCGAAGCCGCTGATCGACGCATAGATCACACCCGGATTGATGGCTGAGACGGTGGCCTGGTCCAGCCCGAAGCGGACCAGGCCGCCTGGCCGGAAGTTCTGCACCAGGATGTCGGCCCGAAGGGCCAGCTCCCGGGCGGCCACGAGATCCTGCTCGACCGTGAGATCCAGGACGACAGAACGCTTGTTGCGGTTGACGGCCAGGAAGTAGGTCGATACGCCATCGCGGATGGGAGGTTTCCAGCCACGGGTGTCGTCACCGCCGGGCGCCTCGACCTTGATCACCTCAGCGCCGAGATCGGCCAGCATCATGGTCGCGTACGGCCCGGCCAGAACCCGGGAGAAGTCAGCGACGAGCAAGCCCGTCAAGGGTCCCGTCATCGTCTCACCGCATTCCACCTACGAGTGCGCCGGAGCGCCGGCCCGGGCATGATCGTGCCATGGCCCAACCTCAGCTGGCATCGACGCCGGCCGGGCAACCCGGTTCAGCGCCTGGCCGTGAAGGTCAGACCCGTACCTTGATCATCATCGGGCTGGTGGTCCTGGTGATCGTGGCAGTGATCGCGCTGCGAACAGGGAGCAGGGATGACGCCGCCGGCCGCGACCAGCATCAGACGGGCGTTCGAGCCGGCGGCCCATCCGGTGCGGTGACTGAAGCCCAGTTGGATCTGGTCGGCGGCACCGACAGCCTGACCATCACCACGGCCTCACTCGGCGGGGATCTGGTCCAGGCGGCCACCCCGCTCGGCGCCCGAGCGGTTCCGGTGCTGCAGATGACGGCCGATTCGCGGGTGCTGGTGTCCACCCGGGAGGCGACGGCGGCCGGGCACGGTGACGGACCGGTAGACCTGGTGGTGCGGCTGGCGCGCGGAGTGCGCTGGGGTCTGCTGGTGGACGGCGGCAGTCAGCTGATCCGCCTTGACCTGGCCCAGGCTCAGCTCAGTTCTCTGGACATCACCCAGGGCGTGGCCACCCTGGATGCGGTCCTGCCCAGGCTGCCGGGAGCGCTGACCTTCAGGATGTCGGGCGGGGCGTCGGCCGTCCGTCTGCATCTTCCGCCCAATGTGCCTGCACGCGTTACTTTCTCAAGCGGCGGAGGAACAGCGAACGTAGCTGGCCAGCAACGGCAAGGCCTGGCCGCCGGAACAGTGATGGCCACCAGCGATTGGCCGGACGCAGCCGGGTCGAAGATCGACGTGCAACTGGACGCCGGAATTGGGTCCCTGGTGGCGTCGTACTGAACGGTTCGGCTGAACTGTCCGGGCGAACAACGCAGCTGACCGATTCACGGGAACGGGCGTAGGTTCTCGGTGTGACCGATGACTGGCGAGCCGTCAATCTGCGGAACTGGGAATCCAGGGTCGCCGTGCACGTCGGGCACGGAGATTACGATCTGACTGCCTTCGACGACCCGCAGCATCTGTCATCTGTGGTGCGCTACGACCTTCCCCGGCTGGGTCGGCTCGATGGGCTGAACGTCGTTCATCTGCAATGCCACCTCGGCACGGACACCGTGTCACTCGCCCGGCTGGGCGCTGAATCCGTTACTGGTCTTGATTTTTCACCGTCCGCACTGGATGTAGGACGGGAGCTGGCCGAGCGCGCCGGAGTCTCCGTCCGCTTTGTCCAAGGGGATCTGTACGAGGCGGTCGACATCCTCGGCGCCGAGGCGTTCGACCTGGTCTACACCGGGATCGGCGCGCTCTGCTGGCTGCCGGACATCCGGGCCTGGGCCGGGGTGGTGGCTTCCCTGCTGCGTCCGGGTGGGCAGTTGTTCATCCGGGAAGGGCATCCAATGCTGTGGGCCCTCAGCGAGCCTCGCCCCGACGGCCTGCTGGTTGTCGAGTACCCATACTTCGAAACCGAGGGAACGCCCTTCACCGAAGAGTTCACGTACGCCGGCACCGAACCGATCAGCTCGCCGGAGACGATCTCGTTCAATCACGGCTTGAGCGAAGTCTTCACCGCCCTGCTCGAAGCCGGCCTGACCACCACCAGCCTGGCCGAACACCGCGAGGTGCCATGGAATGCGCTGGGGGAGGCCATGATTCCCTCACCTGAACTGCCCGGGGAGTTCATCCTGGCCAGCGGCCAAGACCGGTTACCGCTGACCTACACTTTGCAGGCCATCAAGCAGCGCTGAGCGATTCCGCAGGTTCGGCGGGATCAGTAGCTATTCGCCGGTGGAACCGTCGACGGATTCGCGGAGCAGGTCGGCGTGGCCGTTGTGGCGGGCGTACTCCTCGATCATGTGAACCAGGATCCAGCGGAAACTGGGCTTACGACCGTCCTTCCAGGCGGTCTTGGCCGGGTCGCTGAGGTCGTGATCGGCCAGTGCGGCAGCGGTGAGCTCGCGCGACCGGTCCACCGATTGTTGCCACAGCGCCATCAACTGCTCCGGCGAGTCCTGGGCGGCCGAACGCCATTCCCAGTCCGGATCGTCGTCCCAGTCCACCGAGTTCCACGGCGCGACCTCCTCCTGGCCAGCCAGCAGCTGGGAGAACCAGTACTCTTCCACGCAGGCCAGGTGCTTGAGCAGCCCGCCCAGGGTCATCGTCGAAGCTCCAACGGTTGCCTGCAATCCGGCTGGATCCAGGCCCGAGCATTTCCAGGCCAGCGTGACGCGTTGATAGTCCAGGAAACCCAGCAGGGTGGGGGCTTCGCCGGCCGCTACGGGTGGCTCGGGCCGTTCAGGCGGCTCCATGTTGGTCATGACGATGAGTCTAGGGCGGGTGGCTACCCGCGGACGTAGTGCTGCACCGGCCCGGCTCCGCCGAACAGTTCGTGAAAGGCGTTGCGGTGATTCAAGACACCACATGAGGGTCATCGCCGTTCAGCCTGAGGAGGCCCGCTGCCGTAGGCGCGAAGCCGCAGGCATCCCGGTAGAAACCAGCCAGGTGCGGTTCGTAATCGACATGCAGCCAGCTGCATCCGGCCGCCCGGACCTCTGCGATCAGGGCCTGGACCATGCCAGTGGCGATGCCCTGACGCTGCCAGTCCGGTGCGACCACGGTATCCAGCAGAAAGGCATGCACCCCGCCGTCCCAGCACGCGTGCACGAAACCGATCAAAGCTTTCCCATGGAAAGCGCCGACCCAACTGAGGCTGTGCCGCTCCAATCGGGTTGCCCAGGGCTGACTCTGGAGTCGATCGGTCACAGGATTCCCAAAGGCCTTTACGTGCAGAGCCGAGAGCGCGCCGTTGTCGACCGGGAACCTTATTCGCAGCACAACATCGTGCGAGCCGTTCAACGGCGCCAGATCCGCAGGTCGCCGACGGCCGATCGCCATCCAGTTCAACGCCTCTCCGGCCACGGCAAGCACATTCGACAGCTGAACGACGCCGTTGCCGAGCCGGGCGACGAACCAGGCCGCTATTGTTCCACTCCGGCGCCGGGCCGCGGACAGGAGATTGCGCCGGTTCAGCAGTTCGGGGCGGCGTGCCACCCGAGAGTGGCGTCGACAGCGACCCGCAATTCCCGGCTGATCCCCCGGCCGACCCGACTGTCAGCCAATTCGCTGGGCCGAGCCGGACGGAATGGCCAGCAGGAAAGCTGGTTCGGTGAATTCCGCCGCGCGGAACCGGTCCGCCACGGCGGCGGCCACCGCGTTCGCACCGGCGGCTGGAATCAGCGCGATGGCCGACCCGCCGAATCCGCCGCCGGTCATTCGTGCGCCGAGGGCCCCAGCCGCTCGGGCCGATTCGACGGCGACATCCAGTTCGGCACAGGAGACCCGGTAATCATCCCGCAAGGAGGCGTGCGAGGCATTCATGATCGGGCCGATCTCGGCCTCCTTATCGGCCCGCAGCAGTTCGGCCACCTGGCGAACCCGATGGATCTCAGTCACCACATGCCTCAGCACGCCGGACAATTGATCAGCGTCGGGTTCTCTGGCCATGATCTCCAGGGCCGGGGACAGCGCATCCAGATCCGGGCAGGAATCGGCCACATCTCGCAGGCTGCTCACGCCTAGCCGGGACGCCACCCGTTCGCACAGCTCCCGCCGAGATCCGTACTGCCCGTCCACCAGCGAATGGTGAGCGCGGGTATCAACGACCAGCAGGGCCAGTCCGGCCTGTTCGAGGCCGAGAGACACCTGGGACACGCTGAAGTCCTGGCAGTCCAGCAGCAACGCGTGCCCGGAAGTGGCGAGCATGGCTGCCGCCTGGTCCATCCCTCCGGTTGGGGCCCCGGCAATCTCGTTCTCAGCCTGCATGCACACCTGCACCAGCTGCTGCCGCCCGGCCTGATCCGAGCCCATTCCCAGGCTGAACAGATCATCCAGCCCGGTCGCAACGCAGCACTCCAGGGCGGCTGACGACGAAAGCCCTGATCCAAGGGGCACATTCGACTCGATCGCACAGTCGAAACCGCGTACTGGATGACCGTGCTGGCCCAGCGCCCACGCCGTTCCTGCGACGTAGGCTGGCCAGTCCGAGACGGCGCCTCCGGGGGAGATGTGGTCCAGCGATCCCTGCCAGCTGGACTTCTCGGCCGGCACCTGCCCGCTGTGCAGCCGGATGACGTTATCGTCGCGGGGGGCGATCGCGGCATAGGCCCGGTGCGCCAGCGCGAGCGGAAAACACAGTCCGGCGTTGTAGTCCACGTGCTCGCCGATCAGGTTGATCCGTCCCGGCGCCGTCCAGATGCCGTGCGGGCGGTAGCCGTATGCCCGCACGAACGCGCCGGCGGCCCGCTCGGCGGCTTGGTCCGCTGGGGGGGCGGGGTACCAGATCACGACGCTACATCGCGCAGGCGCTGGGCCGTCCGCTCGGGAATGCTGTCGTTCACCCAGGCCCCCATGCCCGACTCGGATCCGGCCAGATACTTCAGCTTTCCCGGTGCCCGCAGCATGGAGAACAACTGCAGGTGCAGGCGAGCAAGGTCGCGTCCCTCGTGCACCGGGGCCTGGTGCCAGCCGGCGATGTACGGCACGGAACTGACGCCGTCGAAGTAGCGGTCGACCCGGCGCAGCAACTCGAGATAGAGCACTGACAGTTCGTCCCGCTCGGCGTCGTCCAGGGCCGCCAGATCGGGAACGTCCCGGTGCGGAACCAGGTGCACCTCGACCGGCCAGCGAGCGGCGGCCGGAACGTAGGCCGTCCACTGCTCGCCGGTGAGCACGATCCGGGTGCGCGCCCGCTGCTCGGCGGCCAGGATGTCGGCCAGCAGCTCTCCGCCGGTGGCCCGGGCGTATTTCCGTGCCTGGTGCAGCAATTGGGCGCTGCGTGGCGGGATGAAGGGGTAGGCGTAGATCTGGCCATGCGGGTGATGCAGGGTGACGCCGATCTCCTGGCCCCGGTTCTCGAAGCAGAACACCTCCTCAACCCCGCTCAGTTGCGACATGGTCGCGGTCCGGTCGGCCCAAGCCTCGATCACCGTTCGCACCCGGGCCGGTGAGAGGGAGGCGAAGGACGCGTCATGGTCGGAGGTGAAACAGACAACATCGCAACGCCCAATGCCGGGGCGGACGTGCCACAGTGGCTCATTGTCGATCAGGCCCGGATCCCCGGTCACTCGCATCGACAGCGACGGGAACTGATTCTCGAAGACCACGACATCGTAGTCGTCAGTGGGAATCTCGGACTGAAAGCCGCCAGGCTTGGTCGGGCAGAGCGGGCAGGCGTTGGCCGGCGGCAGGAACGTACGGGTGTTGCGGTGAGAGGCGATCGCCACCCACTCGCCAGTGAGAGCATCGAGCCGGAGAGTGGACCCGCCGCCAGCGGGCATCAGGTGGCGATGGTCCTCGATCTGGCGGCTGGCTGTGCCGGAGAGGTAGGGCTCGGTGTCCTCGTAGTAGATGATCTCCCGGCCGTCGGACAGTGAGCCGGTGCGCCGCCGGACCCGGTCTCGGGCCAGCAGAACCGGCTCGGAGACCTCCACGTTCACGACAGGCTCCTCTTCCGGGAGATTCCCCCAGAAAAGTCCTCCGCGACACTGGCCACCCCCGGCGCCAGAACAAGGCGGCCGATGTGGGACTTCAGGGCACGCTGGGCCTCGGGGTCCAATCCGGAATCGGTGATCAAGACATCGATGTCGTCCAGCCGGGCGATCGAGCAGAGCCCGACCACCCCCCACTTGCTGCTGTCCGCGACCACCGCGATCCGCCGGGCGCAAGACACCAGCGCCCGGTTGGTCTCGGCCTCAACCAGGTTGGGCGTGGTCAATCCCGCCCGCTCGTCGATGCCATGCACCCCAAGGAAAAGCCAATCCACGTGCAGAGAAGTCAGCGCCGACGTGGTCACCGATCCGACCAGGGCATCGGACGGAGTGCGTACCCCGCCAGTGAGCAGCACTGTCAGGTCGTCTCGGCCGGCCGCATGGAGCACCTCCCCAGCCGGAACCGAGTTGGTCACCACGGTGAGGTCGGGGACAGCGAGCAGTTCCACGGCAACCGCGTGAGTCGTGGTCCCCGCCGAGATCGCCACCGAATCACCGGGCTGAACCAAAGCCGCGGCCAGACGGGCGATAGCGGCTTTCTCCGCCGTCTTCAGCTGAGATTTAGCCGCGAATCCAGGTTCGTCGGCGGCCCGGCCGGTCAATGCGGTCGCACCACCGTGAACCTTGGCGACCTGGCCGCGCCGGGCCAGCACCGCGATATCACGGCGAACGGTCATGTCGGAAACTCCGAGCAGGTCGACCAGGTCACTGATGCGGGCGCCGCCAGCTGTCTGGACCATCTCGAGAATGCGCTCTTGGCGCTGCCTGGCCAACATCAGCTGACCTCCCGGATGAGTGCGCCGCCGCCTGGTGCTGGCATCAGGTCGCCATCGACGTTCGCCCGCTGAAACCCCTGAAATGGTAGCCGCGCTGACCTGCCAGCGCGGATCCAGCGGTCCGGGCGACATCGCTCACCTTGCTGAGACTGCAGACGTGTTCCGGCAAAGTCAACAGATCCGAACAGGCCACTGGGCCAATATTGTCCGGCACCGTTCGGCTCTGTGGACTGGGCAGCAACCGGTGTTGGTCGAAGCAAAGCTCGGGCGGACGCCCAAACAGCTCATAGTGAGCACCCTGAAACGGGTTTTAAGCGGCGAACCGCGTGCGAAAAGACCCAATCTCGATACCAATCTGTGTCTTGACAGGTCGATCGGACTCGCTCCATGGTTGGTGGAGTTCGAGCGATCCTGTTGTTTTCTGTCGAGATCGCTCCCACATGCGCTTCGTCGTGATTGCTGCGCCGTGCCAAAGGAGGCACCATGACTCGATCCGAGACCGAGGCCGAGTACCTGGCCCGGTTCGTCCCGCCATCGGTTTCCGGAACGATGCTTGGGCGTCGTTCCCTCCTCAGGGGGGCCGCCATCAGCGCAGGATCCCTGATCGGACTGCCCGCCCTGCTCGCTGCCTGCGGCGGTGACGACTCGAGCACTGGGAGTGGCAGCACGAAGGCTGCTTCAGGCACGCTCACCCTCGGCTCCAACTCCTCGGACCCAGCGCCCAAGAAGGCCCTCGAGGATGTGCTCGCCAAGTTCAAGACCGGCAACGGCGGTGTCGATGTCAAGGTGAACACGGTTGACCACAACACGTTCCAGGAAAACATCAACACCTATCTGCAGGGCCGGCCGGACGATGTGTTCTCCTGGTTCGCCGGCTATCGGATGCGCTTCTTCGCGGAGAAGGGTCTGATCGGCGACGTCAGTGACGTCTGGTCGAAGTTGAACGGCTTCACGGATGCGTTCAAGGCGGCGTCCACCGGCGACGACGGCAAGCAGTACTTCGTGCCGATCTCGTATTACCCATGGGCGGTCTTCTACCGGAAGTCGGTCTGGCAGAAGTACGGCTATACCGAGCCCAAGACCCTGGACGAGTTCACCGCTCTGGCCAAGCAGATGCAGAAGGACGGCCTCGAGCCCATCGCATTCGCCGACAAGGACGGCTGGCCGGCCATGGGGACGTTCGACATCCTCAATCTGCGGACCAACGGGTACCAGTTCCACGTCGACCTGATGGCCGGCAAGGAGGCCTGGGATTCACCCAAGGTTGCCAAGGTGTTCGACACCTGGACCGGGTTGCTGCCCTATCACCAGGCCAACGCCCTGGGGCGGACCTGGCAGGAGGGTGCACAATCGTTGCAGCAGAAGAAGACCGGCATGTATCTGCTCGGCCTCTTCGTTGCCCAGCAGTTCCCTGACGCGGATCAGGCCGACATCGACTTCTTCAACTTCCCGGAGATCGACTCGACTATTGGTACGGACGCCCTGGACGCACCCATCGATGGCTACATGATGGCCAAGCGACCCAAGAACGAGGGTGCGGCGAAGTCTCTGCTGGGATTCTTCGGTTCGGGCGACGCCGGGAGTGTGGTGGCCGCGTCGGATCCAGGCACGCTGGCGGCCAACAGTAGTGCCGACACTTCTGCCTACGGCGCTCTGAAGAAGAAGTCAGTCGACATCGTCAGCAACGCCAAGAACATCGCGCAGTTCCTGGACCGCGACACCCGGCCAGACTTCGCTTCCACGGTGATGATCCCGTCGCTGCAGAGCTACATCAAGAAGCCCACTGATATCAGCTCGATCCTGAAGCAGATCGAGGCCCAGAAGAAGTCCATCTTCACCGCGTAACGAGTCAGAAGCGGGAGAAACAGATGGCGGCTCAGGGTTCCGATCGCCAGCCGTTCACAACCGAAAACCCAGCCGAACCAACGACATCGGTGCCGCTGCACGTGCCGCGGGCCAACCGGGTGCATCGGTTCAGCGGGCGCGATCGGCTGGTGGTCTGCCTGATGGTGATCGTGCCGACCGTGCTGGTGCTGGGCCTCGTCTGGGGCCCGGCACTAGCCACGGTCGTCCTCTCTCTCACCAACTGGGACGGCATCGGCGGTCTCAGCACGATCAAGTTCATCGGGCTGAAGAATTACCACGACGTGGTCACCATCTATCCGCCGTTCCGCCCAGCGATAGAACACAACCTGCTCTGGCTGGTGTTCCTTTTCGCGGTGCCCACCACACTGGGCGTGTTCCTCGCCGTGCTGCTGGACAAGGAGATTCGCGGCAGTCGTTTCTATCAGACGGCGCTCTATCTGCCGATCGTGCTGTCGTTAGCGCTGACTGGATTCATCTGGCAGTTGATCTACTCCACCGACCAGGGCCTGCTGAATGCCGTCCTGGGCACGCACATCGACTGGTACGGCGACCCCAGCGTCAATATCTGGGCCGTGCTGGTGGCCGCGGCCTGGAAGCACACCGGCTACATCATGCTGTTGTACCTGGCCGGGCTGAAGGCGGTGGATCCCTCTCTGCGTGAGGCCGCTGCGGTGGACGGAGCCAGCGAGGTCCGCACCTTCTTCGGCATCATCTTCCCCGTGATGCGCCCGATCAACGTGATCGTCCTGGTGGTGACGGTGATCGAGGCGCTGAGAGCCTTCGACATCGTCTGGGTGATCAACAAGGGCCGAAACGGGCTGGAACTGATCTCGACGCTGGTTGCCTCCAACGTGATCGGTGAGGCCAGCCGGATCGGATTCGGTTCGGCCCTAGCCACGTTCATGTTGATCGTATCCACCGTGCTGATCGCCATCTACTTGCCGGTGCTGATGCGAGAGGACAAGCGATGAGTACGCTCCATCAGCCCATCCAAGAGGTGCCTCTTCAGCCCGAGGTGACGCTCAAGGTCCGGAAACCGCTGACACCACAGCGGATCCTGCTGCACGCGTTCCTGTTGTTCATCTCCATCGCCTGGCTGTTCCCGCTGGCGTGGGCGATCATCAACTCGTTCCGCGACTACCAGTTCACTGCCAAGCACGGGTACGTGTCCTGGGGCGGCTTCACCCTGCACAACTACTCAGAGGCGTGGCAGCGCGGCGACTTCACCCGGCATTTCGTGAACTCAGTGATCATCACTGTGCCTGCCGTGCTGATCACGCTCTTCTTCGCGTCGATGATCGCATTTGTGCTGGCCCGCTTCAGTTCCCGGCTGAACCTGGTCCTGCTCGGCTTCTTCATTGCCGCCAACCTGCTTCCGCAGCAGGCTCTGCTGATTCCGCTGTTCCGGCTGTACCGGCTGGTGCCGTTGCCCTACTGGATGAGCGACTCCGGGCTGCTGCTGGACAGCTATTGGGGCGTCATCCTGATCAACATCGCATTCCAGTCCGGATTCTGCATCTTCGTGCTCAGCAACTACATGAAGTCATTGCCGCACGAGTTGTACGAGGCGGCGCAGGTGGACGGGGCCAGTGCCTGGCGCCAGTACTGGCAGATCACCATGCCACTGTGCCGGCCGGCCCTGGCCGCGCTGGCCACACTGGAAGTGACCTGGATCTACAACGAGTTCTTCTGGGCGGTAGCGCTGATGACGACTGGCGAGAAGTTCCCGGTCACCAGCGCCCTGTCCAACCTGCGCGGCGAATTCTTCACCGACAACAACCTGGTCTCGGCCGGGGCCACGATCATCGCCATACCCACCGTGCTGGTTTTCTTCATCCTGCAACGACATTTCGTTTCCGGGCTGACGCTCGGCGCGAACAAGGGCTGACGTTGCCAGCCAACCCGTTGCTGCTGCGGGCGGCCGGGGCCGCCGTCATCCTGGATCTGGACCGCCCGCGGCTGCCCCAAGTTCTCCACTGGGGAGCCGATCCCGGACCGCTCAGCCCGGCCGAGCTGGCGGCACTACCCGCTCTGCTCGATCCCGGGGTAGCCCACAACAGCACCGACGAGCCACTGCGGCTGAGCCTGGTTCCGGGTGAGCCAGACGGATGGCCGGGCCGCCCGGGACTGGCCGGGCATCGCAACGGAACAGCGCTCTTCCCGCGGTTCACCGTCACCGGCCAGGTTCTGGACGGTACGCCGGAAACCGGTCACCGGCTCACCATCCAAGCGGCTGATCCCGAGGCCGGTCTGGTTCTGGAAAGCGAGTTACGGCTGGAGATTTCCGGACTGGTCCGGATCCGGCACCGGATCACGAACTCCGGTGACGACGGTTACACCGTCAATGCGCTGGACGTCATGCTCCCGGTACCGGATCGGGCCACCGAGGTGCTGGACCTGGCCGGGCGATGGTGCCGCGAGCACAGTCCGCAACGGCAGCCGTTCCATCAGGGCAGCCGTACCCGGGAATCCCGTCGTGGCCGGACCGGTCATGACGCCACTCTGCTGATGGCAGCCGGTACAGCCGGTTTCGGCTTCCGAAGCGGTGAGATCTGGGCCGTTCACGCGGCCTGGAGCGGCAACCACGTGCACGTGGCGGAGAAGCTCTACACCGGTGCCGGTCTGGGCGGGGACGGAGTGCTTGGAGCGGGAGAGCTTCTGCTGCCTGGTGAGATCCGGCTGCTTTCCGGCCAGAGCTACCAGACGCCGTGGGTGGTGTTCAGCTGGTCGAACCGGGGCCTGGACGGCGTCAGTGCACGGTTGCATTTGTGGCTGCGGGGCAGGCCGAACCATGTACACAGGCCGCGTCCGCTGGTGCTGAACACCTGGGAGGCGTTCTACTTCGAGCAGGACCTCGCCAGCGCCGTCCGGCTGGCTGAGCGGGCCGCCGAGGTCGGCGTGGAGCGTTTTGTTCTGGACGACGGCTGGTTTCGCGGGCGGCGGAACGACCGGGCCGGGTTGGGCGACTGGTTCGTCGACCCCGGCGTCTGGCCCGATGGACTAGCCCCGCTGGCGGACGCGGTCCGTGGCCTCGGAATGGAATTCGGTCTCTGGGTCGAGCCCGAGATGGCCAATCCGGACTCGGATCTGGTCCGGCAGCACCCGGACTGGATCCTGGCCGCGCCGGGCCGCTGGCCCGCGCTGGCCCGCCAGCAGCTCGTGGTCGACCTGGCTCATCCCGCTGCCTACGCGTATCTCCTGGAGCGGCTCGACGCCCTGGTCACGGAGCTGGGCATCGCCTATCTGAAATGGGATCACAACCGCGATCTGCTGGAATCGGTCCACGCCGGAACCGGTGGAGTCCACGTCCAGACTCAGGCGCTCTACCGGCTGATGGACGAATTGCGGGCCCGGCACCCCGGACTGGAGATCGAGTCCTGCTCCTCCGGCGGCGGCCGGGTGGATCTGGGCATTCTGGAGCGGGCCGACCGGGTCTGGGCCTCCGACACCAACGATCCGCTCGAGCGGCAGCCGATCCAGCGCTGGACCGGGCTGCTGGTGCCTCCTGAGTTGATCGGTGCCCATGTCGGCGGACCGGTCGCGCACACCACTCATCGTGCCACTGAGCTCAGTTTCCGTTGCTTGACCGCTCTTTTCGGCCATGCGGGGATCGAGTGGGATCTGACCACCTGTACCCCGGACGAGGTTCGGCAGTTACAACGGTGGGCGGCGCTCTATCGCGAGTTACGGCCTCTGCTGCACTCAGGCGAGGTCGTACGCGCGGACCCGGCGGATGACCAGGTATGGCTGCACGGTGTGGTGTCGCCCGACCGTTTAGAGGCGGTCTACGCCTGTCTGCGGCTCGGGACATCTGCTTCCGCACTGGGTGGACGGCTGCGGCTGCCCGGCCTGGATCCCACCCGGAGTTACACCATGGTCCGGCGCGACGAGGTGGGACTCCCGTCGCTGAATCAGCGGCGGTCACCGTCGTGGTGGCCCGATGGGCGGCTGGACGCCGCCGGTGGGCTGCTGGCCGATGTCGGAGTGGCCATCCCTGTGCTCAACCCGGCCAACGGTTTCGTGATGCACGTCCGGGCCAGCTGAGTCCCAGCGGTCATCGCTGGAACGAAGCGCCTCGTCTCGAGCAAGCGGCCAGATCGGAAACGACCTGGCCCGATCGCTGCTACTTCGGCGGCAGGCGACGAGCGAATTCGATTCCGATCGACACCCAGCGGGTCAGATCATCGTCCGACTCGATCGCGCTGGGATCGATCCGGAGCCAGCCGTCCATCTCCCGGCCCCGCATCATGAAGCGATCGGCTCCGGCCTGCTCTGCCAGTCGCTGCGTCTGAGCCGGCTCGACCCGCAGCAGCAGACCGCCCTGGCTGCTGGCACTGACCGCCAGGTTGCCGTTGATCAGGAAGGCCAGGCCGCCGAACATCCGCCGCTCGGTCAGACCGGCCTCGCCGCTCAGCCCAGCCCGGACCCGGCCGGCCAGCTCTTCGTCGTACGCCATACCCGAGCATTGTGGGCCGCCCCGGAGCCGGTCAAACCGCTTCGGCCGCCTGGTCCTGGGAGCCCGGCCGCTGGGCCGGAATCGTGGCGCCGGGCGCCCCGGCGGGGTCAGAGCCATCGGCTGAACCCAGCGCACTGGCCGGCAGCGGCTCCGGCCGGCCGATGTAATAGCCCTGGGCGTAGTCCACGCCGAGCTCAGTAAGCAGGTGCAGCGTCTCGGCGTCCTCGACGAACTCAGCCACGGTCAGCTTGCCCAGCCCTTGAGCCAGCGCGACGTTGGCCCGGACGAAGACCTGGTTCACCTCGCTCGTCGGCAGCGTGCGGATGAATTCGCCGTCGATCTTCAGGTAGGCGCAGGGCAGGTGCTTCAGGTAGTAGAACGAGCTGAAGCCCGCGCCGAAGTCGTCCAGGGCCAACCGGCTGCCGTAGGGTTCCAGCCGCTTCGCAAAGGCGATCGCCTGGCCGAGATTGGTCACCGCCGCCGTTTCGGTCACTTCGAAGATCAGATTGGCCGCCCGTGAGCCGAGCGCCTGCAGCATCGGCTCGATCGTCTCCAAGAAGTCTGGATCGCTGACCGACACGCCGGACACGTTCACTTCCAGCCGTAGATCCTTGCCCGCCCGTCCTGCGTTCGTGATCATCGAACAGGCTGACCCGATCACCCATTCGTCGATCTGGCGAATGATCCCCGAGCGTTCGGCGATGTCGAGGAACGCGACCGGCGGGATCAGCTCACCCTCGGGCGAGCGCATCCGGATCAGCAGCTCGTACTGCTGGACCTCACCGCTGGACAGGTTCAGGATCGGCTGGGCCAGCAACACCATCCGGTCCTGCTCGAGCGCGTCCCGGATCCGCTCCAGCCAGGTCTGGCGGGACTTCACCCGCTCCTGGTGCACGTCGGCCGAGGCGATAAAAACCCGGTCCCGTCCAGCGTCTTTGGCGTCATACATGGCGATGTCGGCATTGATCATCAGATCGCTGGGACTCTGATCGTCCTCGCTGTCGAACGTCGTGATGCCGATGCTGACCGAAAGCCGGAGCCGCTGCCCGGCATCCAGCTCGAATCGGGTGTCGCGGATCTGGTCGCGCAGCTCACGGGCGATGGCCGCCGCCTGCTCGGGTTCGATGTCCCGCATCAGCACGGCGAACTCGTCGCCCCCCAGCCGGGCCACCATGTCACCCGGCCGCAGCTGAGACCGCAGAATCTCCGAAACCTGATGCAGGACAATATCTCCGGCTGCATGGCCATAGCTGTCGTTGATGTACTTGAAATTGTCCAGATCGAGGATCAGCAGTGCGGCCCGGATCTGGCTGCCGCCGGCTGGATCCCGGCCCAGGTCACTCACATGCCGGTGTAGCTCGGCTTCGAACTGGCGCCGGTTCCAGATCCCGGTCAGCGGGTCGGTGGAGGCCAGATGCTCCAGGTTGCTGTGAGACTCGCGCAGCTTCTCGCGGGCGCCGTCCAGGGCGATCGCCGCCCGGGCCACCTCGTCCTGCATGGTGTTGAAGCTCTGAGCCAGCTGTCCCAGTTCGTCGCCGGAGTGGACGATCACGGGCCGGCTGTCCACCCGGGCCCGGGCCGCGGCCAGATCGCCGGCGGCCAGGCTCTCCATGGCCCGGGTCAGGTCGGCCAGGGTTCCCGTGGCCAGCCGGTCGGCCGATCCGGCGACCTGGGTGGCGACGTGGGCGATCGTGCCCGGCAGCACCAGGCCGACCGAGATGGTGACCAGGGCGACCACCACGAAGATGTCCTCCAGGGCAGCGATCAGGGCTGGATCGCTGTGCCCGGAGTAGCCCACCGCGGCCAGGTAGCCCACGCTGTCCAGCGCCATCACCAGCAGCATCGCGCCGGTCAGCTTGCGGTGCAGGGAATTTCGCATTCGCGGGCGCCCGGTTCGGCGCCGGTCGATCCATTGCCGCAATGCGTACAGCGCTGACCCGGAGTAGGCCAAGGCGAATCCGAAGACCACTGTGGGCAGGCCGTACTGCTCGAAGCCGAGGATCGCCGAGACGCCCCAGATCATCGCCATCAGCAGGCCCAGGGTGACCAGTCCGCGCCGGGCCCGGTAGGGCCGGGCCAGCTGCGGAGAATGCCGGCGTAGTAACCAGACGGCCACGCTGGGCAGAGCGATCCCGAGCAGATAGGTCAGGTTGGCGGCCGCGATCATCCAGACCGGATCCCCCAGCAGCAGGAACACAATCGACATCCCGGCCGTCAGCAAGGTGGTCACCCAGGGCGCGTCGAACCGATTACGCAGGCCGAAGACCTCTGGCAGAAGCCCATCGTCGGCCAGCTGGGACAACGTCCGGGCGCCCCCAGCCAGTGGCTGGAGCGTGCCGTGGAACATGTTCAGCACCATCAGCCAGATCGCTGCCGCCCGGCCTGCGCCGCCCAGCAGCGGTGCGAAGGTCGGACCGAGCACGCTGGCCAGATCGCCCTCCAGTGGCCCGCGACCCAGCACGCCCAGCCACACCACCGGCACAGCGATGAAGAAGACGCAGGCCATCAGCGCTGAGGCGTAGTAGGCACGGGGGATGTTGCGATTCGGGTCAGCCGTCTCCCCGACATGGCACCCGGCTGCCTCGAAGGCCGGTGCGGCGAAGCCGATCAGGTACAACCCCGCCATCGCACTGGTGATCTTACCGAAGACACCTTCGAACGGCGCCTTCAGCGAGTAGGACGTGGCCTGGTGCCAGTCCACGCCTCCGCTGAACACCGGGATGAGCACCGAGAGCATGGCCAGGGCCGCCGCCCCGCTGGCGATCATTACGGCCAGTCCAGTGACCCGGCGAACTCCGGACAGGTTCAGCCCGGTGAAGCCGAGCAGGATGAGGATGGCCAGAACGGTGGTGGGAATGCCGGGCAGATACCAGGAATGCAGAGCGGCGGCGGACAACAGTGCGGTCAGGCCACAGGTGGGAATCCAGCCCCACCAATAACAGGTACCGGCCAGATTGGCCAGCACGGCGCTGTAGGGACGGAACGCCTCGCCGCAGGCCGCGGCGATTCCGCCGACCCGGTTCGGCCACATCAGGAGTAGTTCGATCCAGCCCGGCATGGCGATCAGGCTCATCACCAGGCCGATGATCAGCAATGGCACCGCGGCGGTGCCCTGGGCCAGGAGTAACGCTCCGAGCAGGAACAGACTCTGATTGCTGCCGCCGATCGCCAGCGCGGCACTGCGCACCCAGCCCAGGGTGCGCGGGTGCTCGTGACCTGCGGGTCCGGCGGACGGTCCAGGCGGCGCCAGGTCGGCGAACCCGTCGAGCGCGACGGTCATGGCCCTTTTATCGACACTCGGCCCGCACGACTGAACCAGCCACCGGTCAGAACCGCCAGGCCGGGCTTCGCGCCTGGATAAGCAGTGCAATCAGCCCAGTTCGGTGGGCCGAGGTGGCCACGAAGATATCCGGTGGCGGTGCGAGGATGATGTGGTGCCGTTGCCGCCGCCGATCCGGAGCAATCAGCCTGATTCGTTTGCCTGGCGGGTGCTGGCCAAGCGGCATCCAGAGCTGCTCCGGCAGATCACCGGGGCGCACCCATTCGGCCCAGCCCAGCGGGAGCGAATCGCTCAGCTGCTGGACGAGATCAGCGGTGGAGTGATCGAACGGCCTCGCCTGGACCTTCCCGGAGGGGGCCGATGGAACGCCTGGATCGATGGCCATGCCGGGCAGAGCTGGTTCGATGTCCCTTTCCTGATGGCGGAGAACATTTTCTACAGAAAGCTTCTGGAGGCGACCGGCTACTTCGGGCCCGGACCGTGGCAAGGCGTCGATCCGTTTCAGCATCTCAAGGCAGCCGAGCTGGAAACCGTGGGCATCCCCGATCCGGGTCACATCTCGGCCGGTGGCTCAGACGCCGGGCAGGCGCTGCTGCTGGCCGCGGTCTGGGGCAACCAGGCCGATCTGGGTTTCCGGATCACAGCCCAGCTGGATGCCGAGCTTGCCGGTCAGGCGCAGAAGCGGCCCGGGTCAGCCGGCCCGGGGCGGGAAGCCGGGCTGATCGCCGACGACAGCCAGCAGGTCTGGGATTGGCTCACCAGCGCACCACCGGGTCCGGTGCTGATCGTCACCGACAACACCGGCCCGGAGCTGGTCGCCGACCTGATGCTGACCGGGCACCTGTTGTCCTGCGGCCTGGCCCGCCGGGTTTCGTTGCACGTCAAGCCCGCGCCCTACTTCGTCTCCGATGCCACCACCACGGACATCGTGCAGTGCCTGCGTGCGATCGAGCGCTCCGGGATGCCCGGGCAGCGGTTGGCCGACCGGCTCAAGCAGGCCGCCGCCTCCGGAAATCTGCTGATCACCACCCACGAGTTCTACTTCGCGCCACTAACCTTCCACCAGGCTCCGGACGAGCTGGTCGAGGAGTATCGGCAGGCCCGGCTGGTCATCTTGAAGGGCGACCTCAACTACCGTCGCCTGGTCGGCGACTGCGCGTGGCCTGCAACCACCCAATTCGCCGATGCGGTCAGCTATTTCGCCGCCCCGGTGGCGGTTCTGCGGACACTCAAGTCCGACGTGGTGGTCGGCCTGGATCAGGCCACTCTGTCGGCACTGGACGCATCGGGCCAGCCCTGGCGGACCTCCGGCGCCTACGCTGTGGTCCAAGCCCAGATCCCTGAATCCTGAGCTGACTCAATCTGAGAGGTGCCCGCCGATGTCATCGAGCCAGCCCGATCACTGCGCGGACTCGGATCGGATCAGCCGGGCGCAGAAGCAGTTCCATCCTCAGGTGAGCTATCTGAATACGCCCACCGCGGGACTGCCACCGGACTGCGCGCTGAGCGCCCTGAGGGCGGTGCAGCAGAACTGGCAGGCCGGAACGATGAATCCGGCCGACTTCGATCGCGACGTGGCCCGGTCGCGGGCCGCCTTCGCGCAGCTGTGCGCGGTGCCGGTGGAGCAGGTGGCGCTGGGCAGCCAGGTGTCGGTGTTCGCCGGGCTGGTCGCGGCGTCCCTGCCGCCCGGCAGCGAAGTTCTTACTGCCATCGGCGATTTCACCAGCATTCTGTTCCCGTTCATGGTCCAGCGCGATCGTGAGGTGAGCATCCGAGAGGTCCCGCTGGAGGATCTGGCTGGAGCGGTCCGACCTCAGACCACGCTGGTGTCGGTGTCAGCGGTGCAGTCGGCTACCGGTGCGGTGGCCGATCTGGACGCCTTGGCCGCGGTTTGCGCCGAGACCGGCACCCGGACCTTCGTCGATACCAGTCAGGCCGCAGGCTGGTTCCCGGTCCGGGCTGGAATGTTCTCCTACACCGCCTGCGGTGCCTACAAGTGGCTGCTGTCACCGCGCGGCACGGCCTTCTTCACCATCCAGCCGGACCTGATCGACAGTTTGGTGCCGCACACGGCCGGCTGGTACGCCAGTCAGAACCCATGGGAGGGCATCTACGGCTCCCCGCTCCGGCTGGCCAGCGATGCCCGCCGATTCGACGTCTCTCCAGCCTGGTTCGCGCTGGCTGGGGCGGCGCCCGCGCTGGAGTTGCTGGCCGGTGTCGGCGTCCGCGCACTGCAGGCCCACTCGGTCGGCCTGGCCAATCAGTTCCGCGCTGAGATGGGTCTGTCACCCTCCGATTCGGCGATCGTTTCACTGGGCGTCGAGGACGGCGAACAGACCGCCCAGGCATTGCGCGAGGCGTCAGTAATGGCCTCGGTGCGAGCGGGCAGGCTGCGGCTGGGCTTCCACCTGGCCAACACCGAGGACGACGTGCAGCGCTGCGCCAAGGTGCTTACTGCCGTCTCGTAACCGCGTGGCTTATCAGCCAATCGCCCAGTCAATTGAATCCCCTCAACTCGTATGTTTCGATAGATTGTCATTTACGAGTCGAATGCGGGGGGTTAGTCATGTTCGAAGGCATGGGTATGAGCCTCGGGCATCTGGCCGGATGGGCGGCGATTACCTTCGTTGCCGGGGCATTGTTCGGATCCGTGGGGATCGTGGTCTGGATCGCCGCCTCTGGCGCGGCCTATTACGTGAGCTGCTGGCTGCACCCGCGCAGAAACTGCTGGAGCTGCCGAGGAACTGGGCGGCATACCGGAATGATCTGGGGCTACAGCCGCCGCGCCTGTGGCGTCTGCGGGGGTAACGGTTGGCGCCGGCGGCTCGGAGCAAAACTCTTCAACATCACCGGAATCGCGCCCGACTTCAACGAATGATCATCTGACGACGAGGGGCTGGTTACCCCCGTGCGGCGCCTTTGCCCTTGATAGCTCATGCTCAGTAGACCACCGCGCCCGGCCGCTCGTGCTGGCCTTCCGTGGACGGAGTAAGCATGAGCAGAGGGAGGCCTGGTGCCGGATCCACAACGACGGTTGCCGATTGGACGGATCGCCCGGGCCGCACCGCTGGTCGCGGCCACCGGACGGACCGCGGGCGAGACCGTGGTCGCCGCTCTGCGCGGCAAGGACCGGGCACAGGTGCACGCCCGCAGCGCTGAGCGTTACGCCGAAGCGCTCGGCCGTTCCCGCGGGGTGCTGATGAAGGCGGGCCAGATCCTGTCCTTCGTCACCCTCGGCGGGGCAAATACCGGCGCCGGTGGCACCAGCTCGATCTATCAGGCCGCACTGGCCCGGCTGCAGGACGACGCCCCGCCGATGGATGCGGCGGTGGCGTCGAAGGTGGTGAGCGATGAGCTAGGCGCCTCGCCGGATGCCGTGTTCGCCACCTTCGATCCGCATCCGCTGGCTGCGGCCTCGATCGGGCAGGTGCACGCGGCCCGCACCCATGACGGCCGCGACGTCGTGGTGAAGATCCAGTATCCAGGCATTGATCAGGCCATCCGCGACGACCTGGCCAACACCGAGCTGCTGGCCACCTTCTTTCAGCTGGTCCGCGGAGTGATCCCGGACGTCGGCCGAAGCGATGCCCGGGCGCTGGCTCGCGAGGTGGCGACGAGGATCGGGGAGGAGGTCGACTATCTGAGCGAGGCGGCCAATCAGAGCGCGTTCGCCAGCATCTACCGGGGGCACCCGTTCATCCGGATTCCTGAAGTGCTGCCGGACCTGTCGACGGCCCGGGTACTGACCATGGAACGCAGCGACGGGATGCGGTTCGCCCAGGCCCGGACCCAGCCGCAGGAGCTGCGTGACCTCTGGGGTGAGGCGATCTACCGGTTCACCCTGGGCAGCTTGCGGGCCTACCGGATGTTCAACGCCGACCCGCACCCAGGCAACTACCTGTTCCACCCCGACGGCGCCGTCAGCTTCCTGGACTTCGGCTGCGTCAAGCACTTTCAGCCCGAGCAGGTCAGCTGGATGCAGAAGGTGGTGCAGTCCACCCTGGACGGCGACGCCGGCGGCCTGCTCGGGCACTACACCGCAGGCGGTTTCGTCGATCCCAGCGATCCGCCGGCGGCCGGTGACCTGCTGGCCTGGTCGCGGGAGTCGCTGACTCCGCTGCTGAGCCCGCAGCCGTTCCGCTACACCCGCGAATACGCCGCCTCGATCGTGGATCTGGAGTTCTCTCCGGCCGGCCCGCACGCCCGGGCGGTGAAGAAGCTTGCCCTGCCGCCGGAGTACCTGACCATCAGCCGGATCGATCTGGGCATGACCGCCGTACTCGGTGAGCTCGGCGCGACCAGCTACTGGGACGGCGTCCGGCGGGAATGGGACTGCGGTGATCCACCGGCCACGCCGATGGGCCAACAGCACTGGGCCTTCACCCATGGAGGGGTCCGATGAGCAGTACCGCTCAAGCCGGACGGGATGCCGAGAAGATCAGCTGGAACGCCGATCTCGGCGTTTTCGTGGTCACTGGCTTCGACGAGGCGTCCGCCGTTCTGCGCGGATCCGGCTGGAGCAGTGACCCGGCCAACAGTCCGCTGACCCCACCCGACCTGGCCGCGATGCCCACCGGGCTGATGCTTTTCAGCGACCCGCCCGACCACACCCGGCTGCGCCGCCTGATCGCACCGGTGTTCTCAGCCCGGGCGGTCGAAGGGCTGAGGCCCCGGGTGGCGGCGATTGCCGACTCCTGTCTGGACGCGCTCGGCGACCCCGGTGATCAGGTGGACCTGCTGGCCGACTACGGCTACATCCTTCCGATCGCGGTGATGGCGGAGCTGCTGGACGTCGGCGTCGAGGGGGCCGAGGTCTTCCTGGAGCAGACCCCGCAACTGGTGCGGATGCTGGAGGTGGACGCCGGGGAGCACGACCTGGCTCAGGCGGTGGCGGCGTCCTTCGAGGTCACCATGTTCCTGACCCCGATCCTCAGTCAGCGGTTGCCTCGAACCGGCACCGGTGGCGATGACTTCATCTCCCAGATGCTGGCCAGCCAGGACCTGAGCCTGGACGAGGTGCTGGCCACGGTGATCCTGTTGCTGGCGGCCGGTCATGAGACCACGGCCAATCTGATCGGCAACGGTGCCCTGGCGTTGATGAGGCACCCGGACCAGGTGCCGCTGCTGCACGCGGATCCGGCCCGGGCGATCGAGGAGCTGCTGCGGCTGGAGGGCCCGGTGAAGTTGATCGGCCGGACCGCGCTGGTCGATCACGAGCTGGGCGGCGTCACCGTGCAGGCCGGTCAGGCCGTGCTGCTGCTGGTCGATCAGGCCGGCCGCGACGACCGTCGCTGGGAGCACCCCGGGCATCTGGATCTGAGCCGGGAAGGTCCATCCCACCTGGGGTTCGGCACTGGTATCCACTTCTGCCTGGGCGCGGCGCTGGCCCGGCTGGAGGCCTCCGAGGCGTTGCCCCGGTTGTTCGCCCGCCATCCCGGGATGACCGTGCTCGCCGAGCCAGAATGGCGCGATTCCACCACCTTCCACGGTCTGAAGGGCCTGCCCGTCCGGCTGTGACCGCTCGCCGCCGGCCGGTTCAGATCCAGCTGCGCAGCCACATCCGGTCGCTCCAGCCGGATTTCGGGATCACCTGGGCGGAGTAGATCGGCAGCAGGAACCAGAAGACCAGGACGGCAGCCAGCACAACCGCGCCGGCGCCCAGCGCCCCCTTGCGACGCCGAGCCGGATCGGCGTCCTGACGCTCGCGCTCTCCGCGCTCGCCTACACCCACTACTTCGCCACGCTGTTCATCGCCGCCCTCGGTGCGTTCGCCTGCCTCACGGCGCTCACCACCCCGGCGC